>CANJPX010000012.1 GCA_947476185.1 Bacteroidota bacterium
GAACTCCAAACAATATCCATTCTATCATTACGTGGATTATATTTATCTTCATCCATATAAGTAGTTGCCTTTGCATGTTGAACCCAAAGATCCGTCATTACTAATCCTGCACTTAGTTGCAATCTATATGCAGTAGTGGCTATTACATTCGACAACAACATTTGTGCCGGTGCATCTGCCGGGTTATTAGGACTAACATTCATATCATCAAATCTCTTTTTACAAGAAACTGAAGAAGTGATGAGAAGCACTCCTAAACCGTATATAATTATTTTTTTCATTTTCATGATACTCAGTTTTTTAGATTAAAATACAATTTTTAAATTAGCTCCAATTGAACGAGTTGAAGGAATAGCATTTGATTCAAAACCAGATGCATTACGAGAGTTAGAACTATTAACTTCAGGATCCATATAAGGTAATTTTGAATACATGATCCATAAATTTCTTCCATAAAGTCCAATTTCAACTTTGCTGAAAGGGCTTTTCTTAATAAGACTTTCAGGTAAAGTATATCCTAAACTCACTTGACGAAGTTTTACATATGTTGCATCATAAACCGCGTTGTCAAAGTTCATATAGGCATGATCACCCCAATAAGCTTCGCAAGCAATCGGTGTTGTATTTGCAACTCCGGTACTGATCCAAGTTCCTGTTGAATTATCAGCAACCATTCCTTCATTAACTAAACCTGCTGCCGGACGATCTTCTGTTCTTTCAGAAACACCTGCATAGTCCATCCACATATTTGTTTGTGAAAATACTTTTCCTCCTTGTTGCCAATCAATCAAGAAACTTAAAGTTAATGCTTTGTAAGAAAGTGTATTTTCTAATCCCATTCTGAAATCAGGAGTTACATTTCCTAATTTTTGTGGTGTTGGATTTTTAATTAAATATCCATCAGCATCAGTTAATACATTTCCATTTTCATCTTTTAAAACTGAATTCCCATATAAGGTACCATATGATTCGCCTTTAACTAAATACAAATCAGCCCAATCTCTGTCAAGGAAAATTTTATCTAATCCTTCTGCAACTTCAACAATTTTGCCTTTGTTTTTTGCAAAATTCAAACCGATATCCCATTTAAATCCTTTTTCTGAAGTAACAGCATTAAGGTTTAACATGATTTCGATACCCTGGTTATTGATCTTACCTGCATTAATAAGGGTAGAAGTATAACCAGAAGATGCAGGGATGCTAACCGGTACAATAATGTTTTTTGTAGTTGTGTTATAGTAGGTAATATCTAGACCAACCCGACTATCAAAAAATCTTAGGTCAGTTCCAATTTCAAATGACTTACCAGTTTCTGCTTTAAGATCAGGATTTTTTAGTGTATTTTCCTGTGTTAATAAAACTGCTCCATTGAATGGCGTACTGATAACAGAAGGATCTGCTCCAATTGAACCGGATGATTTATAAGATGTCAAATTGTATGGATCTGTATCATTACCAATGAATGCTAAACCTGCTCTTAATTTTCCAAATGATAACCATTTTTGGGTTTTCAATAATTCAGAGAAGATGAAACTTCCTGAAACAGAAGGATAAAAATAAGATCTGTTTTTAGATGGTAATGTAGATGACCAATCATTTCTTGCAGTGATATCTAAATATAGATAATCTTTATATCCCAAAGAAACCAAGCCATATAAACCTACGATCTCTTTTTTAGACATGCTTGCAGTTACTATTGGTGCATTTGCAGCAAAAGAAACGTTATACAAATCAGGAACTAACAAACCTTGAACTTCAGTATTACTAGCATCTGAAGTTCTTCTGTAATAATTATAACCTAAAGTTCCGGTGATTGAATATGTTTCTTTTATTCGTTTGTTTCCGGTCAACATCGCATCTACGTTAGTCGTTGTGTTTTTTCCTTTATCGTCATAAAATCCACCATTTTGCATAACTGAATAATCAATTGTACCTTTTTTGAATTGTTGGAAACGACTCTCCGTTGAAAAATCAGAACCGGCTCTTACAGTTGCAGTCAACCAATCATAAATCTTATAATTGAATTTTGCTGTTGCCACAACTCTGTCTCTTCTATCTTTATTTGGATTGTTATATAATGTCCAATAAGGATTATTATGGTATACAGGATTCCAGTTATAATGTAATCCTGTTGTCGGATCAATTTCATTATAATTATCTTTCAATTCCTGCATATTCACCTGACGGCCAAACCATCCAAACATTGATTGCAAAGGGTTATAAGTGTCATAACCAACACCCGGTCTGTTTTTGCCTTGAGCCAACGTATAATTTACGCCTATCTCAGTACTTAACCTTTTTGTTAATTGTCTGTCGATATTTAATCCTGTGGTATATTTAGCATAAGCTGTGTTAGGAACAGTTCCTTTTTGATTAAAAGAAGACAATGAAAAACGAACAGCACCTTTATCATCACCACTTGCGATGGAAAGAGCGTTTGTTAATTGGTGACCTGCAACAAAGAAATCCTTAATATTATCCGGTTGTGGATCCCATGTAGTTACTCTGCCACGATAGTTTGTATACGTTCTTCCATCCAATGGTGCTCCCCAACTTTCGTCAGCATACATAAAATTACCGGAACCATCTGATGGATCATCTCCGGTATACCCTTGACCATATGAATTTTGAAATTTAGGTAAACGTAAAGTCTTATCTCTGGAATAACCTACATTATAAGTCACTTGAAAATCAGAATTTTTTCCTTTAAGTCCTTTTCCATTTTTTGTTGTAACAATGATAGCTCCGTTCATCGCACGTGAACCATATAAGGCGGCAGCAACCGGTCCTTTTAGTATGTTTACTGATTCAATATCATCCGGATTTAGATCGGATATCGGATTTCCTTGATTTGGTGATCCGGTACGGGATTCTTTAAAATCATTATCAACGGGAATACCATCAATCACAAATAATGGCGAATTATTTCCGGTAAAAGAAGTAGCGCCACGCAAAGTAATATTTGATGAGGCTCCAACTGCTCCGCTTGAAGATGTAATATTCAGTCCGGCAACTTTGCCTTCCAAAGAATTAACAACATTCATTTCACGGGCACCCTGAACGGCATCACCTTTTACTTCCTGTGAGGCATAACCCAAGGATTTCTTTTCGCGGGAAATACCAACTGCAGTGATAACTGTTTCTTGCAACATAATTGTACTCGCAACAAAAGAAACATCAATCGCATCCTTATCTGCAAGAACAGTTTGAAGTGTGTAACCAACAGAAGAAAAAATTAATTTTTTCCCTGTCCCTTCAACTGAGATTGAATAGGACCCTTTTGCATCTGTAGAAGTTGCAGTTGTCGTGCCCTCAATTAAGACTGTAACCCCGGGAAGTGTTTCATTGGTTTTTGAATCTTTAACGGTTCCCGTAATTACTCTGGCCTGGGCAAATATTGCCACCTGGCATAGCATGAGAATGACTGTAAACAGTCCTTTAGTTTTTTTCATATGTGTAGCATTTTAATTTTTGGCCAAAATATGTCAAAATAAGGGTTTATTTAATGTTTAGAATCATAAAATATTAGGAGTCGAATTTTGAAAATAAAAATTACCTAGAACAATAAAAACAAGAATTCGCAACTGACATTTGACTACAAAATACTATTTATCAGAAAGTTAGAGAAATAATAATGCTGATTTAAGAAGGTGAAAATCAAAAATAGTCTAACTATTTTATCAACTATTGTTCATAACTTACTCTTAAAATATAATCTATTACGGACATATCCCGAAGCCACATTTTTATTTTTTTAAAGAGGAATGGAAAATAAACAGAATTACAGTTTTTTATAGTGATTTCTGATTACCACTTTTTGTAATTCGCGTTTAATGATAAGGTCGGTTACAATCATTGAAAATGGTTCGGTAGAATTTCCATGAACAGCTTTTTTGATTTGCTCGTCACTCAGATCAATGCGGTATAATATGCCAAGAAATTTTTGTTGATTGGAGTCTATTAGCTTTTTAATATGAGGTTCCATCTGATCAAATAATTCTTCGTAAGCATTGAAAGCGTTGCCGGAGAATTTTATTTCCATCCCAAACATATCAAAATCTTTGATGATCTGATCAGCAGTATCTTTTATGAGATCAAGCCGATTTATATATTGGGAGAGGTCGGTGAAGTTCATTTTTTGTTTCTCTCATTTATGCAGCAAAGGCGCAAAGTTTTTTTATTACTTTAATAACCCGCTTTATCTGCCCCATCGGGGTACTATCCATTTTTATCTCGTACCGTTTCTAACTTTAATCTTTCGACAACACGACCATTAATAATATGCTCATCAATAATCTCATCAATATCGCTTAATTCCACACCCACATAAAATACACCTTCAGGATAAATAACAATTGTTTGCCCGAAATCACAAATATCCAAACAACCGGATTTTTGTGCCCGGATCTTTATTGGAAGGTCCAATGCTTTTAATTTTTTTTTGAAAGCATCAACTATTTCCATCCCATGTGCTTCTCCACAACTCTTTCTGGAAGCTCCCTCCGCCCGCTGATTGGTGCAAATGAATATATGTTTGTCGTAAACCATGTTATACTTCTCTTACCATCAAGCTTTCAGCAAAAGCGATCAAAGCTTCTTTTTTTGATGCGGTAACAGGAATGTCTTTCAAGTATGTCAATGATAACTCAAAGTACTTCTGCATTTCATTTTGAGCCAATTCTTTTACATTTAAGAAGTTGTAAATATTGGTAACTGCAATCACTTTTTCTTCTGCATCAAAATGAGGCGCATTAATCCATTGATGTAACTCTTCTTTCATAAAGCGATTACCCTCAACCATTTCTAACGCTTTCAAGAGTAAATATGTTTTCTTGTTGGCGATAATATCCCCACCTTTTTGTTTTCCGAATTTTGAAGCATCGGCATAAACATCAAGTATATCATCTTGTAACTGAAATGCTAATCCAATATTTTTCCCAAAGTCATATAATCGCTGAGCGTTTTCTTCACTTGCATCACCAAGCAGCGCACCGATCTTCAAGGCACCTCCCAACAAAACGGCCGTTTTCAACTCAATCATTTTAATATATTGCGGAATAGAAACTTTAGAAATCGTTTCATAATTCATATCGTACTGCTGACCTTCACAAACCTTTATTGCAGTATCACTAAAAATATCAAGCAGCTGAGGAAGCGAATTACTTTTACTCATACATAACTCCTGATAAGCACGAACCATCATAGCGTCGCCACTTAAAATGGCAATGTTATTATTCCACTTTTCATGAACGGTGCTCTGATTCCTTCTCAAGGGAGCCTTGTCCATCAGATCATCATGTAACAATGTGAAATTATGAAAAAGCTCAATAGCTAAAGCCGGATGAATAGCTTTGGAAGTGTTGCCATCAAAAAAATCGCATGCCATAAAAACGAGAAGAGGGCGAAGACGCTTGCCACCCAATGACATGATATAAGAAATAGGATCATACAGTTCTTTTGGATCGGAACCATACTTTTTATTCTTTAAAGCATCTTCAATTTGTTGCTGATATGAGGTTATCGTTTGCAATTATCAGATTTGTTTTATAATTATTGTTCTGCCAACTTCATTAAATAGGATCCATAACCACTTTTCAAAAGTGGCTCTGCAATTTTTTTCAATTGTTCCTTATTGATGTAACCCATTCTGAATGCTACTTCTTCGATACAACCAATTCTTAATCCTTGTCGCTCTTCAATTACCTGAACAAACTGTCCGGCTTGCGTTAAGGACTCAAAAGTACCCGTATCCAACCATGCTGTTCCACGGTCCAAGATCCCTACTTTTAATCTACCTTCTTGTAAATAATATTTATTTACATCTGTTATTTCATATTCTCCGCGAGGACTAGGTTTTAATGTTTTTGCAACTTGTACAACACTATTATCATAAAAATACAATCCGGGAACTGCATAATTTGATTTTGGTGTCAAGGGCTTTTCTTCTATCGACATAGCTTTACCTGTTGCATCAAATTCAACTACACCGTATCGTTCAGGATCAGAAACGTGATATGCAAAAACAACTCCGCCTTCAGGATCTTGATGTTGCTGCAATAACCTTCCCAATCCTGCTCCATAAAAAATATTATCTCCCAATACCAATGCTACTTTATCGTTTCCAATAAATTTTTCTCCAATTACAAATGCCTGAGCAAGACCGTTTGGAATTTCCTGAACGGCATAACTGAATTTACAACCCAGCCTTTTCCCATCACCCAACAATCGCTCGAACTGGGGAAGATCGTGAGGTGTAGAAATAATAAGCACTTCCGAGATCCCTGCCATCATCAATACAGATAGCGGATAATAGATCATTGGTTTATTATAAATTGGCATCAATTGTTTACTGACAGCAAGGGTCAAAGGATGCAATCGAGTTCCGGAACCTCCGGCTAATATAATTCCTTTCATATATCGTACTTTAATTTATTTCTTGAAAAAGTTTTCTCTCTATTACTTTTCAAATAGTCACATTTTCAAATTATTATTTTTTCTTTATTTCCAATTCATCCAGATTTATGTCATCAACTTCGTCATAAACCTCTATCAATGGATCCTGTAAAAATGTTTTGTTGGTGATTCGTTTTTCCAACGAGAGTAAAAAACAAGGTAACAATATTAAATTTGAACAGTATGCGATCAACAGCGTTACAGAAATCAATATACCCAATGCTGCAGTGCCACCAAAACTGGAAGCTGAAAATATTCCGAACCCACAGAATAAAATGATCGCGGTATAGATCATGCTGACTCCGGTTTCTTTAATAGTAAGTGACACAGCTTTCGAAATACTGGAATGAGGGTTTCTCATTTCCTGACGGTACTTAGTAAGAAAATATAGTGTTCCATCAGAGGCAATACCAAAGGCAATACTGTAAACTAAAATTGTACTTGGTTTAATATATATATGGAAAAAGCCCATAATTCCAGCTGTTATTACTAAAGGAATTAAACTAGGGACAACAGAAATAAATATCATGCGCGGTGACATGAACAATGTGTACAAAACAATTGCAATCAATAAAATTGCTAACAAAACACTTTCCAATAAATTTTTAACTAAAAATTTATTGCCTTGCAAAAAGATCATGCTATTTCCTGTTATTACAACTTTGTAATTTTTATCAGCAGAGAGCCACTCATTTTTTTCATAGTCGTAATTAAAAACACTGTCGATTCTTGGTTTTAATCTTTCCAACAATTTCCCTAGTTCTATAGAACCTATATCTTTCATTTGAACACTTACTCTTGTATATTGTTTTGTGCTATCGATGAAAGCAGCAAACTGACTTGATTTACTTTCGGCATCCGATTTAGCATAATCAGCTAACTTCTGCAGGTCCATTGCACCGGGCAAACGATAATCCTTTCTGTCCCCATCATTATATGCCTGATTAAAAAATTTGATCCCTTCGACAACTGAAACGGCTTTTGAAAAAACAGAATCCTGTAAAAATAATTTTTGAAGTTTATTGATCTTATAAAGTGTTCTGCCACCATCAGCAAAAACACCATTTGGCTTTTTTGTATCTATAGCAATTTCGAAAGGAAGAACCCCGTTGTAGTTTTTTTCAAAATAACGGAGATCAACCAAAATAGGATCTTTTTTAGGCAGATCATCAACAACATATCCTAATGGTAATACTTTTGTTGTTCCATAAATGGCTATCACGACCAATACAATTACTATCGCGTAGATCCTTGGTCGATAGTGATGCACCCAATAATCCACTTTTTGAAGAATCGCAGAAATACGCTTGCTTTGTAAATGTTTAATATGCTTTACTGATGGAGAAGGCAATAAACTAAAAACGATTGGCACCAACATCAAAGAGATCAAGTATGTAAGCATCACACTCATTGAAGAAATCAATCCGAATTCAAATAATACTTTACTATCTGTTGAGCAAAATACTGCAAATCCAATTGATGTAGTAATGTTTGCCATGAATAAAGAGATCCCTACTTTTTCAATTGAGCGGGAAAGCGCCCGGATCTTATTTCCATGCAATTTAAATTCCGTGTGATATTTGTTTAGTAGCAGAATACAATTGGGGACACCAATAACAATCAAAAGAGGAGGGATTAACCCTGTGAGTACAGAAATATGATAACCAAACAATACCAATATCCCAACCGACCAAATCACACCAATAAAAACAACTATCAGAGAAAAAATGACCGGTAAGAACGACCTGAAAAACAACATTAAAATTATTGCGGTGACAATCAGAGCTAACACCATGAATAAGGTCATTTCACTCTGTATCTTACGTGCTACAGCTGTCCTGATATAAGGCATACCTGAATAATGAACCTCAATATTTGTAGCAGCAATAAATTTTTCGACTTGCGCTTTAATTGAATCCACCATCCATAAACGGTCCTTTGTATTCAATAATTTATTGTCGAAAGTGATCGCCATCAAAGTGGTTTGAGCGGTATCATTATAAATTATCCCTTTATAAAATGGAAGTGCCTTGATCACTATCTTGATGCTATCAACTTCAGCCTGAGTTTGTGGTTTTCTGGAAAGGATGGGGAAATTTTCAAACTTCTGAAGGCTGTCATTTTTTACTAATGTCTGTAAACGTGCAACAGACAAAACCGCTTTTACACCGATAGCATCTTTTAAATGATCACCCAGGTCATACCAGGCATTAAAGTTTTTGACAGTATATAAGGACGTATCTGAAATACCAATTACCATAACAGCACCATCCTGACCAAATCGCTTTTTGAAATTTTTGTATTCTACAGCCGTTGTATCATGATCAGGTAAAAGGTTTGGAGCCTCATAGGATAATTCTGCTTTTTGAGCATAGTAGCCAAAAAACACGGTTAATCCTCCAAGCACAAGAATAATGGCTAATCTATTTCTTAAAATAAAGCGTGCAATGGATACCCACATAGTTTTTTAATTAACCCTATTAATGTTTTCTTCCCGAAATTAATCATAATAAAATTACTGGCAAAAAGAGAATCTCGTTGAAAGCTATACTTGGCTTTCAAAAACTCAGGAGTAAGGATAGTTTATAAGCTAGATTATTTTCAGCTTTTGCATCAGCATAAGGGCCATAGCGCATAAATGCACCTCCGCCAAAGCCCAAATAAACAATGTTATAATAATTTACCCGTACTACATTGTTGATCAACAAACCGCTCTCGAAAAAACCTTTTTCCATTGTTTTAAATCCGAGATTAGAATGTTGTTCAGGATGATTCAAATTTCCAATTCCGGCATTACTAAAAATTACGAACTGAGGTTGAAATTTCGGACGCTTAAAAAGAAGTGATCCAAAATTATGAGAGAAAAATAAATTCACATATCTGTCAGAAAGGAATTCATAGAGGCCCATCGTTTGAAACGTATTTTCCACATATAAAAAACCGCCTTTTGAATAACTACCATTTCCATTATACAAAAAGGAATAGGGAACATTTCCGTTCAGATACCCTCCCTCGAATAATAATTTTGACCGTCCTAGATTTTTTATCAAAAACGACTTTTCAATACCCAATGAGACTTTATCATAATTGTATTTTGCTTCCGTGGAATTCATTTTCAACCCTTTAGTATATGCAAAATAAACAACAGGGAAATTTGTTCCGTCTGATAATAATTGCCCGAACGACTGGATCAATTTTTCTTTATAAGCATACCTTCCTTTTAACCTTATTTCTGTGGATCTGAAACCAATCGAAGTTTCTGTCGGATCTTCTCTGTTCGGCAAAAAGATATAATTGTATTTGGGAATCCTAAAACTTTTATTGTAGGCCAAATTTGCTGTTAAATACTTAAATGTTCGGAAATTCATGGACAATTCCATTTGCTCCACATAATCCATCCGAAAGGTTAATTGGTTGCGATTGAAATTATATTTTGTATAAAAATATTGCGAACGACCGGGCTCTGCAATATCCTTTGAATACAATGCTTTTATATAAAAATCTTTGCTTCGCTTTTTAATATATACTTTTGCATCAAAGCCGTATTTTGTGATAGAATCACTGTAACCATATGCAATATCCCCCCCAACATTTATCCACTTTGTCAACTTATCATTT
This sequence comes from Bacteroidota bacterium, assembly GCA_947476185.1. Taxonomy (GTDB): domain Bacteria; phylum Bacteroidota; class Bacteroidia; order 2-12-FULL-35-15; family 2-12-FULL-35-15; genus 2-12-FULL-35-15. The sequence goes on from CANJPX010000012.1 coordinate 10,072, forward strand.
GTATGTAATCCAAGACCTCCTCGAATGACCTCATAGTCATTGAATCCAAATATTCTGTTGAGATCAACACTGATAAATGAAATCGGAATTTGCAATGTTGTCAGACCTTCAAAAACATTTTGGATCCTGTCAAAATGTTCTTTCTTACCAATGCTGTCGATTACACGATAAGTCTTCCTTTCCCGTTCATCAAGGGTATCGATGCGTTGTGATTGCCAGTACTTATCACTCTTATTCCCTGCATCTTTTTCTAAAAGAACGGTTTCAATTCCAAAATCCTTTTTCTTTAAATCCGTATTTAATTTTACATCCGAGATATAACTTTTCCCGACAAGTTTCATCCCCATGAATTTTGTAGGATATTTTTTATAATGTAACTCGTAATTCAATTGCTCGGGGAACCATTGTTTATCGTCAATAAATTTATATTGTTGCTGAATTTTCACCTCAACCAACCCCTTTTCAAATGGAGAAGCAATTACATTTTGAATTGCATAGCCATTGGTATTAATATATAAAACCCCTTCCAACGCTTCGAAATTTTTGCCTTTACGCGGACGGAATGAAATAATATAAACAGAATCTTTTCCCTGGAACAAAGTGTCTTCAATTGCAAAAAAATATTTTGTTGTACTTCCACTCGTTATAGGATTTAAAAAATCTTTACCAAGAATGCGAAAACAATCATCATAAAAACTAAAAGGCTGCATATCGGTTGCTGAAGAGGAAAAAGAAGGATCTTTAAATCCTGAAACTTTTGTTGCGACCACAGTTTCATTCAGGTTTTTCGGATATAAGAACTTTCGCTCCGTAACAGACTCCATCATTAGCAAATGTGTGTTTTCCGAAAATATTCTAAGCTTCGATTTCAAGGAATCTGATTTCAGCGAATCTTTTTTATCTTTTACTTCATCATTATTATAAACCAAATCCCAATACATTTTGCTATACGTATTACACTCATAACTCCGGATCATATCAGGATTATTCTTGTCACGGTTCTTACTTGCCAATTTTATGATGCGATGGGCTGGATTTTCTCCTGGAGTAATTGTAACGGCTGAAAGGTCAACTGTTTTTTTCTGCATCTTCACTATAATATCCTTTTCATCACCAAGAGTATATTTATAGGAATCATATCCAACATAAGAAAACAAAATGCCAACAATGGGTTCTGAAGAACTCAGGAAAAATTTGCCATCAATATCAGAAGAAGTGGTTTGCTGTGTGCTGATGATAGCAATATTTACAAAAGCAAGTGCTTGCTTTCCTGAACCATCAAGTACTTTACCGGAAATGGTGTATTGGGCCGTTGAAGGGAAGAAAATAGTTAAAAGAAAAATAGTTAAAAGAAAGCGAAGCACTAAATTTTGTTTTGTGCTAATGTAAGGGTTTTGTCTTCAATTAAATTATTGAAACCAACAAATTCAAATTCATTTACAAAAAATATACTCGAGAAATAATGCTTATATTACAGTCATCATATGAAGAAACAATTTCTATTTTTGTTACTGGACTCCATTTTAGGCATGTCTGTAGCGCAAAACACATACAAAGATTCTCTCGCTGCATATATTCATGAACTAGAAATTCGGCCTGCTTCAATAACACGAGATACATCGCTTAACAAAACAATTAATTTATATGCAAGAGAGTATGCTTATTTTTCCCCCGATTCTGCCATTTATTTTAGTGCAAAAGCTCTTGAATATGCAAAGAATGCCAAATGGGATACAGGAATGGGAATCTCCTATCACCAAATGGGGGTGTTTGCTTCCAATAAAGGCGATAACACAGCTGCACTAAAATACCTCGAAAAGGCTTTGTCGATATGGACGGTGAATGAAAAAAGCACAAATACGCAACTAAAAGAAAATGCTTATAAACGAAAACCAAAAACTCTTTCAAGCATTGGTATTGCCTACGACAATATCGGTATATACACAAAATCCTTAGAATATTATTTACGAGCACTGAAATATTACGAAACATATAACGATGAAAAAGGACAGGCAACAACATTGGGAAATATTGGTTTAGTTTATTATAATTTAAAAGAATATAAAACAGCTTTGGAATTTTATAATAAAGCTCTTCGGCTTGATACAGAAATAAAAAACTATGATGGAATAGCCAGACACTTGGGAAATATGGCCATAGTTTTTGAAGAACAGAATATGCAACAAAAAGCTCTTGATTATTACTTTAAAGCATTGGAATTAAAAGAGAAGTATGGCAATCCCTACGATGCAGCCTACACAATTGGGAATATAGGAAATGCCTATGCAAGCCTTGCAGAATCTAAAAACAACACAACCAGTGAGCGAAAATCATTCTTCAACAAGGCACTTGAATACGATACAAAAGCACTTCAAACACTTCAAAAAATTGGTGACAAAAACGGCATTGCTAGAAATTTAGGAAATATCGGCATCATATATCATAAGCAAAAAACAGATGCTAAAGCAGAAAAAAATCTACTAAAAGCAATCGCTATTTGCGATGAAATTGGAATGCTCAATGAAAAAATGGATTTTGAAATAATACTCAGCGAAGTATATTTGAATCTTGGAAAACATAAAAAAGCTCTAGAACATTATAAAGAATATAGCATTTCACGTGATTCGATTTTTAATCTCGAAAAAGATAAAGAACTTACCAGCAAACAACTGAACTTCGACTTTGAAAAAAAACAAGCAGAACTTGGAATAAAAACGGAAGCAGAAAAGGAAAAGGCCAAAGCAGTTTCAAACGAAGTTCATAAAAAACAACAAGTAACTATTTTTTCGGTTGCAAGTTTGCTTTTAATTGTATTTGTTTTTTCGATTTTTCTATACTCGCGATTTAGAATTACAAAAAAACAAAAAATAATTATTGAACAACAAAAACATGCTGTAGAATTGCAAAAAGAAATAGTTGAAGAAAAACAAAAAGAAATCATTGATTCTATTAATTACGCAAAACGATTGCAACTCGCTATTCTTGCGACCCCTGAAAACATTACACAACAGGTGCCTAATAACTTTTTACTATATAAACCGAAAGATATTGTTGCCGGTGATTTTTATTTTTTTGAAACAAGTGAAAAACACATTTTTTTAGCTGCTGCAGATTGTACGGGGCATGGTGTTCCAGGAGCGCTTGTAAGTGTTGTGTGCGCCAATGCACTCACTAGATGTGTAAAAGAATTCCATTTGACAGACCCAGGAAAGATACTGGACAAAACACGAGAACTTGTACTAGAAACATTTAAAAAGAGTGGGGAAGATGTTAAAGATGGAATGGATATCAGCCTTTGCAGTTTTGTAAATGAACCAAATAATTTAACGATTAAGTGGGCTGGAGCATACAATCCTTTGTGGTACACAAACAATAATATCATGATTGAAATAAAAGCAGATAAACAACCCATAGGATTGACTGAATATGCACAACCTTTTACAACACATACTATTCAATTGAATTCAAATGATATGTTTTTTTTATTTACGGATGGCTTTGCCGATCAGTTTGGTGGTGAGAAAGGGAAAAAATTCAAATACAACAATCTTGAAAAACTTTTACTAGCAAACAAAAACCTACCTATGAAGGAACAGAACCTTGGTTTAGATCAAGCATTTGAGCAATGGCGCGGGAATCTTGAACAAATTGATGATGTTTGCGTGTTAGGAGTTCGTTTGTGATAATTCACAATATTTAAACAGATGTAAGGGTTGCGAAAAAAACAAAAGCTACTCTTTTTTCAAATTAAGTCCTTCCAAAACATCTTTTAAATTTGGACGCAATCGGCTTTTATATACTGAAAGACTATTTTCTTTTTTTCTTCCTTTGCGCAATGCTTTTTGCTCCTCAACTGATAAAGAAGCAATATGCATACATTCGGGAGTACAACAACCATTCATCTTTTCGGCACAAGCTTCACACTGGATAAACAATAAATGACAATCGTCATTCGCACAATTTACATGGGTATCACATGACGTTCCACATTGGTGACAATGCGCGATAACATCATCCGTTATACGTTCACCAACACGTTCATCAAAAACAAAATTCTTTCCGATAAACCTGGACTCAATTCCTTCCGCTTTTATCTGACGAACATAATCGATAACCCCACCATGCAATTGACTTACATTTTTAAATCCATGGTGTTTTAAATAGGCACTCGCTTTTTCGCAACGCACACCACCCGTGCAATACATTATAATTTTTTTATCTTTTTTGTCTTTCAACTCTTCGATCACCATCGGTAATTCTTCACGGAAAGTATCTGCATCCGGACAAATTGCTCCTGTAAATTTCCCAACTTCACTTTCATAATGGTTTCGCATATCCACTATTATGGTTTCCGGATCCTCCATTGCCTGGTTAAATTCCTTTGCTGTTAAATGTGACCCTACATTTGTAACATCAAAGGCATCGTCATCCAAACCATCTGCAACAATTTTCGCACGGACCTTGATCGTCAACTTATAAAAAGATTTCCCATCGTCTTCAATGGCTATTTTAAAAGGAATTCCTGCAAACAGTGGATCTTGGTTAAGGTTATACTTGAAGATCTCCCAATTTTCCTCTGGAACACACATTTGTGCATTAATTCCCTCATGGGCAATGTAGATACGACCGAGTATCTTCAAGGCATTCCATAGCAGAAATAAACTATCGCGAACTTCCTGTGGATTATCAATAATTACGTAGCGGTAAAACGAAACAGTTATCCTTTTGATAGATTCTTCCTGAATTCGTTTTTTAAGCTCCTTTTTGTTAACTCTGTTTTGCAGTAACATAGTGTCTAGGGTTTAAAAATCGCTGCAATTTACGAAATATCCACAAAAGCCATTCTCGTTCACAATCGAATGCTCATATTTAAGTGATAATTTATTTTTATTTTAAAATTAATTAAAGATATTTAGCCTTTCAAACCTTATCCCGACCTTGTCCTTGAAAAAGAGAAGAAAAAAAAATAAAATAAAAGACTATGCGAACGAGCGATAAAATATTAGTGATCGGTTCATCCGGACAAATAGGAACGGAACTGGTTCAAAACCTCAGAGAAATATACGGAATCGATAATGTTGTTGCATCTGATGTCAAGATAACAGATCAGGCAAAAGAGGGTCCTTTTGAGGTAATTGATGTGATGAATGCACAAGGTATTTTGGAGATCGTAAAAAGACATAAGATAAATCAGGTCTATTTATTAGCAGCGCTTTTATCCGCAACTGCCGAGAAAATGCCAAAATTTGCCTGGGATCTGAATATGCAAGGATTATTTAATGTCCTTGACCTTGCCAAAGAAAAGATCGTTGAAAAAATTTATTGGCCTAGTTCTATAGCCGTTTTTGGTCCGAATACCCCAAGTGAAAATACTCCACAATTCACTATTATGGAACCAAGCACCGTTTATGGAATAAGCAAACAGGCGGGAGAGCGCTGGTGCGAATACTACTTTAAAAAATTTGGGGTAGATGTCAGAAGTTTACGATACCCGGGGTTAATTGGATGGAAATCTGCTCCCGGTGGCGGGACAACCGATTACGCCGTACACATTTTCCATGAAGCCTTAATATCAGGTAGTTACGAGTGTTTTTTATCAGAAAATACCACTTTACCAATGATGTATATGCCGGATGCAATAAAGGCTACGATAGGCATCATGCAGGCTGATTCCGATAAGGTAAAAATACGGTCCAGCTATAATTTATCCGGCTTCAGCTTTTCACCAAAGGAAATAGCTCTGGAAATTAAAAAATATGTACCTAATTTTAGTATTTCATACAAGCCTGATTCACGTCAACAAATTGCTAACAGTTGGCCTAAAAGTATTGATTCTATTGAAGCTTCTAAAGACTGGGGATGGAAACCTGATTATGATCTAATTAGCATGACAAGTGATATGATCAAAAATTTAAAAAAATAATTAAAATAATGTAACTTTAATTCCCGCCTTTGCGTAAAATTAGATAGGCTATTGATAACAGAAGATTGAAATCGGTCGAAGAAAATTTTAAATTGGTCTAAAAAACAATCAAAGTGTAAATTATTTGTTTTAAATTTATTTTTGAATTTCAAAAGATACTTCAAATAGAATGAAAAAGGCTCTCCTAATATTATTCTTTATTACTTGCAAGATTGTCATTGCTCAGTCATCGGTTGGAAAAGACACGACTAATTTTACTGATGCAAATGGTAAAAAACAGGGCAAATGGATCATATTAAACAAAGATCTTCATAAGGAATGTTACAAAGACGATCAAAAAGTTGAAGAAGGAAAATTTGTTGATAGCAAAAAAACAGGTCTTTGGAAAGAATACTACTGCAATACCAATATTAAAAGTGTTATCACCTATGAAAATAACCGTCCGAATGGTTATGCTAAGATGTATAACGATAACGGAAAGATAAAAGAAGAAGGCATGTGGAAGAACAACCGTTGGGTTGGTGACTATAAATTATATTACGATAATGGTCAGGTTCAGCAAGCATTTAAGTTTGGCGCTACCGGAAAACGTGAAGGAGACCAAAAATATTTTCATCCTAACGGACAGGTTATGATCGAAGGAAATTGGGCTGAAGGAAAAGAAGCGGGACCTGTTACTGAATATTACGAGAATGGCGATATGAAATCCGTGAAAAATTTTAACGGAGGAAATATTGATCCTGCCTCAGTAAAAACATTTGAACCTAAAAAACCTATTGTTAAAACAGCTGTAGAAACAAAAACAGTGGAAGCACCGCCAATTGTTGCTCAAAAAAATGAGAAGAACAATTTAGGTAAGCCCTTCAATGGAGAAGGATATTGGAAATTATTAAATTCTAACAAACAAGTTACAAAAGACGGTACTTTCGCTAAGAACCGATTAATCGACGGAAAAGTATATTTCTATAATTCAGATGGTATTTTAAACAGAATTGCGGTTTATAAAGGAGGCAAGTATGTTGGAGATAGTGTTATTGAAGAATAAATCAACAATTTCGTAAAACCTACGAAAACTTAATATCTTTGGACTTATGAATATTTCATAAGTCCATTTTTTTTTAACCAAGCTTGTTTTTATTTTTAGAAAAGAACATTTGGAAAACAGAAAAGCTTGAAAGCAGAAATAATAACCTATGCAAGATCAATTAATTATTTACAACACACTATCAAGAACAAAAGAAAAATTCGTTCCGATAAATGCAGGAATGGTTGGATTATACGTATGCGGACCAACAGTATACAGTGATGTGCATTTAGGCAATTGCCGCACATTCATGTCATTCGACCTTATATATCGCTACCTTCTCCATCTCAATTTCAAAGTTCGTTACGTCAGAAACATTACTGATGCAGGACACCTAGAGGGTGACCGCGATGAAGGTGACGATAAATTTGCTAAAAAAGCAAAATTGGAACAACTTGAACCCATGGAAATTGTCCAAAAATACACCCTTGGTTTTCATGATGTGATGCGTGAATTCAACACACTTCCTCCGAGTATTGAACCAACCGCTACCGGACATATTTGTGAGCAAATAGAAATGATCAAAATAATCTTAGAAAAAGGATACGCATATATTAAAAACGGAACGGTATATTTTGATGTTGAAAAATACAACCATGAATTTCCTTACGGGCAATTGACTAATCGCAAGATGGATGAATTGCTAGAAGGGACAAGAGAATTGAGTGGTCAAGATGAAAAGAACGGACGATTGGATTTTGCACTTTGGATACAATCAAAGCCGGAAACACTTATGAAATGGCCATCACCATGGGGATGGGGCTTTCCAGGATGGCATATCGAATGCTCGGCAATGAGTAGCAAATATCTGGGAGATACATTCGACATCCACGGTGGAGGAATGGATCTGCAGGCAACACACCATACAAACGAAATTGCACAGTCGCAAGCTTGTAACCATAAGGCTCCGGTCAATTATTGGATGCATACAAATATGTTAACTGTTAATGGTGTCCGCATGTCGAAATCAGCAGGCAATGGATTTTTGCCGGGAGAATTATTCACCGGAGATCATCCTCTGCTCGAAAAGGGATATAGTCCGATGGCTGTCCGCTTTTTTATGCTGCAAACACATTACAGAAGCACACTTGATTTTTCAAACGAAGCCTTACAAGCTTCTGAAAAAGGATATGCGCGTTTGATGACATCTATAAAAACGCTGGAAAATTTAAAAATAAGTGCAACCTCCACTTCAAATATTAAGGAGCTTCAAAAAAATTGTTACAACGCAATGAATGATGATTTTAATTCACCCATTTTAATTGCCAATTTATTTGAAGGTGCAAGGATCATCAACTCAGTAAATGATGGTAAAGAAACGATCACTACAGCTGATCTTTCAGCATTGAAAAAAATAATGCATGATTTTGTTTTTGGAGTAATGGGGCTTAGGCCGGAAAACACAAATTCGTCAACAGACAAAGCACTTCAAGGAGTAATGAAAGTTATTTTAGAGATTCGTAAAGAGATAAAAGAAAAAAAAGATTTTGCTGCATCCGATAGATTACGCGATGACCTCAATAAAATAAACATCACTATTAAAGATACTAAAGACGGAGCGACCTGGTCGGTTCAATAATCTCCCTCAGTAGCCGGCGAAATGAAACCAGGAGAATATTAGCATCTACAAAAATTTGAAAAAAATACTTATCATACGTTTTAGTTCTATTGGCGATATTGTCTTAACAACGCCTGTGATCCGTTGTATCAAGGAACAAAAACCTGATTTTGAAATCCATTATCTCACAAAAATATCCTTTAGAAATATTTTAGAGAACAATCCACACATTTCAAAAATTCACACCATCGAAAAGGATGCTAAAGAAATTGTTCCCCAATTAAAAAAAGAAAATTTCGATCTTATTATCGATCTGCATAATAATATTCGTTCGATGCAGATCAAAAAAGCATTGGGGAAACCTTCCGCTGCTTTTTCAAAATTAAATTTCAAAAAATGGCTTTTAGTTAACTTCAAAATCGACAAAATGCCAAGCGACCATATTGTTGAACGCTATTTAAGGACGGTTGAACAACTCGGAATTAAAAATGACAACAAAGGATTGGATTATTTCATTCCGGAAAAGGATGAAGTAAATATCCTTTCTCTTCCCGCCTCACATCAAAACGGATATATTGGTTTTGTGATTGGGGCAAAACATTTCACGAAACAATTGCCACTGGAAAAAATTATTTCCATTTGTAAAAAACTAACTATACCGGTTCTGTTATTAGGAGGAAAAGAAGATTATAACAGAGGAGACGAAATTGCAAATGCTGTGGGAGTCAACATTTTCAATGCCTGTGGAAAATATAATTTAAATCAATCGGCTTCGCTTGTCAGACAAGCATCAAAAATAATCACACATGACACAGGGTTGATGCATATTGCCGCAGCCTTCAAAAAAGAGATCATTTCTGTTTGGGGAAATACAGTTCCTGCCTTTGGATTTACACCCTATTTACCGAATCCCAAATCAAAAATAGTGGAGGTAAAAGATCTTTCTTGCCGGCCTTGCTCAAAAATTGGCTATGACAAATGTCCGAAAGGGCATTTCAAATGTATGACGGAGATCGACGAGAAAAAGTTTATTAATTGAAGGTTATATAAATTATGAAAACAAAGCCTTTAGTTCAGTAGCCTCGCTTGGTTTCATTTTACCGGCAAGAATAAGGCTTAATTGTTTTCTTCGCAATGCTCCTTCATAACGCGACTTTTCTTCATCTGTTTCAGGTATTAATTCCGGCACAGGCAAAGGTGAACCATTTTGGTCTACAGCAACAAAAGTATAAATGGCTTCATTACATTTCCTTTTTTCACCGGTTACATGATCCTCTACCCAAACATCAATAAAAATCTCCATAGAAGAATTGAATGCTCTTGACACTTTTGCTTCTAATGTTACAAGGCTGGCATGATTTATAGGCATATTAAAGGAAACATTATTAACGGATGCTGTCACAACAACACGTTTACAATGACGGTGAGCCGCAATTGAAGCCACAATATCCATCCATTGTAATAATTGTCCGCCAAACAAATTACCCAATGTATTGGTATCATTCGGTAAAACTATCTGAGTTTGAATTGTCAATGACTCTTTGGATGTTTTCGCTTTCATAGTTTTAATTATTTGCACAAAGATATGCGTTTTATTTCTTACGGGAATTGAATCAGATTCATTTTGCAAACTAAAAACTGCTAATTAACACATACATTTTATTATACAGAATCTTTTATTTCCTTTACCTTTACACAAAATAAATTCATCAGATAATGGACTCCTCTTATATTAAGGCCTTACACATCATTTTTGTAGTAACCTGGTTTGCCGGTTTATTTTATATCGTTCGTTTATTCATTTACCATACGGAAGCTGAAATAAAACCCGAACCTGAAAAAAGTATTTTGCAAGAACAATACAAGATCATGGAAAAACGATTGTGGTATGGCATAACCTGGCCATCGATGATACTGACAGTAATATTCGGATCCTGGATCTTGTTTAACTGGCCCTTTGAAGTATTTTTATATCAACCTTACTTTATCCTTAAATTATGTTTTGTGGGAGGATTAATATTGTACCATATGGAGTGCCATGTAATGTTCAAACAATTACAAAGGGATTATGTTAAACACTCATCCTTCAGATTACGTTTGTGGAATGAGGTGGCAACCGTTCTTTTGTTTGCGATCGTATTTCTAATTGTATTGAAAAGCAGCAGTGGTTTTGTTTGGGGACTGCTTGGACTGATAATTTTTTCACTTACACTCATTCTTGCAATAAGAATTTATAAAAAAAGCAGGGAGAAGAATGAATTGGCAAAAGAGGAAGATAAGCCAAAAGAGCAATAGTAAATGATCATTTTACTTTTATAAGTTCAATATTGGTTTCCGACTTTTTGAATTTCTCCTTTACTATTTTAGCATTAGATTTTGCTTTTAGCCCTACAATAAGGTGCGCTTCGTTATAGATCGGTTTTAAGTTCGGATAAATTTGGGCAGTTGACCTTAAAAATTCATTCACATCACCTGTTTTGTCGTTATAGGTAGTAAAATAAAAAGGCACCAAATTCAGAAATTCGCCTTTATTCCATTCCTCTATTTTAAGATATTCCCATCCAAAAGGAGTAAGAAGATCCAGATAATAATCATCCTGATACTTTGTAAGTTTTAATTTTTCACTTAACTGAAATATATCCACCTCGTAATTATTGGTTAAAGAATCGATAAATATCAGTGATATCTTATTTTTTGCGATCTTCAAAAAACCAAAAACAATATCAATTTTCTTCGTGACCGAATCGATTGACGCATTTAAATTAATAAGAGCAATTGAATTTAGTGATGCTATTTTATAGAAATTATTTTCTTCTTCAACAATTGAGGAGTTAAGATTTGTATCTTTTTCTAACCTGACCTCTTCATCCGTTTTTCCAATTTTTGTTGTATCCGAACCGGAAAGTTGTAAATCCTTTATGGCAAGCTTTCCATTTTTGATGTAATATTTTTCTTCAAAACTTACAATACCTTTTTTTATTATTTCATCTAAAGGATAAAAATCTCCTTGCATACTTTTTGGAAAACTATCTTGCTGTATCCCGAAAGAATTATCAAAATAAACGGGAAGAGGAGATTTACATGATGCCAGAAAAGCAACAACAAAGAATAGAAATATAAATCTCATGATCTTACAGGTATCAAAAATAATAACAGAAATTATTAATTTTTATATAACCAAGCATTCGGCTGAACTTTACGAAGTCCATCAAGTTCGTTCAAAGCATCTTTACGGGAAGGGAAGTCACCGCAACTAACAACAAATAATCCTTTATTATTTTGTCCGATAATGGCAGCACTTAAATTTTGTGCTTGTAATGTTTGAACAAATTTTACGGCATTCTCTTCAATCTGAAAACAGCCTGCCACTAAATGAAATTTATAATTTAAATTGATATAATTTTTAGCAACTGCAGTAGTATCAGGAACAACAGGATCTATCATGGTCAATGCCACAGGTTGTATCACAGAATCCTTAGTAACAAACTTTGTTACTGTTGTATCATTATTTAAAATTGGAGCAACTGTTTTCGCCTCAGGATTTATTATTTCCTTTTTGGAAAAAGGATTTATGTCTGAATAATTAATATCCTTCAGAAGATTCGTTTTTAAAGGGATCCAAATCAATGCAAAAAGCAAAGGGGCGGCAATAGCTACAGCCACATAACGCTTAATATTACTTCTCTTTTTCTGAACAGGGATAGCACCTCGGTCAATAAATTCTTTTTCTAAACGTTTAGCAATATTGTCACGTTTAATAGCAGGAGAATAAAATGGTGCCAAGCCAAAAGCATCCGGTAAAAAATTGGTTATTGAAGGTTCGAATTGAATATTCCGCTCAACATCTAAAAAAAGGGTACCTACCTCACCTATCTTCAGTTTGCTTCCCTTTTTTAATTGAAGATTTGCATTGTCAACAAAATGCTGGATATATTTTAAGGCTTGCGGATAATTTGTGCTTTCAGAAAAAGCAATATGGTTAGCTAACAAACCGTCGTTCTTCTTCAAATTTATATTAAAAACAATATTTTTTGAAGGTGGAATAAAGGAATGCCGGGAAGGATCAATTTTTGCCGGTGCATAATTGGCCACAAAACCACCCAGATCGGGAACGATCACACAATTGTGGTCGTAAAGTAATTCACCAATATGTTTTTCTATGTTCATTTCTATTGCAAAGACTTAGGCTAAAGTAGTTGTAAAATTACAAAAATTTGCTGAGTTTTTTAAGGTCCTCAGGAGTATCGACTGCAACACTCTCAAAATCAGTAATCTCAACATTAATTTTGTATCCATTTTCCAGCCAGCGAAGCTGCTCCAACGCTTCGGCAAGTTCCAAGGGCGACTGTTTTAATGCGGTAATTTCGGCTAAAACATTCGTGCGATAGGCGTATATGCCGATATGTTTGTAAAATGTGAACTCCTTCAGCCAATTCTTAGGTTCTGTACCCCTGATGAACGGAATTGTTTGCCTGCTAAATAGAATAGCCTGCTTATTAATATTCAATAACACTTTAGGAATATTTACATTAAACAGTTCCTCATCCGTGTTTATCTTTTTTACTAAGGTAGCAATCTGAACTTCTGGAGAATTGAAGCAAGAAGCAACGAGATCAATCTGTCCCGGTTGAATAAAAGGTTCGTCTCCTTGAATATTGATTACCACATCAGCATCCGGACAAAATGAACGAATAGCTTCAAAACACCTGTCGGTACCACTTTGGTGCAAATCACTTGTTAAAACCACGTTACCGCCAAAAGATCTGACATGAGCAGCAATGCGCTCATCATCGGTGGCAACAACAACATCATTCAACAATTCCGACTTTTTAGCCTGCATGAACACACGTTGGATCATCGTTAACCCGCCAATATCGACCAATGGTTTAGCGGGAAATCGTGTTGAAGCATAACGTGCTGGAATAATTCCGATGATCTTCATAAGAAAGGTTTATTTGCACGAATTTACAGAATTAATTTTACCTATTAGGTCTTGGAAATAAAGAAAATGGGCGCTTTTTTGTTAATTTTGTAATGTGAGAATATTGAGACCATTCGCCATATTATTGATAACAATGCTTTTTATAGGGAGCGCTTCACAAAAAAAAGCAATATCCTGCAAAGAAGTTGTAGAATATATGCTCGATAGTATCCAAAAAGTAAAGACACAGTCCTGTAGCGTTAAAGCAACGGAAAGAATAGGAGACCACTTTTTAATTGCCGAATCGTACATTAAAATAAATGTCTTCCCAAGAAAAATATATTTCCATAGCCCAGGAAAAGGCGTTGAAATGCTTTGGGTACAATCCACCAACAATGGGAATGCAACTGTTCATTCCAAATCAATTCCCTTATTGAATTTTGACCTCGACCCACTTGGGAGCATCGTCCGGAAAGATCAGCATCATACCATTTTTGAATTAGGGACAACTTACATCGGTTCAATAATAGCTAACACCATACTGAAATCGCCAAAAGATTTCGACAAACATTTCACTTATGGTGGAACAGTTAAATGGGATAATAAGGAATGTTATCAAATTATTATGAGCTTCCCTGAATATAAATATATTGAATACACTACAAAAAAAGAGGAAACCGTGACCAGCATTGCTCAAAAATTGAATACCAGCGATTATAAGATCCGTTATAAAAATGATCTGTCGAGTTATTACGGCTCTATCAAAGAGGGGAAAAAGCTCACAATTCCAATCCCCTATTCAAACAAAGTATTGTTATTTATTGATAAAAGAACATGTATTCCTATCTATGTTATCGTTTATGATGAGGAAGGACTATATGAATCTTATGAATTTAAGAACATCCGCATTAACCAGCCATTCAAATCCGATGAGTTCTCGAAGGACTTTAAAGGTTATGGATTTTAATACAGAGGCATTTGATAAAATTAAATTAACTTTAAATTAAAAATGCGATTACATTTGCATACTTTTTATTTTGATGATGATATTTAAAACAAAATATTTTTTTTTATTCTTAGCACTTTTTGCTTTCAGCACACTGTTCATCTCATTCCGGGCTGTAAGAAGTGAAAAAATAACGAATAACCGTGAATTGATAGATAAAATTTTCACAGCTGTAGAAAATGTAAAAACGCTGCGTTTTAATTTATCTTGCAACGAACGTATTAAAGGTAAAATGACTCATACAGAGTCGAAAGTAAAATTACAAGTATCTCCAAGAAAATTATATTTATCATTAAAAGGTCCGGAAGTGCTTTGGATCCAAGGTCAAAACAATTCTGAGGCGCTAGTTAATCCTGGGGCATTCCCATATATGAACTTCAACCTCGACCCATATGGATCGTTGATGAGGAAAGACCAGCACCACACGATTCATGAAATGGGATTTCAATATTTATACGATATTTTAAAGGACGGCTTTAAACGTGCCGGAGATAAGTTGGATAAATACTTTGTTATTATTGGAGAGGATAAAATAGATGGTAGAAGTTGTTACAAACTAGCGATCTCTTATCCTGATTTTGCCTGGGGACCATATACTGTAAAAGCCGGAGAAAATCTGACCACTATCGCTAGAAAATTAAAGATCAGCGAATACATGGTACTGATGAACAATCCAAAGGTAAGCTGGTACAGTGATGTTAAAGAAGGGCAGATCATTCAAGTTCCTAATGCATATGGGAAACTAACAATCCTATTAATTGACAAGGAATATTTATTACCTATCAGCAATAAAGTATATGATGATCAGGGAGTGTTTGAAACCTATGAATACTCTAATCTAAAAGTAAATTCGACAATTCTTCCTGAAGAATTCACAAAAGATTATAAAGATTACGGCTTCTAAAAAAGAATATAGAAGTGAGAATTTATTTTTTATTTCTAATGTGCCTCCAGCCAATTTACACCTATTCCCATTCCAACTTCCATCGGAACCGTTAATGAAGGTATAGCATGTTTCATTCTGTTTTCAATTATTGGTTTTACAATTTCCAATTCTTCCTTCAGCACATCAAACACCAACTCATCATGCACCTGCAAAAGCATTTTTGATCTGATACCCATTTCAGTAAAATCTTTTTGAATATTGATCATTGCAATTTTTATCATGTCAGCTGCACTTCCTTGTATTGGTGCATTAATTGCATTCCGCTCAGCATAACCTCTGACAGTATGATTATTTGAATTGATGTCCCTCAAATTCCTTCTTCTGCCCATGATCGTTTCTACATAACCTTTATCACGCGCAAGTGCAATACTTTCATCCATGTATGCTTTTATCCGAGGATATTTGTCAAAATAATTTTCAATGATGGCTGCAGCTTCCTTACGGGGAATATTTAATCGTTCAGAAAGTCCGAAAGCAGATATTCCATAGATGATTCCGAAGTTGACCATTTTTGCATTTCTACGCATGTCGGATGTCACCTCCTCTAAAGAAACGCCATAAACTTTTGCTGCAGTTGCTTTATGAATATCTTGTCCGGAAAGAAATGCCTCGATCATTCCCTGATCTTTACTAAGCTCTGCGATGATCCTTAATTCTATCTGTGAATAATCTGCCGACAGCAAAATATAATTTTCATTTTTTGGAACAAACGCTTTTCTGATCTCCCTGCCTCTTTCAGTACGGATAGGAATATTTTGCAGGTTAGGATTATCGGAACTCAACCTTCCGGTAACAGCTACCACCTGATTATAAGAAGTATGGATCCTATTGGTTGTTGGATCAACCAATAAAGGTAAGGTATCAACATATGTATTTTTGAGCTTTACCAATTCACGATAATCCAGGATCTTCCCGACAATCTCATGCTTTCCAACTAATTTCACCAACACTTCTTCTCCTGTAGCATACTGCCCTGTCTTAGTTTTCTTAGGTTTTTCTGTGATCTGTAATACTTCAAATAATATTTCTCCTACTTGTTTTGGTGATGAAACATTGAAGGAAGTACCTGCCAATCCTTGGATTTCCTTTTCAACAATTAAAATATCTTTTTCCAATTCAGTTGACAATTCTTTCAGTGCATTTTTATCCAATGCAATTCCTTCAGCCTCCATCGCTGCAAGGACGGGAATAAGCGGAATGTCAATTTCGTCAAACAATTTTTTTGTAATCGGGTCGCTGAGCATTCCTTCAAATTTATTTTTCAATTGAAATGTTATATCAGCATCCTCTGAAGCGTATTCCTTTATTTCCTCAAGAGGTACATCACGCATGCTTAACTGTCCTTTTCCTCTTTTGCCGATAAGTGTCTCAATTGAGACCGGTGAGTAATTCAAATATGTTTCGGCAAGCACATTCATATTGTGACGCATTTCCGGTTGGATCAAAAAATGCGCTACCATCGTGTCAAATAATTTCCCTTTGATGCTGATATCATATCGCCTTAAAATAGAAATATCATATTTTATATTCTGGCCGATAATTGTCAACTTCTCGTTTTCAAAAACAGATCTGAATTCGTTCAATACAGACTGCGCTTCCATCTGATCAGCAGAAAAAGGAATATAATATGCTTCCGCAATTTTGAAGGAGAATGACATTCCAACCAATTCTGCAGTTTGAGTATCAAGACCTGTGGTTTCTGTATCAAAACAGATCTCCGATTGTTTATTTAATTCCAGAATTAACTGTTCACGTTTTCCCTTTGTATCAACAAGATGATAAGCGTGATGTACATCTTTTATCGTTCTGAAAACTTTTGGTGCATGAGACAATTCCTCCTCTTCGATCTCTTCTGTCTCACCAACTTCTCCGAACATATCCATCTGATCAGGATTTGTTTTTTTTGCTTTAGCAGCAAGAGGCTTTGCCAGCTCTGCTTGAGTATTTGCAGAAGCGATCGTTTCGCCAAATACCTGTTCAGCCAATCTTCTGAATTCGAATTCTGTGAACAAGGCCTTTAAAGCTTCCTTATTAGGCTCCTCAATTTCCAACGCTTTTTCATCAAATTCCACAGGCACATCGCAAATGATGGTTGCCAACCATTTCGATTGAATTGCTTTTTCTTTATTTTGCTCTATTTTCTCTTTTAATTTTCCTTTTAACTTATCTGTATTTTGTAATAAATTTTCGATAGTCCCAAAATCTTTAATAAGCTGAATGGCCGTTTTTTCACCAACACCCGGAACGCCGGGAATGTTATCTACTTTATCTCCCATCAATCCAAGAATATCTATGAGCTGATCAACATTCAGAATATCCCATTTTTTACAAATCTCACTGACCCCCATTTTTTCTGCTCCATTTCCCATACGGGCAGGTTTATAAATAAAAATATTATCAGATACCAACTGTCCGTAATCTTTATCCGGAGTCATCATATAGGTTGTGAATCCTTTCTTTTCAGCCATTTTGGCAAGTGTGCCGATAACATCATCGGCTTCAAATCCGGGCATTGAAATAACGGGGATGTTAAACCCTTCAATTACTTTGATGATATATGGAATTGCCAAAGCCAGGTCCTCGGGCATTTCTTCGCGATGAGCTTTATATTCAGCAAATTCAATATGGCGGACGGTTTGTTCAGGTGTATCAAAAACAACAGCAATGTGAGTAGGTTTTTCTTTTTTTAAAACTTCCAGTAACGTATTTGTAAACCCAAGTATAGCAGATGTATTTAAACCTTTGGAATTGATACGGTGATTGTTCGCGAAAGCAAAATAAGCACGATAGATAAGTGCAAAAGCATCAAGCAAAAAAAGTTTTTTATTGTTTCCGGACATGTAATTTTATATTAGAATATTGTATAAAAATACCTCAAAAAACTCGGTATTATGGCAGTGTTTAAAAGTATTTAGGAAATAAAAAAAGCCCTAAGTAATTACCTCAGGGCTTTTAATTGATATTCAATTATTTTAGTTGGATGCTGTTTTATTATACGCATTAAATAACTCAACAATATTATCATAATCGTATTTCTTTTCCTCAAGAGCTTTAACAATTTCTTCGTTATCAGCCATTACTTCTTCAATTTGCTTTTTAAACTTTCCTGATTTTATTCTTACAAAACCACCGTCTTCCTTTTCCATGTAATAATCAGACTTTACTTTAATATCGTTCATCTGCATTACCTCAATCTGAGATTCATACAAATTTGCAACACCTTTAGAAACACGTTTAACGAAAACTTGCTCTCCATCAACATTGCGTGAAACAAAGGTGACGCCATCAACACAATATTCTTTGATCTTTGTAGGGTTGAATGTTTTGATTTCCGAACCATCCTTTTTGCGATACGCAGCTTTTGTAAAATTGTCGAATTCGCGTTTCGGATTCTTTTTGATCTCCCCTTTCAATGTATCACCATTGAGCACAATTACGTATCCCGGATAATATTTTGCCTGGCCATAAGAATTAAAATTAAAAGCCATAACTGCAGCTACCACCACTACAATCATAGAGAAAATTTTGTTTATTTTCATACGTTAGTTTTATATAGATTAATAATTTAGTTTTTAAGTGAAATACAAATAAAGCAGATATTTTAATAAATAAAACGCCACGTTTAAAACTTTTTCAAATTGTTAATAACTTTTATCGATGTCTATTGATAGCACTATTAAGGGATTTGAAAGACCAAATAGCAGATTTTCACGATAAAACATACAATTACAACCTATGTGAAAGCTATTTTGTAAATTTGAGTAAATATCCCACACTTGAAATCGCATCATTTTCTTTTATTCCTTTTCGTCCTGACAATTGTCATAGGCTGTAATAAATGCGGGAGTGAAAAACCAAAAGAAATTGTTCTTGTCGATAACCCAGAAAAAGTAAACAAGGAAATCGGTAAACTTTTGGATGAAAAATTAAGCGACACCGATACTTCTGCAATTTTTGTAATTGAAAAAGATAGTTTATTTGCTACAAAATTCATTTTAGATTTTTACCATCACAACAACTATACTGCAGTTTTCACCGATAAAGGAATTTTAACCAAACAGGGTGACACGCTTCTGGATGTAATTAAAAATTCAGATGTCTATGGATTGATACCTGAAGATTATCACTTCAAAAAAATTGAATCACTCTTAAAATTAGCAAAAGATAGTGCAACCCAAAAGTTAGATGCAGTAAAATTAATGAACGCAGATCTTTTACTGGCAGATGCCTTTTTCACAATGGCTGTTCATTTAAATAAAGGTCGCTTGAATGCAGACAGTTTAACTCCCGAGTGGAAGGCGGCACAACTTGATACAAATGTCGTAGAAATATTAAATACTTCCATTTTTAAAAACACGCTCCGTTCTGCCCTAGATTCTTTGGAACCAACCAACGAATATTACAGAGCCCTGAAACTTTCTTTAAAAAATTTCAAAGAAGAATTTAAAAACAGTGATTGGGACAGCATCGCAAATAGAGAATCCGACTCAACAACATTTATGACAAGGATAAAAGAACGACTCATCAAAAGCCATGATTATTTTGATGAATTTACAGGATCCGATTCCATAAAATTAGTTAAGTCCATTAAAAATTTCCAGTGTAAAAATTATCTTACTGAAGATGGGAAAATTGGCAAACTAACATTCAAGGCACTTCAACGAACTAAAAAAGATTATATCAATCAAATCGAACTGAATATGGAACGGTGGCGATGGTACAAAGTGCCACGTGAAAAACAATATGTTTGGGTGAACATTCCAAAATTCGAAATGAAAGTGGTGGAAGAAGATACGCTTGTAATGAAATCACGTGTGATCATTGGTGCACCTGACCACCAGACACCATTGTTAAAAAGCACTATCCGCTATTTCTTAATTTATCCCTATTGGACTGTTCCTTTTAGCATCGCCACGAAAGAAATATTACCAATTTTAAAAAGAGACACTTCTTATTTACGAAGGAAAAATTTTGATGTACTAGATGGTAACAATCAAAAAGTAGACGCCTCCAAAATAAAATGGAAAAAATATTCGAAAACATATTTCCCATGGAGATTGCGTCAAGGCATCGGAGAAGATAATTCCCTCGGTATTTTAAAATTCAATTTCGATAACAAGTACGGTGTATATATGCACGATACGGATGGCAGAAAATTATTTGGAAGAGAGATGCGTGCATTGAGTCATGGTTGCTGCCGACTTGAAAGATTCATGGATTTTTCAAAATTTCTGATCAGAGATGATAGTGTTAAGTACCCTGTAGATTCACTTTTATCGGACATATCAAAAGCGAAACAAAAATATGTCTATTTAAAAAAACCGATTGCTATCTACATTCATTATTTTACTGCAGAAGTTGATGAATATGGAGAGTTACATTATTTCATCGATGTATACAAAAGAGATGAGAAGATGTTAAAGTCATTAAATAGGAACCGAAAATAATTTTGCAAGAAATACTATTGAATAACTTTAACAACATCGCCACAACATATTGTTCCATTCTCTTTTGGAAGTATATTCTGACCAAAATATATTGTACTATCCCGCTTACGAAATTGAGCAAGTGTTGCCCCCGGTTCCTTTTCCTTTTCTGCAGTATTTGGATTTATCGATGGAACAGCACAGCGGGCACAAGGCCTTGCAATTGTTACCACTATTGAATTTATCTGAATTTGTTTCCATTCGTCTTCTTCAAATGCCTTGTCAGTGTCAACAACTAAATTCGGACGAAAGCGTTCCATCCCAATTGGTATTTTTAATTTTTTATTCAAATCATCTAATGACCCTTGTCCAATCAATAATAAAGGATATGCATCACTAAAAGAAACGATTTCATTATTGTGCGCATATTCTTTCTCGACAAAACGGATGCTTGAGTCGGGCATATAAACCAGCTTACAATTAATATCCAATTGCTCACTGAACCATTGGCTTCCCTTTATATATTCAATAGCAGCACATGAATCCTCCCAAACAGAAACAATAACATTTTCACCTTGATCTACGACAAAAGGAAGATCAAATTCAGAATTGGGATTTGACCTGAATGTAATTTTGAAACAAGAATCCTTTTGTGAAACCAAAAACAATGCTAGCTGAGGTAATTCGCGTTGGCTCAAAAAACGATCATTCTCATCCACTAACATCCATCGCCTGTCGTGCTGAAACCCTCTATTTTCAAGGATTGCCTTTTGAACACGAAAACCACCTAATGATTTAACAGGATAGATATAAATATCTTGGATCTTTAATACGTTCAAAATATTTTATTAGTTTAAGTTCGGTTAATACAAAAACTTATTATAAGGATATCTCTTTTGATGTAACTCTTTTACTTTTCCGTAAAGTGTTTTTTTGAATTCCTCTATATTCTGTTTGTCGGTAGCTGAAATAAATAAACATTCAGAATTCAATTTATTCATCCATGTTTTTTTCAGATCACCCAAACTTAAATTCTTTTTTGTGACAGGGGTAAGGTCGTCAATTTCTTTTTCATCAAAAACAAATGCATCGATCTTATTGAAAACCAACAAACTTGGTTTATCCCCTGCGCCAATGTCAGCAAGTGTTTGATTAACGACATTTATCTGATCTTCGAAACCGGGATGAGAAATATCAACCACATGAATTAAAACATCTGCTTCACGCACTTCATCTAACGTGGATTTAAAAGACTCAATAAGATTGGTTGGCAATTTTCTGATAAACCCCACAGTATCAGAAAGCAGAAAAGGCAAATTTTCAATCACCACTTTGCGCACGGTGGTATCCAACGTTGCAAATAATTTATTTTCAGCAAATACTTCACTCTTGCTGAGCATATTCATGATAGTAGACTTCCCGACATTGGTATAACCTACCAAGGCAACGCGTATCATATCTGCACGGTTTTTCCGCTGCGTTTCCATCTGACGATCGATGACTTTTAATCGTTCTTTCAAAAATGCGATCCGGTCACGGACAATACGTCTGTCCGTTTCAATCTCCGTTTCACCGGCCCCTTTCATACCAATACCTCCCTTGATACGATCCAAGTGATCCCACATTTTTGTCAAACGGGGCAACAAGTATATAGACTGCGCCAATTCAACCTGGGTCTTTGCATGTGCAGTATGAGCACGCGCTGCAAAAATATCGAGGATCAAACGTGTGCGGTCCACCACTTTTATTTTTATCTCCTTTTCAACATTAATTTCTTTCTCCAGATTACGCTGCTGAGCAGGAGAAAGTTCATCATCAAAAATTACAATGTCAACTTTGTTTTCTGTAACAAAGGTCCGCACATCGTTAAGCTTTCCGGCACCAATAAATGTTCTGGAATCGGGATGTTCTAATCGCTGAGTATATCGTTTTAAAACTTTTGCACCTGCAGTATCAGCCAAAAACTCCAATTCATCAAGATATTCTTTTGCAGTGCCTTCATCCTGACTTCTGTTTATTAAGCCAACTAAAACTGCAGTTTCCTGTTTCTTTCCGGTCTCGTACAAAATAGTGTTATTTTTTCAACGTTTCAATATATGAAACAACAGCATTAATTTCCTGCTCATTCAAAAAGTCTTTAAAAGGAGGCATCGAACTCGCACCATTTTTAATACGTTCCAATTTGGTAGTATGGTCTGTTTGTGTAATTGTAAGATCAAGTCCTCCACTACCCTTCACTCCTCCAACACCATGGCAACTCTGACAATAAGCATTAAATAAAGCTTCACCGTGTTTTACAATATTATAGTTAGGATTGCTTGCATCAGAAATTGAAGTATCAATAACCTGCTTTTCAATTTTCATTCTTTGCTTTTTATTTATTTCAGCTAATCCATAAGAACCTATAATAAGAAGTAAAGAAAGAATGGCCAGAACCTTATTCTTCTTTTTAAATCCGATGATCGCTACCGGTATAGAAACCAACACCATTATTATTTTTATAATTAATAATTTAGTTGTGCCGACCTGCATCAACAAATAGACCCCTGTAGCGAGAAACAAAGTGCTAATTATCATTTCCGGCACTTTAACAATTTTGGTAAACTTAGCTAAACCTTCATTTTTATTTGAAACCAGCAAAAATGTTTTGATCAAATAGATCAATAAGAATAATATTACAGAAATTAAATGGGTGGTGATTATGGTTTTATACATGTTTTTTTTATTTATTTGTCCGCTCAAAAGTAATAAAAATCCAGGAATTTTACCACTCATACGATTTTAAAATAAAACCACTTTAAAATGTTATTTTTGTTTAGAACAATTTATAACATGAAAAAACATCTACTTTCCTTTTTAGCAATTTCTTTCTGCTTATCACTGTACGCACAGGAAACATTTCCTGTAAACGGAACTTCCGATAAAAACCATACTATTTATGCATTCATCAATGCAAAAATTATTGTTGATGCAGACGAAACGATCGATAACGGAACATTAGTCGTAAAAGACGGACTAATTTATTCTGTAGGCACAAAAATCCCTGTTCCACAAGGAGCTGTTATATATGACTTGAAAGGCAAATCAATATACCCCGGACTTATTGATGCATACACATCCTATGGAATGCAGGAACCTAAACGCATTTTCACTGGAGGCGGCCCACAAGTAGAAAGCAATATTAAGGGAGCTTATGGATGGAATCAAGCAATAAAACCGGAAACGGATGCCGTAAAAATTTTCACAAAAGATGCTAAAATGGCTGAGGATATGCGCAGATTAGGATTTGGAGCCGTACTCACATTTCAAAAAGACGGAATAATAAGAGGCTCCGGATCTGTGGTATCACTTGGGGAAAGGCGTGAAAATGAATTGATAATCAGTGAAAAGGCTGCGGCTATGTATTCCTTTGACAAAGGAACATCTACGCAAGACTACCCTTCATCATTAATGGGATGTATCGCATTAATGCGCCAAACCTATTTGGATGCAGCGTGGTATAAAGCCGACAAAACAAAAAAAGAATTTAACATCTCTTTAGACGCTTTTAATAATTTACTTTCTCTGCCTCAAATATTTGAAACTACCGACAAACTCAACGTTTTGAGAGCCGATAAGATCGGGGATGAATTCAAAGTTAATTACATCATGAAAGGAAGTGGCAATGAATACCAACGTTTGGATGATATCAAAGCCAGCGGATGTAAATTTATTTTGCCAGTAAATTTTCCAATGGCATATGATGTTGAAGATGCGTACGATGCAAAATATGTTTCCCTTGCAGAATTAAAACATTGGGAAATGGCCCCTGCAAATCTTTTTGCAATGGAAAAATATTTTATCCCTTTCGCCATTACCAGCTCCGACCTGAAAGATAAAAAGGATTTTTGGAAAAATTTACGCAAAGCAATTTCTTACGGTCTATCTGAAAAACAAGCCTTAAGATCACTGACAACAATTCCGGCTGAAATGTTGAACGTTAGTGATAAACTCGGAAAGATAAAAGGAGGCATGATAGCAAATTTTATCATTACTTCCGGAAATCTATTTGATGAAAAAACAATAATTTATGAAAACTGGATTCAAGGAATAGATTATAAAATAATGGATTATAACACAATTGATATAAGAGGCAATTATGATTTTTCATTCGGACCGGAAAGAGTTTTGCATCAATTGAAAATAGAAGGGGAACCTGATAAAATAAAAGCCACATTATTCCTCGATACTACAAAAATTTCTGTGAATGCTGTTGTCGCAGGAAATTCTATTTCATTAAGCTTTAATACAAAAGATGCAAACGGAACAATCCGTTTAAGCGGGAACATAACGAACGAACCAATACAAATGAAAGGTACAGGGCAAACTCCGGATGGAGGTTGGATAAATTGGAGTGCCAACTATTCCGGCAAACTAATTTCAAATACAAAAAAGGATACAACGAAAAAAGATGCTCTTGATTTCGGGCAAGTGATTTATCCATTCTGTGCATATGGAAAACCACTTGATGATCACAATGGTTTTGATAAATATTTGACCGCTTTCAAAACGCGTTATGAGGCAGTTTTGATCAAACATGTTACTGTTTGGACAAATGAAGCAGAAGGTGTTTTAAAAAATCAGGATGTTTATATCACAGAAGGAAAAATTGTGCGTATCGCAGATGATATCACCGCTCCTAAACTTTCTTTTGCAAAAGTGATCGATGGAACGGGAAAACATCTGACCGCAGGAATTATAGATGAGCATTCACATATCGCGCTAAGCGGTGTAAATGAAGGAACACAGGCATCAAGTGCAGAAGTGAGAATGGGTGATGTTGTAAATTCTGAGGACATAAATATTTACCGTCAACTTTCCGGAGGTGTTACTTCATCGCAATTATTGCATGGATCTGCAAATCCTATTGGAGGACAATCGGCCTTGATAAAATTACGCTGGGGAAAATCACCTGAAGAAATGAAATTTGCGAAAGCAGACGGATTTATCAAATTTGCTTTAGGTGAAAATGTTAAACAAAGTAACTGGGGAGATGTGAATTCTATACGTTTCCCTCAGACAAGGATGGGTGTAGAACAAGTATACTACGATTATTTTATCAGAGCAAAAGAATATGACGCAAAACAAAAAGCATACGAAGCATTGTCAGAAAAGGCAAAAACAGCTGCTTCACCTTTCAGAAAAGATCTTGAATTGGAGGCGATTGCTGAAATATTAAATAAAAAGCGGTTTATTACTTGTCATTCCTATGTTCAATCCGAAATAAACATGTTAATGCATGTAGCGGATTCAATGGGCTTCAAGGTAAATACGTTCACTCATATTTTAGAAGGATATAAGATAGCCGATAAGATGAAAGCAAATGATGTGGGTGCTTCTTCTTTCAGTGATTGGTGGGCTTATAAAATGGAAGTTAAAGATGCCATTCCCTATAATGCTGCTATACTGACAAAAATGGGAATCACAACAGCCATCAATTCAGATGATGCCGAAATGGGAAGAAGATTAAATCAGGAAGCAGCAAAATCAATCAAATATGGTGGATTAACAGAAGAAGAAGCATTAAAAATGGTTACCTTAAATCCTGCAAAATTATTACACATTGATAATAAGGTAGGCAGTATCAAGCTTGGTAAAGATGCTGATCTTGTTTTGTGGTCAGACAATCCATTATCGATCTATGCGAAGGTTGAAAAAACAATTATTGACGGACAAATTTATTTCGATAATGAGGAAGATGCAAAAATGAGGATTGAAATTCAAAAAGAAAGAGCGCGTATAATTCAAAAAATGTTGGATGAGAAAAAAGGTGGGGCGCCAACACAAAAACCAATTTTTAAAAAACCACAATTATTTGGTTGTGATAGCATGCAGGAGGATTATTTGAATAATGAAGAATAGAAAAGATAGGAACGCAGATCTATAATGATTTTTATGATTTTTTAAGATAAACAATTCAAAATATTTATGATTGGAGATAATTTTAAACATTCGGAATTAACTAAGAAAATAATAAAAGCATATTACAATGTTTACAATAATTTAGGATACGGCTTTTTGGAAAAGATATACGAAAACGCTATGATCATTGAGTTAGAGCAACAAAGGTTAGAATGCGAAAAACAAAAACTAATAACTGTATTTTACGATAAAATATGTGTTGGTAATTACTTTGCAGACATAATTGTTGAAAAAAAGTAATCATTGAATTGAAGGCATGCGAATATTTAATTAAAGACCATAAAATCCAACTTGTAAATTATTTAAAAGCAACTGAAATAGAAGTTGGATTATTATTAAACTTTGGAAAAGAAGTAGAATAAAAAGAAAAGTATTGTCAAACGACTTTAAAAGAAACATAAAAATAGAAAACATAAAAATATCATAAGACACACAGCTATCCTTTTTTTATCATAAAAATCATTATAGATCTGCGTTCCTATCAACACTAACAACCATGAGAAAACAAATTCTATTCATTTTACTATTCCTACCTATCATCACCTTCGCACAAACCAAAAGTGTTTTGATCATGAATGGTACTGCACATCTGGGCAACGATAGTGTTATTCAAAATTCAATTATTGGAATAAAAAACGGAAAAATAATTTTAGTCGCAGATGCAAAAACTGCGAATTTTGATAAGACAGCTTATGATGAAATTATTGATGCGAAAGGGAAAAATATATACCCGGGGTTGATCGCTCCGAATTCAACATTAGGATTAACAGAAATAGAATCGGTAAGAGCAACAAATGATTTCAGAGAGGTGGGAACCACTTTGCCAAACATACGTTCATTGATCGCATACAATACCGATTCAAAGATCATTCCTACCGTTCGCAGTAATGGGGTTCTGCTTGCTCAAATCACTCCACGTGGCGGACTAATTTCCGGGACATCCAGTGTTGTTATTTTGGATGGCTGGAACTGGGAAGATGCTGCCTATAAAACGGATGATGGAGTTCATATTAATTGGCCAACAATTCAAGGTCGAAAATTTTTAGATGAAGACAATATTTTCCCGGGACCATTTGAAAAGAACAAAGATTATATTAAACAAACAGCGGTTTTGAAAAAATTATTTGCAGATGCCAAAGCATATAATGAAACGGACGTTAAAGTGGAAACAAATCTTCGCTTTGAGGCAATGAAAGGATTATTCACCGGGACACAAACATTATTCATCCATAGTAATGCCGTAAAAGAAATGGTAGAAGCGATCAATTTTGTAAAACAAAACAAGATCCAGAAGGTGGTGATCGTTGGAGGAAAAGATAGCTGGATGATAACCGATCTCTTAAAACAAAATAATATTTCTGTCATTATTTCACGCGTACACGATCTGCCAACCTATCAGGAAGATGATGTTGACTTGCCATACAAACTTCCCTATTTGCTTCAGAAAGCCGGTGTGCTTTTTTGTTTAAATAACGAAGGAGATATGGAAGCAATGGGTGCCAGAAATTTACCATTTATGGCTGGAACAGCTGCCGCATATGGATTAACAAAAGAACAGGCATTGAGATCAGTTACATTAAATACGGCAAAAATACTTGGCATCGATAAAACAACAGGAAGCATCGAAGTGGGAAAGGATGCTACTATATTTATTTCAACAGGAGATGCGTTGGATATGAAAAGCAATAATGTGGAAAGAGCATTTATAAAAGGAACCAATATAGACCTGAATACTGATCAAAATGATCTTTACGAAAAATACAAAAAGAAATACGGGATCAAATGATCAGGAAATTTCCAATTTAAAAATGAAGGTAATCAGAAATAATCAAATATTAAATCCTAATTTTTCTCTTACGCGTTTTAAAGTAGCCTTTGCAATTACTCTTGCTTTATTTGCTCCAAGTTGTAATTTTTTATCCAACTCCTCACGGTTACTCATGTAATAATTATAGGTTTCCCGCTCCAATTTATATTTCTCTAAAAGCAATTCCAGTAAAGCTGTCTTCGCATGTCCGTAACCATAACCACCCTTCGAATAATTTTCACGCATTTCTGAGACCTGTGAATCGGAAGCGATCAATTTATACAAAGCAAACACATTGCAGGTATCCGGATTTTTAGGATCTTCTAATGGAGTCGCATCTGTAACAATGCTCATGATAATTTTTTTCAATTCCTTTTCAGAAAGAAAAATATTGATAAAATTGTTCAATGATTTACTCATTTTTTTGCCGTCAATACCCGGAATGAGCATGGTTGCTTCATTCACTTTCCCTTCAGGAACAACAAATACATCACCATATAAATTATTGAATTTCTCTGCAATATCTCGTGTCATTTCCAGATGTTGCATCTGATCTTTTCCGACAGGAACATACTGAGCATCATATAATATAATATCAGCAGCCATCAGAACAGGATAAGTGAATAATCCTGCGTTGACATCCGACAGTCGTTCTGATTTATCCTTAAAAGAGTGAGCATTGGCCAACATTGGAAAAGGAGTAAAACAATTCAAATACCATGTCAGTTCACAAACTTCTGTTACATCACTTTGCCGGTAAAAAATATTCTTGTCGGTATCGAAGCCAAAAGCAAGCCAAGTAGCTGCTACAGCATCTGTACTTTCCTTGATAAAAGCAGCATCCTTAATAGTGGTCAATGAATGGAGGTCGGCAATAAAAAAAAGCGACTCGTTTCCCGCCTGCTTCGACATTTCAATAGCAGGCACGATCGCGCCCAGAATATTTCCTAAATGTGGTATGTTCGTGCTTTGGACTCCGGTTAATATACGTGACATTCGTTCGGTTGTTGGTTATTTGTAGCTGGTTGTTGAATATTTTCAAAATATAGTTTCGGACAATCTCCGTCAGAACACAGCTCAAATATACAGTTTATTTAAAACCAATAAAACACCTTAAAATTTCATACATTTGTTTTCCCGATGAACTATTTGCTGATTATACCACGTGCCCTTTGGAAACTCTTTTTCATCCTCAATTTTGCCTTGGGATTGATCTTACTTTATCCGATATTCTTTGTGTTGCTTTCAAAGCGCGATTGGTTTCCAATCGCATTCAAATTAAAAAAATTATGGGCGCGGTGGATACTTACTGTTCCCGGAATATTAATTGATATAAAAAGAGAAACTCCAGCTGAAAGCCTTCCACAACCTGCTGTATACTGTGCTAACCATGCCTCCTATTTAGATATTTCAATTGGCTATTTGCTGATCCCGAAATACTTTGTTTTTATGGGAAAACAAGAATTAGACAAAGCACCTTTGTTCCGTATCTTCTTTAAAAGAATGAACATCCTTGTAGACAGAAGCAGCAACATGTCGTCTCACAGAGCGTTTGTGCGGGCAGGAAACGAGATAGACAGAGGGCATAGCACCTTTTTGTATCCTGAAGGAGGGATTTCGAGTAATGGCAGATTAAGAGGGTTCAAGAATGGAGCATTTAAATTAGCTATCGAAAAACAAGTTCCAATTGTACCGATAACCTATTTAAATAATTGGAAAATATTACAAAATGGCGGGTTTTTCAAATCGACCGGCAAACCGGGGATCTCAAAAGTTGTTGTCCATAAGCCAATTTCAACTATTGGTTTGACAGAAAATGATTTAATATCTTTGCGTACGAAAGTTTATGAGATCATCAGACTTGAATTAGAAAAATACAATATTGCTGATTCAGCAGAAACGAAATAAATAATGAAAATGAAAATTGATAACGATACTGTAGATAAGATTGCTCATTTAGCACGTTTGGAATATGAGAATGAAGCAAAAGAGCAGATCAAAAAGGATATGAATAATATGATCGGCTTTATTGAAAAACTCAATGAATTGGATACTTCAAATATAGAACCATTGATCTATATGAGTGATGAAGTGAACTTATTGCGGGAAGATATTGTAAAACAAGAAATAACGCAGGATGAGGCATTAAAAAATTCTCCTAAGCATGATTCTGATTATTTCAAAGTACCGAAAGTGATTGAAAAAGCATAGAAGAAGTATCTGAATTCATGTATTTGAAGATCATAGTTTATTCAACTCGATCTTATTACCCAACAACCATTGACCATCTAAATTATTACATCCCCAGAGCTTTAATTCGTATTTTATTTTTTTATTATCAGTAATAGTTATAAAAATATCTGCCTTTTCTTTATACTTTTCATCACCATCCTTCAAGACAGCTCTCGTAGAAGAGCTTAATACAGAACCTTTCAGAGGCTTCAGATCATTCGAATAGATCTCCTTTAATTTTTCCAATATTTCAGTTTGTTCTTTTGGATCAGAAGGAATAAGCTTTTTTAATTTTTCTTCATTATAATTTAAAAGAGAATTAATAAAGGCTTTACTGAATTCCTGTGGAGTTCCTTGTCCGAATATTTTTCCGGAAACGGGAAGTAAAAAAAGTAAAATCAGAAATATGTTTTTCATTGTTTTTTAGTCTGCAGACAAGAAATCTGCATATCAATAAATTACAACCATCCTTTTTCCAAAATATCTTTAGTGTGATAGGTAATAATAATGTTCGCTCCTGCTCTCGCAAAAGAATGCATGTTTTCCATTACGATCTTCTGTTCATCTATCCAGCCATTTGCAACAGCCGCCTTTACCATAGAATATTCACCAGATACATTGTAACAAGCGATCGGTAAAAGTGTATTTTGACGCAAATTAAAAATCACATCCATGTATGCCAAAGCCGGTTTCACCATTAAAATATCTGCTCCTTCGGCTTCATCCAGCAAACCTTCCACCATTGATTCATTACCATTTCTATGATCCATTTGATAGGATTTACGATCACCTTTTTGCGGAGCAGAATTGGCTGCTTCACGGAAAGGTCCATAATATGCAGAAGCATACTTAATAGAATAAGACATGATCGCCGTATTTTCAAAACCGTTTTTATCTAACAATTCTCGCATTGCCTTTATCCGCCCATCCATCATATCACTTGGTGCCACCATATCCGCACCAGCTTGTGCGTGAGCCAAGGCCATTTTCGCAAGCACTTCCACTGATGAGTCGTTGTGAACATATTCATCATGAAGAATTCCGCAATGCCCGTGCGTTGTATAAGCGCAAACACAAACATCAGTGATCACATATAAACTTTCTCCGAACTTTTCTTTCAGCGCTTTTACTGCTTTCACAACAATAGAATTGTTGCTGAATGAAGAACTTGCATCTTCCGTTTTTTGTTCACCAACTCCAAATAATAATATTTTGTTGATGCCGACTTTCATACCTTTCTCAACATCCTTCAGTAATTCATCAACTGAATAATGATTAATACCGGGCATTGCATCGATCGGATGCACAACATTTTTTCCATCCACTACAAAATAGGGATAGATGAACATGTCTTTTGAAAGCCTTGTTTCTGCAACCATTTCACGTACGATTGCATTTTTTCTGAGTCTGCGAGGGCGTTGTGTCAACATATACTTTTTTGTATTATCGGAAAGAACATTTTCATGATTGTCATGATAAATTCTCATCCATTATTTTGTTTTTTTTCTTAACTATATAAAATATTTTTTTCTTTCAGATCATAAAGATAATGAAAATCTGTCTTCTATCAGATCCCGAAAACTGCCTCCGACAAACCAACTTCATCAAATGATGCTGGTAGAATACAATTTTCAACTCCATGCTCTGCTAATTTTTTCTCTGTTGACTTCCCAATGGCGATCACCTTTTGTGATGGGGCAATTTTTCCTTTTTCAAAAAAAGAATCCACATTCGAAGGACTAGTAAAAACAAGAATTTCTGAATCCGGCAATTTTGCATTTTCCTTTTTTACTGTTTCATAAACGATCAGATCGGTTAATTTGGAAACATCTTCAAACTGTTGTTGGATTGTCCGTATTCCACCTTTTGCCTGAGGAAACAAGACTGTTTCGGCACCTACTGTTTTTGCAAACTTTTTCCCGACTACTTTTGTGTCATTAACAGAACCAACAAAAGCTGCATTCCTGTTGTGTTTTTTTAATTGTTGTTCCGTTGATCTTCCAATAACACCAAATTTTGTTTTTGTTTTCAATTCAGGGTTCTGAATAAAAAAGTGGTCAATGGCATTTGCACTTGCGAAAAACACCCAATCTGTATGCGGAACAGAAGACATAGTTATTTTTTTTGTTTCAATGAATGAAACACCTTGTACCTTATAACCATTACCTTCTAAAACATTTTTAAAGAATGAATCTTCTTTTAAGTCGCGCGTGATTAGCACAGACGTTCCTTTTATTGCATTCAGTCTGTTCACAATTTTTTGGGCGAAACCATCACTCGTAAAAGATTCAAAATACAAACGTTTCGGCATACTGTCCCAGGAATCAGATTTCGAGGTCCACACTTTAAATTTATTATCTTCCTTTATGCAAAACACACCTAATGGAAGCTGACAACCACCATCAAAGAGGTTCAAAATTTTACGCTCGATACCGATCGTGTCTTCAACTTTTTCGGAATTTAATTTATTGATGTATTCGAATAATTCGTGATCATCCTCTCTTATCTGCAATCCTAAAACTCCTTGAGCGGGAGCAGGAATAAACTCTTTAGGATCCAATCGTATGACTTTGAATTCACTCAGGTCGATATGCAAGCGCTCCACTCCTGCTGCTGCAAGCATGATTGCTTCATATTTTTTATCGCGTAATTTCTGAATACGTGTTGGGACATTCCCGCGCAGTTCTTCGATTTTTACATCTTTTCTGAATGCCAACAATTGTGATTTTCTTCTAGCTGAAGAAGTTCCAATGATTGCATTTTTTTTAAACGAAAATTTTTGTGAATTGTCGACACACTCTTTTCTGATCAATATTAATTCAGCGGCATCTTCACGTTCCGAAACAGCCGCAATCTTTAAACCTTCCGGAGAAACAGTTGGAAGATCTTTGTGGGAATGGACAGCCAGATCGATCTCCTTTTTTGATAAGGCATCTTCGATCTCTTTTGTAAAAAAACCTTTTCCTTCAAGTTTATCAAAACTCAGATCCTGAATTGCATCACCCTGAGTGGTAATAATTTTTATTTCCGCAGTTAATCCTAATTTCTGAACTTTTCTTAGAACATAATTGGCTTGCCACAGCGCCAAATCACTTCCTCTTGAGCCAATAATAATTTTTCTTTCCATTTATTTTTTATCCTGAATATAGTAGTGAAAATAAAAGCCCTTTCGGGCTTTAGTGATTATTTTGATTTAGCATCTTCTATTAAAATATCTTTCGCCATCTTCATGGGAACGCTGATGTATTTCTTTTCCATATATGCTAAAATTTTGTCGAGTACTTCTTTAGAATGCACATCCAGGTTTTCAAGATCTTTTGCAAAAACCTCATTTGCTATTACGCGGATCTCTTTCACCTTTTTAGGAACTTCGCTCATTGCCAATTCCACTTTACGAGTTTTCAAGATCTGTTTTAATTCATCAATACTTTTTTCAATGATTGCCTTGCAAGCACCCATTTCCTGTTCGCGGGATAATAAATTTTCTTTCGCTACCTCTTGCAAATTACTAATTGCAATTAAATTAACATCATAGTTATTTAATATTTCCGCATCAAGATCATTTGGAATTGCTAAGTCGATCACCACTTTTTTAGATCTGTCGTTACCAACTAAATTTTTATATAACTCAGGAGTGATAACACTTTCTGAAGAGCCGGTGCAAGTGACAATTACATCAAAACCTTCTTTAAAATCTTTTAATTCAGAAAGAGGAAAAGCTTTTCCCTTAATTTCTTCCGCTAATTTTTGTGCGTTAGCAAGCGTACGGTTAAAGACAGTAAAGTTCGAAAACTGGTGTTTTGTAAGGTATTTCGCCATTGTGCTGTTTGTAACACCTGAACCGATAATTAAAAAACGAGCATCTTGTTTCACGTTAAGATCACGTAATTTACGGTAAGCTAAAGAAACAACTGAAACCGGATTCTTTGCAATATTGGTATGTGTATAAACATCCTTAGCCACTTCGATCGTTTTCTTTATTACCAAACGTATCATATCTCCTGTAAGACCATGAGCATCACATTTATCATATGCATTCCGAACCTGCGTAATAATTTCACGTTCACCAACAACTAAGGAATCGATAGAAGATGCGACACTGAACTCATGGTGCAATGCTTCATCGCCAACGAAAACCTTTGCATTGTCAACAGCCCAGCTGATATCATTTGTATTCCATGCGGGATCAAAAGCGGTAAAGAATTTTTTAAGGAAAGAGGAGTCAATCGCCTCAATTGTTGACAGCATAAATTCTACACGATTACATGTAGAAAGATAAAGCAACTCGTCAATATTAAGATTAGATTTTAAAGAATCGAAACGCTCTTTCACTTGAGTTTCATCAATGTGAAGCTTACCGATATCTTTGATATCGATATTTTTGTGCGTGAATGCTATAATTTTAAACTTGCTCAACATAATCTTTTGTTTTACACAACAAATTTGGGAATCAAATGCTATATTATTGTCACACTAGTGTCAGAGCGCTTAATTAGAAAGATTATAAATAAAAGGGGCGTTTTGGGGGACAAAAAATCACGCATTTGGAGGAAAATGTTTTTTTAAATCCTCTATAAAAAAATTAGTACAGGATGGCTTTCGGGTATTCCAAAATCAAGAAAGCGAAAGTTTCGAAAATTCCGCTTTTTAAGTAAATTTTGGAGGTTTTTAGACAAAAATGGAGGTTTTTCCCAAAAAAAGAACCTAATTATTCTACTTTTTCAGCTTTTCCCAAATTGACAAAAATTACAATATCCGATTTTCCTTAAAATGAGGGGCTTTAATCTCGAGTGTATTCGGGCAACAAAAACGGGCAGCCCTTATTATTATTAACATTTATTTGTGAATTATTTTGTTAGAAATAAAAATGTGCTTATCTTCGCGTCCCGTTTTAAGAAAAACAGGACAATTTTAGTACATAAATTAATATTTAAATACAGTGGAAGCAATAAGTTACAAAACGGTTTCAGCAAGTAAAGAAACTGTTACAAAAGGGTGGATCTTAATAGATGCAGAGAACGAGGTATTAGGTCGTTTAGCGTCAAAAGTAGCCTATGTTTTAAGAGGAAAAGATAAAGTTAACTTCACTCCTCACGTTGATACCGGTGACAATGTGATCATCATCAATGCAGAGAAGATCAAATTAACTGGAAACAAAGTTTCTGAAAAAGAATACGTTCGTCACACTGGTTACCCAGGCGGACAACGTTTTGCTACTCCTAAATTGTTGTTTACTAAAAAACCGACAGAGGTTATTAGAATGGCAGTGAGTGGTATGTTACCTAAAAACAAATTGGGTGATGCTTTGAGAAAGAATGTATTCATTTATGCAGGTGCAGAACATCCACATGCAGCTCAACAACCAAAAGAAATCAAATTAAATACAATTAAATAAGAAAATGGAAGTAGTAAATACTCTTGGTAGAAGAAAAACCGCTGTAGCACGTGCATATGTGCAAAAAGGAAGTGGCGAAATTGTAATCAACAATAAAGATTACAAAGCGTACTTCACAACATCCGTTTTACAATACAAAATTACACAGGCTTTTGGTGTTACAAAAACACAAGATCAGTTTGATGTAAAAGTAAATGTAAAAGGGGGCGGGGTAACAGGACAAGCAGAAGCTGTTAGATTGGCAATTGCTCGTGCTTTAGTAGAAACGGATGCAAATCTTAAACCTTTGTTGAAAGCTGAAGGATTAATGACACGTAATCCTAAAATGGTTGAACGTAAGAAACCGGGTCAGAAAAAAGCTCGTAAACGTTTCCAATTCAGTAAGCGTTAATATTTGGTTTGCAAAATTATTTTTGCATACTCTATATAAAGAACATCTATCAAAAAAAGTATTAATCAAATTAATAAAGACTCAATGTCATCAAGAACAAATTTCACTGAATTATTAGAGGCCGGTTCTCATTTCGGTCACTTAAAAAGAAAATGGAATCCAGCAATGGCTCCATATATCTTCACAGAAAAAAATGGTATTCACATTATCGATCTAAATAAAACTGTTGTAAAAGTTGATGAAGCAGCTGATGCTTTGAAACAAATTGCAAAATCAGGTAAGAAAATTTTATTTGTTGCTACAAAAAAGCAAGCAAAAGATATCGTTGCCGACAAAGTAAAAGCGATTGGTATGCCTTATGTTACTGAGCGTTGGCCGGGTGGTATGCTTACCAACTTTGCTACTATCCGTAAAGCTGTTAAAAAAATGGCTACTATCGATAAAATGAGCACTGACGGAACTTTTGACAATATTTCTAAAAAAGAAAAATTACAAATTTCTCGTGAGAGAGCTAAATTAGAGATCAACTTAGGAAGTATCGTAGATCTTAGCCGCCTACCGGCAGCTTTATTTATTGTAGATATTTCAAAAGAACATATCGCTGTTGCTGAAGCAAAAAGATTAAACATCCCAACCTTTGCAATTGTTGATACGAATTCAGATCCAAATGCTGTTGATTTTGCAATCCCTGCAAATGATGACGCTTCAACTTCTATCGCTTTAATTACAGGTATCATTACCAAAGCAATTGAAGAAGGACTAGCTGAACGTAAAGTAGATAAAGAAACTGCGGCTGAAGAAAAAGAAGGTGTAAAATCTTCACGAACAGAAGCTGAACAATTAAGTGATGGTGCCAAAGTAAGATCATCAAATGATGGAGAAGCAAAAGGGCCAGGGAAAAAACCAAGAAGAAAAATCAACAGTTAATTAATACAAAAAACGTCCCGACAAAATCGGGACATTTTTTAATAAAATAAAACTCATGACAACAATGACAATCACAGCA
Source organism: Bacteroidota bacterium (assembly GCA_947476185.1). Classification (GTDB taxonomy): domain Bacteria; phylum Bacteroidota; class Bacteroidia; order 2-12-FULL-35-15; family 2-12-FULL-35-15; genus 2-12-FULL-35-15. The sequence continues at coordinate 47,728 of CANJPX010000012.1, forward strand.
GCAGATATTAATAAGCTTAGACAAATGACCGGTGCAGGAATGATGGATTGCAAAAAGGCATTAACTGAAGCACAAGGAGATTTCGAAAAAGCTATTGATGAACTTCGTAAAAAAGGACAAAAAGTTGCAGCAAACCGTGGCGACAGAGAATCTAAAGAAGGTGTTGTTCTTGCTAAAGTTACTTCTGATAACAAACGTGGTGTTGTTTTAGCAGTGAACTGCGAAACAGATTTCGTAGCTATCAATGCTGATTTCATTAAAATGACAACAGCGATCCTTGATATAGCAGTTGAAAAAAATGCAAAAACTGCTGATGAATTGAAAGCATTACCATTTGACAGTAAAATTTCAGTTGGCGAAAAATTAATTGAGCAAACAGGTGTTATTGGAGAGAAGATCGAATTGACAAAATTTGAAGTGGTTGAAGCGCCTTTTGTATTGGCTTATATTCACCCGGGAAATAAATTAGCAAACATAGTAGGATTCAGTTCTCCGTCGGTGAAAGCTGAAGTTGCGAAAGATGTTGCAATGCAAGTTGCTGCAATGGCTCCTGTAGCTGTTGACAAAAGCGATGTAGATGCAGATACCATCAAACGTGAAATAGAAATAGGGAAAGAACAAGCCCGTGAAGAAGGAAAGCCGGAAGAAATGCTTGAAAAGATAGCAATGGGAAAATTGAATAAGTTCTACAAAGAATCTACTTTGTTGAATCAGGAATTTATCAAGGATAACAAGAAAACCATCGCACAATATTTGAGCGAATCGGAAAAAGGATTAACGGTTACAGGATTCAAACGAATCGCGTTAAGCTAATTCATTATTGACTTTTAAGTCCCGAATTGATTCGGGACTTTTTTTTGGACACACATCAACGTTTTTTATTTAAAATTAAATACCGACCTTTAAACTTTCAATTCAAAAATTCAAGCATCCATGAAATATAAACGTATACTTCTGAAACTTAGTGGAGAGTCACTAATGGGAAACAAACAATTTGGTATTGATCACGATCGTTTAACTGAATATGCCTCTCAAATTAAAGAAGTAGCAGCCATGGGTGTTCAAGTAGCTATCGTTATCGGAGGCGGAAATATTTTCAGAGGGATTCAGGCAGCAGAAGGCGGGATGGACAGAGTTCAGGGTGATTATATGGGAATGCTGGCAACAGTGATCAATTCAATGGCACTTCAATCATCTCTAGAAAAAGCAGGTGTAGAAACCCGTTTACAATCCGCCATAAAAATGGAAGAAATCTGCGAAGCATTCATCCGCAGAAAAGCTGTTCGGCACTTAGAAAAAAACCGAGTAGTCATTTTCGGAGCCGGGACAGGAAATCCTTATTTTACGACTGATACAGCTGCAACATTACGAGCGATAGAAATTGAAGCGGACGTGGTATTAAAAGGAACACGCGTGGATGGAATTTATACTTCTGATCCGGAAAAAGATAAAACTGCAACAAAATACGATACGATCTCTTTTGAAGAGGTATATGCAAAAGGCTTAGAAGTAATGGATATGACAGCTTTCACCTTGTGTAAAGAAAATAAATTACCGATCATTGTTTTTGACATGAACAAAAAAGGAAATTTAAAACGTTTGGTAGAAGGTGAAAAAGTAGGAACCTTGGTTGAGTTTTAAAATGCCGCTCTTATCTACCCCGAAAGGAGAGAATAAAAAGAAAAAATCCTACATTTGTAATAGTAAAAAGTACTTGCTACTTAATACTTGATATTTAATACTTAGAAAAATGAACGAAGACATTCAATTTATATTAGACAATGCAAAAGAGCAAATGGAAAAAGCTCTTTCACATTTGGAGGCAGAACTGGTAAAGGTGCGTGCAGGAAAAGCGAGCCCGACTATGCTTGAAAGCATTTCTGTAGATTATTATGGTGCGCGCACACCGCTTAGTCAGGTGGCAAGTGTCAATACTGCTGACGCACGCACACTAGTGATACAACCTTGGGAAAAATCAATGCTTACTCCTATTGAGAAGGCGATCATGGCAGCGAATCTTGGATTAAATCCGCAGAATGACGGTGTATTGATACGTATTCTTGTGCCTGCACTTACAGAAGAACGAAGACGCGATCTTGTAAAAAAAGCGAAATCAGAAGCTGAAAATGCGAAGGTTGTTTTGCGTACTGTAAGAAAAGAAGCGAATGAAGAATTAAAAAAACTTCAAAAAAACGGAACACCTGAAGATGAGGTAAAAAGCTCTGAAACAGTTGTACAAACACTAACAGACGGATATGTTGTTAAATGTGATAAACATTTAGAGATCAAAGAAAAAGAAATTATGACTGTTTAATTTGAAAATGTATCAAATTGAAAAAAATGAAATAAGAACTCTGCTTTTTGCGGAGTTTTTTATGCCCACACTTTTGTACCTTCAGTACAATTTTTGCAGATGTCGATTTCGGAGCGGGAACGCAAAACAGAAGCTCTGAAATTTTTATACTTCTCCCCTTTCCACATTTCCTTAAAAGAAATAGTTTTTAGATCTCCCATTTGATGTTGCGCATCTTTATCGAAACAACATGGAACAACAAGTCCATCCCAGGTAATAACCGTTGAATGCCATAATCTCCAACAGTGATCTAACATTTTATTTTTTATGGTATAAGTCCCATCAGCACTTTGTTTGTAACGCGAATATTTTTCAATGGTAGGAATTAATTTATTTCCATTCACATAATCATACATCTGTGCTGTTTTAAAACACACCTCATCGACTCCGATCTTTTTTGCTAATGCTTCAACATCTTTTATCTGATGTTCATTCGGTTTAACTACCAAAAACTGAAAAATAACATGTGGTGTCTTTGATTTTAATTGTTTTTTCCAACTAATAATATTTTCTGCACCTTCGATCACTTTTTTCAAGTCGCCACCGATCCTGTACTGTTCATAGGTTTCCTGAGTAGTACCATCAATGGAGATGATCAATCTGCTCAGACCACTTTCAACTGTTTTTCGTGCCATTTCATTATCCAGATAATGCGCATTGGTAGAAGTGGCTGTATAAATATTTTTTGAAGAAGCATAATTTACCATCTCCAGAAATTTCGGATTAAGGAAAGGTTCACCTTGAAAATAAAAGATCAAATAGGAGATCTCTTTGTATAACTCATCAATGGTTGATCTGAAAAAATTGTTTTCAAGCATTCCTGTTGGCCGGGTGAATTCGCGTTTTCCACTCGGGCATTCAGGACATCTTAAATTACAAGAAGTCGTTGGTTCAAACGTAAGGCTAATTGGAACACCCCACTGAATAGGCTTTTTAGTCCACTTGGAGATATAAAAACTCGACACAACTTTTGCAGCATTCCATATTCTGCGAAAAGTAAGTTTTGAGATAAAATTAAATCCGTCTGAAATAGTTGCGTTCAAGAATTTTGCTTTTTGTAAAGATAATGATGATTATTCAATGCAGCTTATCCAAAAAAATTTATAAATCAGTCACACTATAATTTAAACCCTATCTTCTCCTCCCATATTGAAAGGGGGGAATTATCTTAACAAACAAGACATTAACCAAAAACAAAACGCCTGCAACGAAAATCGCTACAGGCGTTTTGTAAAATATAAGGAGGCTTATTTTGTTACTTCAAATTTCCCTCGGTTGATCACTTCTTTCTTTTCATTCACCACATTGTAAATATACATACCTGCTGAAAACGAAGAGAGTTCAATTGTAACAGCGTTTCCTATCATTTCAAACGCTCCCACTTTTCGTCCTGCAATATCAAACACTTCAACAGCAGTTGCATTTAATGAACTAGTAAAACTAATACTGTTTGTAGCTGGATTAGGAAATACTGACACATTTCCAGCATTTTCAATTTCGTTTATACTGTTGTATCCTGACCAAACAAAATTATCTACATAAAAAGTGCTGCCTTTTTTTGCACCAGAATGCTTAAATACACTTGAGGAAGCAATTATAATCATTGAATCAGCCCAAGCTGAAGCAAATGCAGGATTATATACCATCGTTAAACTATTTAAAGCAAACGAAGCAGTTGAAGTATTAGTTGCATATTGTCCGTAGGCAATAGTATCTCTTGAGCTACCATTCCATCTTATCAAATGCGCTGTAACAAAAGCAGAGTCACCAGAAACAGGAGAATACTTAGAAGAAAAAGATAATGTTGCAGGACGAATTATTCCGACAGGTAAAGGTGACCCTAATTTTAGTGTTGGTGGTGAACCAATTATTACTTTTCCTGTTCCTACAAAGCCCACTGTATCAAAATTTTGACCAGGAGTAAATGGATTTGGAATCAGTATTGTTGAAGGAATAACATCAGTAACAATCTTAGCAGCAATTAATCCGGAAGGTATTGTACCTGTTGTTACTTTAGAAACGGTAATAGGCATTATTCCAGTAAAAGAGCTATTTAGTGTATTAAAACTAGCCCATCCATTTGGATCTTCTGCAGTTGTTCCAGGCAAGCCAACAATTGTCCATGCTTCAAAATTAAGATCCGCTTGTGCTAATCCATTAAAAACAAAAGCGATTAATGCTGTTGCTGTAAATAATATTTTTTTCATTTGACTAAATTTAATTTAAGTGGATAACAAATATAACATTTATATTTTCTATTTTTTGCATAAAAACAGAACGCTGTAATAATTAAATTACAGCGTTCTAAAAAAACAAAATTAATTATTTTACTACAGTAAATTTACCGCGATTAATTATTCCCTGATCTTTTCCGATTATTGCATATGAATAAATACCATTTGCATAATTAGAAATATTGACAGAAGTATTATCACCTGAAATGGTAAATGTATCTATCAAACGGCCTGCAACATCAAGCAGTTGAACAGAAGAAACTTTAGAAGCTTCTACTGCAAAAGTGATCTCATTTTGAGCAGGATTTGGATACACATTTACTTGTGCAGAAGCTGTTGCTTCGTTTATTCCGACAACAGGTAAAGCCTGTAACCATTGTACTTGTTTTATAGCACTTAATGAATCTAATTTGATACTTACCAATGGAAAACCAATTCCATTTGCCCACCATGTATATCCGGTTGTAGAGTCAGCAGATACTGAAACTTCAGTAACCCAAGCACCGAATACAAATGCATCTATTGTATCATGTTTAACAATAGTTTCTTTACTACGAAGAACATTGTAGGTTCCTAAAGGAGTTGTAAGAGTCCCCCAAGCATCTACCAAAACACTTTTTTGCTGAACAGATCTTTGTCTTATTGAATCAACTACAAAAGGCACCCCCGGAGGAACAGCCCCATAATAGAAAGCAGGAAGGTTTTGAATAAAGTTGTTTGAAAAAGACATTAAATATGTTTCAGGGAAATTCATTAAAATTTCTGAAGGTGTATTCACTTGATTAAGTGTCATAGGACCTGCACCAAGATTAGCTGTTCCTGAGAAACCTTGTGATGTTAAACCAGAAACAGCGTTAGTCAAATAACCATAGTTATTTTGCCACCCTTGTTTCATAACCAGATTAGAAGTCGGGAAATGAACATTCGGAACCCATGATGCGAAAAGAAATGTCATCGTATCCGTAGTTGAGGTATTCAACATACTCATATTCCAAGTTTGGCTAACACCATCAGTACCAACAGATAAAGAACCTGAAGGTAAAGTGTCATTCGCCTGATAAATAATTTTTATTGGTGATGCAACATCGGCTGTAGTGACGGTTATCTGAGCGCTTGAGCTCAAAACACCTGCAAATAAAGCTGAAATAAAAAGTAAAGATTTTTTCATGTTTTAATTTTTAAGATTTTGATTATTGTATAGACAAATATACAAAATTTGCATATCAAAATAAAATTCTGATGGATGAATGAAAATTAGACCAATTCATTGAAATTTTGAAGAAAAGACTGTGTACGCAATTGTTTTGTCGTCACTCCCCACATTGAATTTCTTCAAAAGTAAATTATAAAAAACGTTAAATCTATCGAATCTGATCCATTGAATAAAGGATTATTCTGAATGACAATGAAAATAAATTAGGATAAAACTTATTTTATACAAAGGATTGCATATCATGCAATTTGCTGTAGGTACCGTTTAAGGCAAGCAACTGAGAGTGAGTACCTCGTTCAATGATCTCTCCCTTTTGCATTACAATTATCTCATCCGCATGCTGAATAGTGGACAAACGATGAGCAATTACAACAGAAGTACGATTTTTCATCAAATTGGATAAAGCATCCTGCACCAAACGTTCGCTTTCGGTATCTAATGCTGACGTAGCTTCATCTAAGATCAAAATTGGTGGATTTTTAAGCACAGCACGGGCGATACTAATCCGCTGGCGTTGGCCACCAGACATTTTACTACCTCTATCCCCGATATTTGTTTGATACCCAACAGGCATTTGAACAATAAAATCGTGGGCATTGGCTATTTTTGCAGCTTCGATAACTTGTTCCTCGGTAACACCTTCGATACCAAAGGCTATGTTATTATAAACAGTATCATTAAATAAAATGGACTCTTGTGTCACGATACCCATCAAAGCACGAATATCTTTTATTTTTGCCTCTTTGATGGAGACCCCGTCAATCAATATTTCTCCTTTAGTAGTATCGTAAAAGCGTGGCAACATATCCGCTAAAGTGGTTTTTCCTGAGCCAGATTGCCCGACCAAAGCAATTGTTTTCCCTTTTTCGATCTTCAAATTGATATTATTCAATACCCATCCTACTTCTCCTTCGCGATAAGCAAATGAAACATTTTTGTATTCGATCTCCTTTTCGAATTTCTTAATTGAAACCGGATTTGCAGCATCTTTTATAGTCACTTCTGCATTAATTATCCTATCGATACGTTCGGCAGAAGCCAGTCCTTTTTGAACACTTGTATAGGCTGTAGTAAAAGATTTAGCAGGAGACAATAATTGGGAGAAAAGTGCCAGGTAAGTCATAAATACCTCACCATCCATCGAATGATCACCAATCACCATCCTGCCTCCAATAAATAAAATAACGACCAAAACCGTTACGCCCATAAATTCACTCAAAGGTGAAGCGAGATCACCTTTACGGTACATGCGGATACTAATGTCAGTATATTGTTGGTTTTCGCTCTGGAATTTTTCGCTGATAGTTTTCTCCGCATTAAATCCCTTTATGATACGCAGGCCGCCTAAGGTTTCTTCCATGATAGAAAGCAAAACCCCCATTTTTTCTTTCCCCTTTGCAGAAGAGCGTCTAAGGCTTTTTCCAATAACACCAATCACCAAACCTGAAACGGGGAGTAAAACAAAAGAGACCAGCGTTAAAAGCGGGCTCATAAAAACCATCAAAACAAGAAAAAAGACAAGGTTCAAAGGTTCGCGAAAAATCATCTCCAATGATTGCATGATACTCCATTCTATCTCCTGAACATCAACGGTCATACGACTCATGATATCCCCTTTACGTTCTTCAGAATAATAAGAAAGGGATAGGTCAAGGGATTTATTGAATATTTTGTTACGCATATCACGCACTACTCCATTGCGCAGCGGCGCTAAGAAATACATGGCCAGATAACGGAAAAGATTTTTTAAGAAAATTGTAGTGGCCGTGAATAAACAGATCCAGATCAAAACACTTATTTTGCCGTGATCTTCGGCACCTTTTGCCAATGAATAGTTAAGTAATTCCAAAAAACCATTCGTACTAAAATGCCAAACCGGTTTGTTTTCTGCAATAACTTTTAAGGCATTAGAATCATTAGAAAAAAGCACTTTCAAGAAAGGCAAAAGCATCAGAATGGAGAAGAGAGAGAAAATTACAGAAAGTACATTAAAGATGATGTTCCAAATAGCATAACGCCAGTAACCTTTTACATACCGCAGAACACCGAAAAACTTTTTCATTTATTATTTAAGTAATGAAATTAATAACGAATAATGTGCAAATATACTATTTGTGGCTGTTTATTGTTAATTTTGCTACTTAAATTACCTTAAATTATGGATTCGACACGACAGTTAAAAGTATCCCGCTTGATACAAAAAGAGCTTGGTGAAATCTTCCAAAGAGAAACACGGGTTCTTTTTGGCAATGCACTTATTACTGTAACTCAAGTAAGAGTGAGTCCGGATCTTGGAATAGCGAAAGTATATGTTAGTTTATTCAATGTCCCCGACAATAAAGAATTGCTTAAATTAATTCAAGTGCATACAAAAGAGATCCGCACAAAATTATCTGACCGTATCAAAAAGCAAGTTCGCATCATTCCTAATCTTGTATTTTTTCATGACGATTCGTTAGATTATGCTATGCGCATTGATGAGCTACTAAAAAAGTAACCTGTCGAATTACGAATCTTATATCAATAAAACGAAATACGAATTTTTGAATTTTTTTTGCTATTCTTATTTTTCGTAAATTAATTTGTAATTCATTGGAATAAAAACAGCCCAATCTTGAATCTACCTTTCTTCATAGCAAAACGATACCTGGTTTCAAAGAAATCAAACAATGCCATCAATATTATTTCGGGTATCTCTGTGGGTGGAATTTGTATTGGCACCATGGCACTTGTAATAGTTCTTTCTATTTTCAACGGCTTATCAAGTTTGGTTCAATCACTTTACAATTCTTTTGATGCCGATATTGAGATCACTGTCAAGCAAGGAAAAACATTTTCTCCGAACACCTCCGAATTCCAATCTTTAAAAAAAATTGAAGGGGTCGCCTATTACAATGAAGTAATAGCAGGAAATGCTTTATTGAAATACGACGACAAACAATGTATTGCTACTATAAAAGGGGTGAGTGCAGGTTTTGAAAAAATGAGCCGGATAGATACGCTCACAAGAGAGGGTGATTTTAATATCAATAAAAATAATATTGTTATCGGTAAAGGCATAAGTTATGTATTGCAATCCCGTCCGGGTGACCTTTCCTCACTCATTTCTATTTATGCCCCAAAGCGTGGAAAAATAAATTCTTTAAATCCTGAAGACGGACTAAATGAGATAAAGGCATATCCTGCAGGCGTATTTTCACTCAACGAAGAATTTGACAATTACCTCATCATGAATATTGATAGGGCAAGAGAGTTGCTCGATTACACAACAGAGGTAACCTCGCTGGAACTGGGAATAAAAAAGGGAAGCGATATAGAAAAAGTCAGGAAAGAAATCGCCGTAATTTTGGGAGACAAGTATGTAATTAAAAACAGGGAGCAGCAAAATGCCACCTTGTATAAAACCATGCAATCAGAAAAATTATGGACCTTTATTATCCTAATATTTATTTTAATAATTGCAACATTTAATGTCATTGGATCATTAACAATGTTGATCATTGAAAAGAAAAAAGACATCCGTATTTTACACCATATGGGTGCCGACATAAAATTGATACGTAAAATATTTCTTGTTGAAGGAATGCTGATCACGTTCATTGGAACAATTTTTGGCTTGCTGATCGGCACATTTTTATGTTGGATACAAATGACCTTTGAAGTTATTTCGATATCGGAAGGACTTGTCGTCAATGCCTACCCAATAAAAGTTGAAGCATTTGATATTCTAATGATAATGATCGCAGCACTTTCAATTGGATTTATTGCAGCGTGGTATCCTGTAAGGATATTTACAAAGAGGCATTTGGCATATTAAAGATAAATCAACATGATGAAATATATTTTTAATACATTTCTTCTTTTTATCCTTTCATTTCTAATCATTTCTGCTTGCGACAATAAACCGATCGCACCTGTTTCCAAATCCCGCTTTCACCTTTCATCCTCTTCTGCAAAACCGGTTAAATCCGATAAAAAAATAAAAGTTGCACTTGTTCCTTTTTCGGGAGTAGATGCTTCTTATTCTACCTTATTAAAATCGGAGATTGAATTATTTTATGCGTGTGACGTAATTATTTTGCCCAAACAAAACCTCCCGGATTTTGCATATTACGAACCTCGCAACAGGTACAAAGCGGATAGTTTATTGAAATTTTTAAAAATGAAACTTCCAAAAGAATATAATTTTATACTGGGCATCACCAACAAAGATATTTCAACAAAAGATGAAACATATGAAGACTGGGGAATATTCGGATTGGGATTTTTGGGCGGGCCAAGCTGTGTTGTTTCAGATTTCAGATTAAAAAAATCTGCGAAAGATATAAATCATTTACACGAACGATTAATAAAAGTGGTGCTTCATGAGTTGGGGCATACCTTTGGATTACCTCATTGCACAGCTGACAATAGCTGTTTGATGGAAGATGCAGATGGGACAATAAAGAGTGTAGACAGAGAAGAAAAATATCTTTGTGAAAGTTGCAAAAAGAAATTACCTAAAGGAATAAAATAAATTCTATACAATTTCCATTGAGGAATATAACTTCTCTACTTTATCAAGGATCATGATTATCTCCTCATAAGAATAAGTGGTCACCAGTTTCAAACGATACTCTTTAAAGTTGGGCAAGCCCTTAAAATAATTTGTATAATGTCTACGCATTTCTACAATGCCGGCATGATTACTTTTCCAACGCATAGAAAAATCTAGATGTTCTTTGCATACTCTTACTCTATCAGCAATTGTTGGAGCAGCCAGATGTGTACCTGTTTTTAAAAAATGTTTTATTTCATTAAATATCCATGGATAACCGATGCTCGCTCTACCGATCATAATGCCATCCACACCATAACGGTTTTTCATTTCCAATGCTTTTTCGGGAGAATCAATATCGCCATTACCAAATATCGGAATAGTGATCCGTGAATTATTTTTTATATCGCCTATCAATGTCCAATCTGCATCACCTTTATATAACTGGGCACGTGTGCGGCCATGAATGGTAAGAGCAGAAATACCGATATCCTGTAATCGCTCTGCAACTTCAACTACATTTTTTGTATTATCGTCCCAGCCTAAACGGGTTTTTACAGTAACAGGCCGCGTAGCGATCTTCACAATTGCGGAGGTCATTTCCACCATCTTTGGAATATCCTGTAACAAGGCAGCTCCTGCCCCTTTGCATGCCACTTGTCGCACGGGACAACCATAATTGATATCGATCAGATCGGGATTTGCATTATCGGCAATGATGCCTGCTTCACGCATAGAGTTAATATCCGAACCGAATAATTGAATTCCAATCGGACGTTCATATTCAAAAATATCAAGTTTTTGTACGCTTTTAGAAGCATCGCGGATCAAGCCTTCCGAAGAAATAAATTCGGTATACATGAGATCAGCACCATTTTTTTTGCAAACAGCACGAAAAGGAGGATCACTCACATCTTCCATGGGAGCTAGTAATAAAGGAAAATCGCCTAATTCTATGTTACCTATTTTTGTCATACTTATTTTATCGCAAAGTCACAATTTATTTTTACAACAAAGATTCGTAAATTCGCAACAATTAAATCTCTGTAAAGTTTACAAAAATACCAAAATAAGACAAGCAATGCAAAATGCGGGACAAGAACGCCATTCGTGGATCAAATTAATTACCATTTTTATATGGCTCTTTTTATATGGATTGGCAACAGTTTTAGGAGGCAATACCGACACAAACATAAACATTGACAATCCGAATACGGTAGTATTATTATACTTCGGACAAGTAATCGGAGTGTTTATTTTATTCATAATACCCGCACTTCTATTTGCTCTCTTCTGGACAAAAAAACGTTTACATTATTTAGGAATTGGTACTAAACCTACTTTTACAACATTAATTTTAGGAAGTATCGGAATATTACTTGCATTGCCGATGATAAATTGGATAGCGCAATTAAACGCAAACATGCATTTACCAGAAGCTTTAAGCGGTGTTGAACAATGGATGAAAAACAGTGAAGCGAAAGCGGCAGAACTAACAGAAGTATTTACAAAAGGAACATCCGTTAGCGGCTTGATCTTGAATTTATTTGTTGTGGCATTTATGGCTGCCGTTAGCGAAGAACTTTTTTTTCGCGGCATGACGCAAAAAGTATTGATCGAATGTTTTAAAAATAAACATATCGGGGTTTGGATCGGTGCAATGTTGTTCAGCGCTTTTCATATGCAATTTTTCGGATTTTTCCCACGAATGTTGATGGGTGCATACTTAGGATATTTATATTTATGGAGTGGATCGTTGTGGCCCGGAATTATTACACATTTTGTAAATAACGGAATGGCAGTATTTCTTGTTTGGCTTTCGAACCGTGGAGTTATTTCTTCTGATATTGATAAAGTTGGCGCTGACAGCAATCAAATGATGCTCGTTTTCATAAGTATCATAACGGTAAGTGTAAGTTTGATATTGATCTATAGGACAGAGAAGAAAAAAACTGATCTTATAATTACTTAGAAATTTATAGTGTTTTTCCAGTTCATCAACATTTAATCATCGTCCTTCTCTCCACCGCCATTTTCTTTTCCGCCATTCCCGTTTGAATGTTCACTGTTTTCCATTTCATGTTTATTGCCACTTTTGTGACATGCAATACAATTATTTAAATTGGAAATACCTTCCTCGTCATGCTCATTTCTAATATTACTTTCAGAATGTTCATGACATCCAAAACAAGTATATTTTTTAAAATCAGAATTGCTATGGCAAATATTACATTTTGCATTATGGTGCTGATCAAGCTGAAAGTACGATGAATGGTCAAAAGAAGAGGGTACCCACTTATCGGAACTATGACATTCCAAACAATTATTTTTAAAAGATCCGTGCAAAACATCTGTTGGTTTTTGATGGCATAATAAACAATTGTTTTTATCGGCACCCTGAATCATGGCGTGATTAAATGAAACAGCGGACTTCCATCCACTTGTATTATGACAGCTGTTGCAATCCGTTGATAATTGTTCATGAAGTTTGCCGCTTGGTTTAATATGACAACTGTTGCATTTTGTTTTTTCTGTTGCTGACAAAAATCCGTGACCAAAATTGCTCATAGAATTAACCGGCTTGATTCCTTTATGGTCCGTGTGACAAGTGGTGCATACCTGATCTTTCAGGTTCCGGTGAAAAAGAATAGATCCTTTATTCTTAACCGAATCTTTTCCTATTTCCTCCAGCTTGTGACAGGCAATACATTTTTCGGAGGAAACTCCCCAGAATGGATTGTGGCATGAATTACATTTATTATACAGCTCCTGATGACCGGAAACTAATTCACCGGGATTGAGCATTGCATGCGGAAAAGCGTACATCAGCCATACACAAATTGCAACTATCGCTATAACAATTATCCTTTTCATTTGCTATACATTACGATTGTGATGATATGCAGAAGCACCAAGATCCCCAAAATAAGAGTGATTGGCAAATGAACTGTTCTCCATTTTTTCATGAGATCCACAGTTACAGAATCTAAAAAAAGCTGACTACCGGCTTCTTCTTTACTGAGTCCTTTAACGATAAGATCTTGTTTTTTATCTTTCAGATTATCATTTGCTTTTTGCAAAAGAAATTTACCGATCAAACCTGTGGCGACAGCAATAAGCAACATCAAAAGAGCAAGCCAAGGCAAAATGGCGTTAAAATGGATCCCCGCATGGACGATAATTAAAATTGAACCTATCCATGCAAGATATTCATGTAACTCCAAAAGTTTTTTAGGTGATCCCGATTTTATTAATTTCCTCTTTCGGAGAGAATAAACAAATGAAATAATAACAATAATAGTACCTACATAACCCAGGTATCTGCCAACAGAAAGCAATTGTAGCCGATGCAGAAAATAATCAATAACAATCGCAATAAGGATCATTAATGCATACCATTGAAAAAATGGCAAAAGATACTTTGAAAATACAGACTGTTTCATTTTAGAATTAATCTTTGTCTTCGTCAGCACCACCTTGTTGAGGGGTGGTGTTTGCGTTAGCCGGATTAAGTTCAGTATGTCTGATCTGTCCGCCTAAATAGCCTGTTCGTGCCACAAGACCGAAACTAATTATAGAAACAAAAAGAATAATTTGCGCAAATCTTTTTGCATTCGGAGATTGAATTAAAGTAAAATACATACCAGCAAGAGAAAAAACACCCAGAACGATCAGGGAAATTAATGCAAATACCGCAAAATCGGAATGTTGCTCAATTACATCCTTTGAAAACCCTTGGATATCTTCAACAAACTCTTCTGCCTCTTCTCCAGTAATATAGGCAATTGCTGCACCAAGAGAAGAAACTATTAAAAGAAAATAAGCTGCAATTTTTGTTTGATTGCTATTGGTCCATAGTCCGTAGGCTAATACAAGACCGCCTAGAATCGAACCGAAAATAGGAAGATGGGTTATTAATAAGTGTAAATGTGTCTGAGTCATGATCTTGGATTTTGTTAACGTACAAAACTAGGTATTACCTTTTCTATTAAACATGATTAAAATCACACTTTAGAGTGACGAATGTTATGCACTCCAATGATTTCAATGATTTTGTTTCCACCATTTTCTATGCTCCAGGAACCGAAAAAATCGCCAGTGATCTTTTAAACTCAATAAAAAAGGGAGTATTTGCTACCGCTCATCATCCCTTTTCTCCCATTGTCTAAATGAAACAAGGCACTGCGCTACGCTCCGTTTGTTTTTCTTTCCTTTCTAGTCCTTGAAAGCAAAATAGCTTTCCGAAAAAAAAAAGTCCCGCAATTGCGGAGAATTTTATTAAGAAGAAAAAGGAGTATTCGCTTCCGCTCATCATCCCTTTTCTCCCATTGTCAAAATGAAACAAGGCACTGCCCTGCGCTCCGTTCGTTTTTCTTTCCTTTCTAGTCCTTGAAAGCAAAATAGCTTTCCGGACTTTCAGGAAAAAAAAAGTCCCGCAATTGCGGGACCTTGTTTCATTTATCTGCGGAGAAGGCGGGATTCGAACCCGCGGTACCTTGCGGTACACAAACTTTCCAAGCTTGCACGTTCGGCCACTCTGACACCTCTCCGTTTTTTAGGAATACAAAGGTAAGAAAAGTTTGATGCATAAATCATCTCGTAGCCAACAATATTAATAGAATTACTTAAATTTACAGCGGGCGAATGCATAAGATGAAGCGTATAGCTCCGTTTTTTACCTTCTAGAACTCAATTAATTCAACATATATAATTCCATGAAAAAATATTTTATCCTACTATTCACAATCGTAAGTCCCTATCTTTCTTTTTCACAAAAACAGAAAATTGTTGCAGCAGCAGATGGAAAATACAAAGAAGATAAATGGGTGTTAAAATTTGAAGAAAATTTTGACAAGCCTTTAGATCTAACCATATGGAAATTACGCGAATATTCGCAAGGTTCATTAAGTACTGAAGGAGTTGAAGGATATTACACGTTGGACAATATTAAAATTGAAAACGGGATTTGCAAAATTATTCCCAAAAAAGAAACCTTGATAAGGAAGGCTGTAAGCTGGCAACCTGACAGCTTAAAACTTAGTGATGGCTTACCAAATATCAGAACATATTACAATACTTCGAGTTGGATTGAAACAAAAAAAACATACA
This sequence comes from Bacteroidota bacterium, assembly GCA_947476185.1. Taxonomy (GTDB): domain Bacteria; phylum Bacteroidota; class Bacteroidia; order 2-12-FULL-35-15; family 2-12-FULL-35-15; genus 2-12-FULL-35-15. The sequence goes on from CANJPX010000012.1 coordinate 63,174, forward strand.
GCTATGGAAAATTTGAGGTCCGCTGCAAAATACCAAAAGAAAAAGGATTCTGGCCTTCCTTCTGGATGTACGGAGAAAACAAGGGAGTTAACAATGAAATAGATGTTTTTGAATTTTGGAATGAAGAAAATATTTTTGGAAAGTATAATTCAAAAAAGTTATCTATGGTAAACCATATGACAGCACATTACAATAGAAAAATGAGTTCAAAAAAATATGAAGGCCCTGACTATTCAAAAGATTTCCATACCTATGCAGTTGTTTGGGATAGCACAAAGATCGAATGGTATGTTGATGGAGAACTAAAAAGAATCCATACAAAATATATCACAAAATCTGGAAAGAATGTAGAAGCAAAAAATGTGAAAGCCGGAGTGACGTATTACTTAAATCCGGTTTTCCCAAAAGATCCTATGAATATTATTTTGAATCTCGCGATCCAAAAAGGAAAAAACAAACCCGATGTTTCTACTTATAATAGTTTGTTTGAAATCGATTACGTAAAGTATTATGAAGCGGAAAGCAAATAAAAATTATAACTAACCATTAATACAATCACCCCTTGATGCAGCATTTGATCTAAGCCGAAAATATACCAGTGAAAAGGATTTTTTGCATCAGCAAGAGCTGGAAACCAAACATTCAATTTCCCTTTTAAAACATCAATGCAAAAATGAGTGCAAATTTGGACGCCTGTTAAAATTAGTACCGATTTAATTGGAACAAAAAACAAAAGTACAAAACACATTAATGTTCCGTGAATGCAAGCATGAATAAATATAGGAAAAAGAGGTTTGCCTATTAGTTTGGCCTTTAACATCCGGGGCGTGGACAAATGAGTGAAGTCGGCAAGCCAATGGCACAACATGAGTATGAAAAGTAATTTTATCATTTGATAAAAATTAAACGGTCATCTCGCCTCTCAAATCAGTCTTCAATAATTTCTCGATCTCTTTTTTATTTGAGGTCTTTGCTAAAACAAACATCAGTTTTGCAACAGCGGCTTCCGAAGTAATATCAGAACTGCCGACCACTCCAATCTTTTTAAGGGCAGCGCTGGTAGTATATTTCCCTTGCTCAACTTTACCGGCATTGCATTGCGTCACATTTAAAACAACCCTTCCAGCATCAATTGATTTTTTGAGTGCATCGATGAACCATTTTTGAGTGCTTGCATTTCCGGAGCCGAATGTTTCAAGGACAATAGCCTTAACACCATTCGCATTCAATATAGCCTCCACCACATTTTGCGTTATTCCGGGGAATAGTTTTAAAATTGCAATATTCGTATTTAATGCCGTGTGCACTTTAAGGGTTTTACTAATTCTTTTTTGCAGCGCACCAAGATTATACTTTATGTGAACGCCAGCTTCCGCCAGTACCGGATAATTTGCAGATTGAAAAGCCTGAAAATGTTCCGCATTAAATTTATGCGTCCGGTTACCCCGATAAAGTTGAAATTCAAAATAAATACATACCTCCGATATTATTGAACGCCCGTTATTTTTTGCAGCAGCAATTTCAATCGATGTGATTAAATTTTCTTTGCCATCGGTACGAATCATCCCAATCGGCAGTTGAGAGCCGGTTAGGATCACCGGTTTGTTCAGGTTTTCCAACATAAAACTTAAAGCGGAAGCGGTGAATGACATGGTATCGCTACCGTGCAGAACAACAAATCCATCCACTTTATCATAATTTTTTTCGATCATTTTTGCAATATCGATCCAAACGGAGGGCTGCATATCGCTTGAATCGATTGGTTTATCAAAAGAAACCGCCGATAGTGTGACATCAAACTTATTCAGTTCCGGAATTTGTTCTGTAAGATGTTTAAAATCGAAAGGTTTTAATGTCCCGGTTTTTGCATCTTGCATCATACCGATAGTACCACCAGTGTATATTAACAATACTTTTGATTTCATAGGAACAAATTTAAATGCTATGTGCTTTCTCTACTAGATGTTTTTAACTCTTCTGAATTCCGATAATGTGAAAATACTATTTTTATCCTTTTGCAATTCTGTTTTTAGTATTAACCTCTATGCTCATTTATGCCTCTTGTTTATTCCCCTCTTTGAGAGGGGCCAGGGGTGTGTTTTTCATATTCTTCAATATAAATTTCAATTGATCTGAGTACATTCAATAATTGATATTTAATTTCTTTCTCTGTAAATCTAAGAAATTTCAAATTATACTTCTCCAATTCTTGTTGACGTTTACTATCCTTAAAAAAAGCAGTTTCATTATTGTGATAGTTACCATCAATTTCAATTACGAGATCTAGCTCCGGGCAATAAAAATCAACAATAAAGCTTAGAAGAGGCTTTTGTCGATGAAAATCGTAGCCATAAAATTGTTTCCTATTCAGTTTCTTCCATAATAGAACTTCACCTAGAGTGCTATTATTTCTTAACTCTTTTGCTAATAATTTTAGTTTAGGATTATATGGAATTAGTATTCTTGACATGATCTATTTACACACCCCTAACCCCTCTCAAAGAGGGGAATACATCGTGCTTTATTAATTATTTTTAGAACTCGATTTTAAATTCAAAACCTAAATCTACTTTGTTACACCCCCCTAGCCCCTCTCAAGAGGGGAATACATCGTGCTTTATTAATTATTTTTAGAAC
>CANJPX010000013.1 GCA_947476185.1 Bacteroidota bacterium
ATATCCGTCATAGAACTCGCGATCCTGATTTGTATTCCATGTACTTGATTTTCCATTTGTAGGATGAGTAACGGTTGCGCCACTTACAACAACATTGTAAACTAAATGTCCTGCTGCGTTATGACCTTTGTTTGTAACTGTTTGTGTTCCCTGAATATGATAATCGTTGTGATAATAATTTGACAATGTAATTGTGATAACAGTCGCTGAATCTAGATAAGGACCACTGAATACTGCTGTGATCATTCCTCTTCTGTTATTATAGTCTGAGCCTAGAATGTTGGCAGGTCCGAAATCAAGGACTACTGTTTTTGGAAAAGTGACAAGATCGAAAGGGTAAATTGAAACCATTGGATAGGTAGTTGACGGAGAGCGCAAAGCATTGGAGCTATCAGTTACTGTGCTTATTTGTCTCCAAATACCAGCGAAAGCATTTTCTGCATTCGCATTGTCAGTAGCTGAAGCAGCGCTGGTAGGTTTTTTTTCTTCTTTCTTGCAACCTGTATAAACAAGAGATACAATTGCGATTAACGCAATTGCTGTGAATAATTGGATGGATTTTGTTTTCATGTGGAGAATGGATTTGTTTCTAAACCAAATTTAAGCAATTTTTTCGAAAGTAAGAAAATCGTGTTCGTATACGTTCTTGTCGTCTGTTGTGCCTTTTATTCGCTGCATTTCCTTCCATTTTTGCATATCTAATTCAGGAAAAAATGTATCACCATCAAAGGACTGGTATATTTTCGTGATGTAGATCTTGTCGGCAAACGGTAAAAACTGTTTGTATATTTCTGCTCCACCAATAATAAAAATTTCCGGATAATTTTTTTCTTGTGCCTTTTTAATGGCATTTTCAATGGATTCCACAACAATTGCTCCCGGAGCACGATAATCTTTTTGTCGCGTTATTACTATATTGGTACGATTAGGAAGTGGGCGGAATTTTTCAGGAATGGATTCGTAATTTTTTCTTCCTGTGATGATGCAATGGCCGATGGTTTTTTCTTTAAAGAATTTCATATCGGCAGGGAGATGCCAGATCAAAGAATTGTTTTTTCCTATGACATTGTTTTCTGCTACTGCAACAATAATAGAAATGCTCATTTGTTCATTTGTTAATTAGTATTCGTTACTCGTTCTGTGTTTTAGTCATTTGTATTTACTAGTATCAAAAACACAACGAACGGGTATTCCCGACCAATGAACGAATCTACTAGTAAACGAATGAACTACACAGCAACGGCTGCTTTAATATGTGGATGAGGATCATAACCTTCCAGGCTGAAATCTTCAAACGTAAATCCAAAAATGTCTTTTACATCCGGATTGATCTTCAACGTTGGTAATTTACGAAGGTCGCGTGACAGTTGTAAATTAGCTTGATCAATATGATTGGAATATAAGTGTGCATCACCTAAAGTATGAATGAATTCTCCCGGTTTTAAATTGCATACCTGAGCCACCATCAATGTTAAGATTGCATAGGATGCAATGTTAAAAGGGACACCTAAAAAAATATCTGCACTGCGTTGATAAAGCTGACAACTTAATTCTCCATCGGCAACATAAAATTGAAAGAACGCATGGCAGGGAGGTAATTTCATTTTTTCTATTTCTCCTACATTCCATGCACTCACGATCATTCTTCTGCTATCAGGATTGTTTTTTATCTGATCGACAACTTGTGTGATCTGATCGATATGGCGTCCATCAGCCGTTGGCCAGCTTCGCCATTGTGAGCCATAAACAGGACCAAGGTTCCCGTTTTCATCTGCCCATTCATCCCAGATACTAACACCATTATCTTTTAGGTATTTGATATTTGTATCTCCTTTTAAAAACCAAAGTAATTCGTGCAAAATAGATTTCATATGCACCTTTTTTGTGGTCATCATGGGGAAGCCATCTTGCAGATCAAAACGCATCTGGTAACCAAATACACTTATTGTTCCTGTTCCTGTTCTATCCGTTTTTTTTGCGCCTTTTTCCAAAACATGGCGCATTAGATCGTGGTATTGTTTCATATTTATGGATATCTATTCTTTTAGCCCTTCAACTCCGCTTAGGGTGACATTTAATTTATGTGTTATGTTAATCGTTAGCACAATTCATTCCCCTCGCGAGAGGGGCTAGGGGTGTGTTGCCGATAGTAGTATTACTTCTTAGGTAACTCTTTTTTTAGATCATCCCCACCATCCGTCTTTTTTGTTGCATCAATCATCTCCATTAATTTTAATCCAAGCAAACCGTTCATGGGATTAGCTTCTCCGCCACTTCCGTTGATAAGTACTTCAGGAATGATCTTGATTTTTCCTTTTCCAATTTCTTCGGTGATCTTATATTTTGTAAAGTTATCGCCACCCATAGCCCCAACAGCCAGTTGGTATGCTTCAGCGGTAGATTTCCCGATGGCCAAAATTTTTCCGGCTTCTGCATTTCCTGTTACAACAATTTTTTCTGCATCTGCATTGGCATTTAATTTTGTTGCCTCAGAATCTGCTTGTGCTTTATAACGTGTCGCCTCCGCAGAAGCATTTGCCCGCATTTTTATTGTTTCTGCTTCTGCCTGTACTTGCAGTTTGATACTTGTTGCATCTCCTTCCGCTTTCTTAACAGTTGCATTTGCGGTACGTTCAGCTATTTCAACACTTTGTTGCGCCTTCACAATTTCTTTTTGCATGTCAGCGATCGCAGTTTCTTTTTCAACACCTTGTCGTTTTTCCTGTGCCTTCTTTTGTGTTTCGAATGTCAACTCTTCCTCCTGAGCAATTTTTCTATCTGTCAATGTCTTCATCAATGAAGCGGGAGGAACGATATCTCCAATTAATGTGTCAACTGCATTTACGTTGTATTGTTCAAGTACTTTTGATATGTGATCTTTTGCAGATTGCTGACGTTCTTTACGAGTTCCTAAGAAAGAAATTACATCACTATCCTGGGCAGAGTTTCTGAAATAGTTACCGATGGTTGGTTCTAAAACTTGTGAAACTAGATTGTTCATGTTACCAAAACGGGCAATTACTTTTGGTGCTTCAGTAGAAGGGATGTGAATGATCTGTGCTACATCTAAATTAAAAGGGAAGCCATCTTTAGAACGGACAGTGATCGTTGATAGATTTTTATCCAGGCTATGTGATTCACTTCTTGCATTAGCCCAGTTGAGAACTAGGTTGGTGGTTGGAACCAATTCAACTTTCATAATGTATTTATTCAAAGGATATTTTCCTGGTCCGTAAGGCTCATTCCACACTCCTTTATGGCCTTTTTCAAAAATATTGCCGTGCTTAAATTCTGTACCGCTAGTATCTTTTCCCTCTAATCCAATATAAGAAATAACAACTCCAACATGGCCGATAGGGATCTCCGTCATTGGGATCTCTTCGATCTGAACCGCCCAAGGGTTGATATTGTAAGAACCGGCCAAAACAATTTGCGGCTGCAAACCTCTGTTTCCGCCTTCTTTCAGGAACATGTCAAAATCCTGAAAATTATTATGACCATCAATAAATTTACCGGCAATTTGTCCGCCTTCAATTGGTGAGCCGTCTAGCGTTGTAACGACACCAACCATGCTTTCGTGGATCTGTATCATATCTACTTCGCTAACAGAAAATAATAGAGTGTTGATACGATAAGAACCGGCAGTGATGTATGGCGCTTGACGACCTTTTTGTCCTCCTCCATTAAGGAATTTTTCAGCATCTTGAAAGTTGTCACACTCAATTTTACGTCCGAGGATTGCTCCCGTCGGAATTTCATCTCCATCTTTTGAAAGGATCAATCCAATTTTACCTTGCGGGATCACAATGAAAGGTTGACGGGTAATATCATATTGCCAAACCCACATTCCGAAATATAAACCGGGTGCAAGTGTTTTTGCTTGAAACCCCGCTTCACCTTTTGTGGCAACCATTCTGCTGTCATTCAATTCTTTGTTCGCTCCGAAGAGCACGAATTTTTTTGTTACCAAACCAATTCTGTCTTCCGGAATAATTACCATACCAAATAATATACGAAGGATAACTTTGTAAAGAAGGATCATTAAGATAAGAACAAGGACCCACCAATAACTCATTAGAAATTCCATAGGAAAATAGTTTAGTTTAATTAGCCCAAAATAAGCTAAATCAGGATGTAAAGGTAGCTTGGTTTTTTGCTGTCTCCTGTCAAATTAGGATGGATATTATTCACAAACTATTAACTAAAGCAGAAGCATTAGTAGATAAAATAATCCAATGAATAAACTGGAGTTACATAAGAATCCCTGCAATGGTTGCAGAAAGATAGGAAGCTAGCGTGCCTGCCAATAATGCTTTCATGCCCAATTTTGCAAGGTCTGCTCTGCGTTCAGGAACCAAAGCACCAATACCGCCAATTTGCATACCTACACTACTGAAATTTGCGAATCCACAAATTGCGACACTTATTATTAATGTTCCCTTTTCTGTTATAATCGGAACAGCATCACTAGTTAAATTCTTAAAAGCGACAAATTCATTTACCGTAAGTTTTTGCCCTAGCAGGGTTGCTGCATTATTTACATCTTGCATAGGAATACCCATTGACCATGCCATAGGATAAAAAAGTTTTCCGAAAATAAAATCTAAAGTTAGTCCGGGATATAAGTGACCTAACATCCAGTTCACCATTGCTATCAATGCGATAAAACCTATCAGCATAGCTATTACATTCATGGAAATTTTAAAACCGTCAGCAGCACCATGACTGATAGCATCGATCAAATTGCTGTATTGGCTTTTTACTTCGAGCTTCACACTTCCCATGGTTTGGGATTCCTCCGTTTCAGGGAAAATAATCTTGGAAATGACTAAAGCACCCGGAGCAGCCATCAGACTGGCAGCGATCAGGTATTCAGCTTTTGCTCCCATCGTAGTGTAAACAACTAAGATACCTCCGGCAATACAAGCCAGACTTCCGCTCATCGAAGCGAGCAATTCACTCTTTGTCATTGTCGGTAAATAGGGGCGAATCATCACTTGCGCTTCAACCTGACCAACAAAGGCACTGGCAACATTGCTTAACGCTTCAGCACCACTTACACGCATTATAAAGTTCATGGCTTTAGCAATAACTGCAACAATACGTTGCATTATTCCGGCATGGTAAAAAATAGCAACCAGTATACATACTAATATAATTGTAGAGGTAATATTAAATGCAAATACAAACATGTGAGGAGTTGAATAATTTTCAACTTTTCCATCAAATCCAACAGAAGCGATTCCTCCGTAAGCAAAGTTGGCACCCTCTTTTGCAAATTGTTCTATTTTTTGCATCCCTTTTCCCATGTATTGAAAAAAGCGGGTAACAGGAGGTACTTTTAAAACTAGTATTGCAATAAAAATCTGCAAGCCAATTCCACTAAAAACCAAACGGTAATTGATAGCCTTACGATTATTCGAAAATAAAAATGCAATTCCGAAAATTAAGACGATGCCTATTAAACCAATAAATCTATCCATATAGAGATTTTAAAAATTAAGATTTTTTTCGATTATTCAATTCATCACGAATTCGGGAAGCCTTTTCGTAATCCTCATCACTTAATGCCGTTTCAAGCAATTGCTTTAATTCTTCAGTTGATTTTTTTAAATAATCAGTTTCTTCAATTTCAACCAATTCTTCTTTTTCAAAGGAAGATTCAGCTCCGGCAATAGCCTCATCATCCAAAAGGATGCCAGCTTGTGATAAAATAAATTCGTAAGTATTAATAGGGCAATTGAAACGAACTGCTAATGCAATTGCATCGGAAGTACGTGCATCAATTTCAACCTCTTTTCCTCCTGCATCATTAGTAATTAATTTAGCAAAAAATATTCCTTCCACTAAATTGTAAATAATAACTTCTTTTACATTGATGTTGAATCCTTCAGCAAAACTTTTAAATAAGTCGTGAGTCAGTGGACGGCTGGGAGTCATTTTTTCCAATTCTATGGCGATGGCTTGCGCCTCAAAACCTCCGATGATGATTGGTAATCTTCGTTTTCCTTTTGTTTCACCCAAAACAAGTGCATAGGCCCCTGTTTGTGTTTGACTATAAGATAAACCTACTATTTCTAATTTTACTTTTTTCACTATTTAGTTTTTTTGATCCCGCAGTTCCATTAAAAGGGATAAATTCTTCTATAACTAAGTTACGAATAAAATTTCGAAACTGAACTTCTGAAATTCGAATTAATTCTGATTTGCTTTAAAATGTTTTACAGCAGCAATTAATTTAGGAACAATTTCAAACGCATCACCTACAATACCGTAATCAGCGGATTTGAAGAAAGGAGCTTCTTTATCAGGATTTATTACAACAATTGTTTTGCTTCCGCTAACACCCGCCAAATGTTGGATAGCCCCGGAAATTCCTATTGCGATATAAAGATCTGGACGGATAGCAAAACCTGTTTGACCCACGTGTTCATGGTGCGGACGCCAGTCCATATCCGCTACGGGACGAGAGCATGCTGTTGCAGCACCTAGTTCCTTCGCCAATTCTTCTATCATACCCCAATTCTCCGGTCCTTTTAAACCACGGCCTCCGGAAACAACCAATTCTGCTTCTGTTAAGTTTAGTTCTGACGTTTCTTTTTTTACTTCCAATACTTTAATCGGAGAGTTCAATGCATCCAGGTTTACAGTAAAATCAACAATTTCTGCAGTACCGTCCATTAATTCTACTGGAAATGAATTCGGTAAAAGAGAAATTACTTTTTGTGTTGAATTGATTACATACGTTGCAACCGCTTTTCCAGAAAATACAATTTTCTTCACAGAAAAAGAATCGCCTGAAATAGTAGGATTGTCAACAGCGCCTGCAACAATTCCTGCTTTCAGTTTTGCAGCCAAACGGGGAGCAACTTCTTTACCGGTAAAATCGTGGGCGAAAATAATTATAGTCGCATTTTCTGCAACAACAGCTTGTTCAATTGCTGCAGTCAAAAATAATCCGCTCAAATTTGAAAGTTTATCATTTTTTAATTTCAAAACTTTTTTTGCACCTGCTTTTCCGAGGTCAGAAAATTCTGCATCACCAACAACAAGTGCGGTAGCTGTTGTGTTTAATTGTGCAGCAATTCGGCTACCATAATTTACAGCTTCTAAAGAAGATTTTTTGATCTTGCCTTTTGCTATTTCAGTATAAATTAATATCGACATATATTTTTTATTTAACGGGTATCTAAAATGGAACTTATATAACCTTTGCTTCTGTGTGCAATAACTCAATTAACTTTTCCGGAGTTGCTGCATCAATGTATTTACAATCGGTGCGACCTGCAGTCAGGGTGAATGACGTAATACTTGTTAATTTATCCGCTGCAGCAGGTGGAACTACCAATAATGGTTTTGTGCGGGCACTCATAATTCCTTTCATGTTCGGAATGCGTTGTTCAGCCATTCCTTTGTTTGCAGAAATTACCAGTGGTAAAGCACATTCTAATACTTCAATTCCTCCGTCAATATCGTGTTCGATCTTAGCGACACTATTAGTAACATCTAATTTTGTTGCAAGCGAAACATATGGCAAATTCATAAGTTCGGCCAACATTGCTCCAACCATTGAGCCATTGTAACTGATGGTTTCTTTACCAACCAATATCAGATCAAACCCTTTATCTTTCGCATAAGCAGCAATTTGTTCAGCAACAGCAAAAGCATCGTTTGGTTCAGCATCAATACGTACAGCATCATCAGCACCGATTGCAAGGCCTTTACGGATGGTGGCTTCACTTTCAACAGCGCCAACGTGTATGATTGTAACATTACCTCCTTGCGCTTCTTTCAATTCCAAAGCTCTTACTAAAGCAAACCACTCGTCATAGGGGTTGATAATGAATTGAACGCCTGCAGCATTGAAAGTGGTGTTGTCGGCAGAAAAAGAAATTTTAGCAGTTGTGTCTGGCACATTACTAATACAGACTAATATTTTCATATACAATTAATTTTATGTTGTCATCCGGAGCAAAGTCGAGGGACGGTTTTTTTTAAGTGTCGCAAATTTAACATTATCTATCAAATAAAAAAATGAATTTTATCAGCATTTGTTGATAAAAAGAGCATGATTATTTGATTCGATTCTTCTGAATTAAACAAACCCTATCGTGAAGATATTGTGTTGATAATGAGGGCGGAGTAAAGAACTACCATGTGCTATCAGGAGCTTTTATCTTGATGATGGATGAATCCTTTTGAATGAAATCGGGGAGAGTCCCATTGTCGATAATAGCCAGTTTTGTTTTCTTGTTTTTTAAATAAGTATAATCGTTATAATTCAAGGGTTTATCATAGGCTATATTATTTGTATAAAACATAATACTAATATTTTTCTGCGCCTTGCAATTGAAGATCACATAATCTTCGGATGGTAAAATATTTTTTATTGACTTTATAAATAGTGCGTCATTTATTTTATCGATGCGTTTGTCATTATCATCAGGACGAATGAGCATAGTGTGTTTATAGGCAATTTTATAGAGATCGAGATTTCCCCATGCAATCACTACTATCAGTATAACCGAAAAAATATTCTGAAGGAGTTCTTTCCTGAATACTTTCACTTTTAAGTACGACAATACATTATCAATTAAAGAAGCAAGCGAAAGAAATACGAAGGGACTAACGATATAACAAAAGCCCGACATCTTTGTTGCAGCAAGGGAAAAGAACAGGTATACAATTATAATAAATGAAAAGAATGCAATTTTAAAAGTATCCGTTATTATATTTTTGTAGAAAAAGAGCAATGAAAATAAAATTAAAAAAGGAACTAATTGGCCGCCTCCATAGGTTTTTCTCAAATTGTCGAAATAAAAAAATGCATCACCGCCATGATCTTCCACTACTTGAAAAAAATGTTTTGAATTTAAAGAGTATTCGTAGCTGCTTTCGACAGGAAAGGCGTAAGAGATATAAATTTGCCAGGGAATAAAAACAATTGCAGCAACAATAAAACTTAGAATTATTGATTTGTATTCATGTAAAGTTCTTCTTCTTTTTTTATCCAAAATAATTGTAAGTCCCCAACCTGCGTAAACAAGCAAACCTGTCAGCCATTTGATCAAAACAGCGCCTCCGCTAAATAGGCCAATTAATAGGAGCCAGTATTTTTTTTTGGAACTTTCGTATTCCACCCAAGCCCAGATGCTTGCTGTAATGTAAAAAAGAAATGCGATGTCGTTATGATCACTCGGAGGAAAGCCTGTAAGCATTTCATGCACATAAAAGGCAGAACAAAAAAGTACAGCACCGTAATATCCGATCTTTTCTGATAAGCTAATTTTTCCAATTCTATAAATAAAAATTGGCAATATACTCATCATTATTATTGATGGAATGCGCACGACAAATTCATTCATTCCAAAAAGCTTTAAACTAAGAGCGATCTGCCATAAAAATAAAGGCTGTTTGTGTAGCCAGATATGGTTGGAGATCCAGCTGTTGGCATCATACGTTAATATAGGATTTTCGTATAAGGTTGGTACAAGAGGGTGCAAAAGAAGGTTTTTAGCAACCAGTGCATGAAATTGTTCATCCCAATTATTTAAGAATGGATCAAGCAATGCCATGAATGAACACAAAAAAAGTCCGGCAATAAAAAGAATGCACAGACTTAATTTATATTTTTTAAATACTTCGAAAGACACGAGACTGCATACAATCAAAACAAAACCAATTAGAAATATAAAAAAATGATTTTGATCAAAGTAGAAAATCGTATTCATTTAGTCGGATTTTAAATTAAAACTTTTTAATATTTTCAAAAATAAATATTCCTTCTTTTTCATAAAAAAGTAGAGTGTCTTTTTTAAAATGTAATATTTGTTGATTGTTAGATTCATATCCAACTTTTTCCAGTGATTTGTTCAGATAAATGTAATAATCTGCATTTATGTTGATAGACTCTCTGTTTGATGAATCTTTGACAATAGTTATAAATGGATACTTTTTTTTGTCGTTTAAATAATAAATCACACTTTGGAATGGCCACGAGAAATCAATCGTAATGTTTTTATTTTGATTTGCCCCTTTGCTATTTAATGTTTTTAAAATTGTTTCGGTATGAGAGTCAAAATACCACAACGCTGTTTTTGTCACATTTGCATTTACGAAAAAATTAAATCCAAAGAATAAGAGAACGATTGAAAAAAATATTTTTTGAAATAGATGGGGAGTTAGGTTAAATGTAAAGCACAATGTCAAAATGAATAATGGGAAATAGAATAATGCTGCTCGATCAATTAAATAAAGTGTTCCGAGCAGAAAATGTTGTGTTGTGGAAGATAGAATGGCGAAAAGAAGCAATAGAAACAGACAGTTCTCCAAATTATATAAATGAAAATCCCCTTTTATATTTCTGAATATTAATAGGCATATCCCAACTACAAGGAGCAGGAGTAAAACGTTCAATACTATGTGAGTATAACCATTTATTACTGGTGAGTATTGCGTGTATTTAGTTAAAGAAACGAGGGTATCGGAATAAAAATCAATATTGCCACCATAGTAGAGGCTTTTGTTTATAATTAGTTTTCTAATTGGTTCGTAAACAATTAATGTAGAAAAAAGTGTAATAATAAATTGATACATGAAAAGTTTTAGCTTGTAGCCTTTGTTGCCAAATAAATTGATAATTATTAATGTCGATAGGCAAGCTGTCCAATAATTAAGTTGTGAAAAGTTGCATAATACTGCTATGGAAGCTAAAATTAGCGCATAATTTGCTGATCTTAATTTTTTGTTTTTAGCGAATAATAAAACATAGTAGATCGAACCTGCTTGAAAACTCATGCCTAATCCATATCCTCGAGCTAAGCTGAAAAAATCTAACAAAAATGGATTTATTATTAGTAAAACAAAAACGACAAAGCCTTGGAAGATTGGTAAATAGTTTGAAATTTTAAAGGAATAATAGAGGTATACTATAAAAGCTAAAACATTTGGAAGTCTAGCAATAAATATGTTTTCTTTCCCATAAAAATAAAAGAGCTTTATTAAAAGAGTGTTTAATATGTGATTGTTTGCATCACAAGGTGAATAATTTAATATTTCAATTGAACTTAATGGAACAAAACTTTTGATTGTCCAAGCTTCATCATACGTTATGCCCGTATTTAAAGCTCTGAAGAGAACATATATAAAAACTGTTCCACTTAAAAATAAATAGATAGCAGTCTCTTTTTTTATGTTGATCATCCATTTCATAAATTCATACTACAGTTTAGTTGAAAATAATTCTCTTAATATATGATTTTTCTGCACATAAAACCTTAATAAAGTATACCCCTTTTGGTTGATTTGATATATCAATTTCCAATAAGTTTGTAGCAGATACTTTGTAGTTTTGAACAGATTCTCCAAGAATATTTATTATGTTAACATTCGTTATAGGTTTTTCTGTATTGGATTGTGAAATTGAAAATTTTCCATGAGTCGGATTTGGATAAATATTTAAATTAGAATAATTATAAAGGATTGTTTGTGTAATTGGAACTGTATCTGAATTAGAATACATTTTGATGTAATCGATTGTAAATTCTTTTGGAAATACTCCTCTGTCATATGCTACTCCCGTACTTAAAATTATATTCATTTTAATATCTTCTGTTGGGAAGGTGTTAAAAATAGTATACGTTTCTTTTGGATTTATTTCACTGCATTTTTTTATAGGGAAAGCATATCCATATAAAGGACCGGCTGGAAGAGGCGGGGAAATATTCCAAATGCGATAAACTTCTCTGACAGTTACAGAATCAAGTTTCCAAATAATTTTATTTGCATTCCACTCTACTGAATAGACATGGAAATCATCTGACAAGTTTTGAGCAACATTTCGAGTAAATCCATTATTACATTGTCCCCCTGATTCAACTCCGCAATAATTGTTTTTATGATATGACATTATCATATTTTTAGAATCAATATTTTCATCAGAATCAAGAGAAGTGTTGATAAATTCAAATGCATCAATTTCTTGAGCACAGCTACCATATAGCCAAAATGCAGGCCATGTTCCATCAATCAAAGGAATCTTTGCTCTGATTTCGAATTTGCCGGATTTGAAATTTAGTTTACTAAATATCATACCAGAAGTATATTTGAAAAAAATATTGTTATGTGGTAACATCCAAGAAGGATCGTATGTTGGAACATTATAAACATCACGATAGCCTGGATCTATTTTTGTCGTTAAATGTAAATAACCATCACTAACTGTTACATTCTCATCCGCCATATACTCTCTCGTATAACCAGTTCCGGATGCAGTATTATTTAGGGCTCTTCCCCAAGGGAAGTATGTTTGCCAAGCATTTGAATCAAGATTGGTACCATCAAAATTGTCTTCAAATAACAATTGGTAATAATCATCACAATTTGTTGTGTCACTTAAATTAAAGGATAAACCATTGTATGTATAATCACATCCGTTGTATATGAAATTTGTGGGATAAACCTGACTGAATAGCCCAAAACAAAAAGTCATACAAATAAGAAAAAGTGTATGTTTTATAAAACTGATATTTGGGATTATTTTCAACTTTTGCCAAACTTTAAATGTAGTCCTATGTTTAATCCTATGCTACTAAAGGGGTAATATTGTCTTAATTGTTGTCTTGGAGACCAGGTGGCTGAAGAAGAATTATTTGTAGTAGTATAACTATCAATATAATTTGTTTGATTTTGAGAAGGCGTGAGATTCGATAACATGTCTACTCCATTGATTGCATATTTTGTGATTTTGCCTTTCTTTGGTCCCCATGATTGATTAATCATTCCTAATTCCCCGAAAATAGAAATTTTTTCGCTTATTTTTTTTGTAATTCCAAGTGAAGCTATTATGCCTATAGAAGCTCCATTTGAGTATTTCCATTCAGTTTCTGTTGTTTCATTATTTTGAATGTCATAATGAGAATCTTTTATTGTAATTTTTCCAAATATGCGAAAGGCTAATCCTAGCTTTGCATAAGGTTTAATTTTTCCGTCTCCAACACTAATTCTAATTCCGGGGCTTAATCGAAACATATTTGCAGACATAACAGTTTTTTCGTTAAAGTCCAATTCTTTTGAATAATATCCAGAATATTTATTACCAATCAAATAAGATATTCCAAGTTCAGTTCCAATATTTTCATTTTTTTTATATCCGATATATCCTCCCAAAAGCAATCCTCTCCCAAAAGATCCTTTAACAGTTGCGTTAGAAGTTTGAGTAATTCCATTTTCAATTTTCGAAGCTAAATTTTGTGATGCCATGCTGAATCCATAGCCGGTAGCAATTCCTGCATAAAACTTCTGTGCATTTACGAGTTTGATATTTAGAACAAAAAAAATTGCAATCATTATTAATAAAGCATATTTTCTTATCATAAAATCCATAGTTATCTTTTTTATAATGATAATTTAAAACAATTATCTTAGTATTTACAATTAGTATCTGACCTTTTCACAAATGTAGCCAATTCTATATTGTTTTCTAAATACATATTTTCACGGTATTGATGAAAAGTTGCAGATCAAAAAATATATTCTGTTTGCCATTTTCTAATAAAATCACTACTTTTACATTCTCTAAGAGAAAAGATACCACCAAACAAATTATAGATTAGATGGAATATAACACTAGTCTGCCAAAAATGATCATCCCCGAATATGGCAGAAACATTCAAAAAATGATCGATTTTGCAATTGCAGTTGAAGATCGTGAAGAACGTAATAAAGTAGCTCGTGCTATCATCGATGTGATGGGACAACTCAATCCTCATTTACGTGATGTAACTGATTTTAAGCATAAATTGTGGGATCATATTTTTATCATTTCTGAATTTAAATTGGACGTTGATTCCCCGTATCCAAAGCCTACTGCTGAAACATTTCAAACAAAACCTGATCGTGTTTTATATCCGAGTAATGATATCCGCTATAAACATTATGGAAAAACGGTTGAACGTATTATTGCAAAAGGAAGAGAATATCCGGAAGGTGCTGAAAAAAATGCATTGGTGGAACAGATCGCCAATTTGATGAAACGTTCTTACCTTACCTGGAACCGTGATTCGGTGAATGATGAGGTGATCTTAAAACAGTTGGCAGAATTGTCGAAAGGAGAATTGGTATTAGCAGATGTTTCGGCTTTGAGAAGTACACAAACATTTGTCCCTCGTCCTGTTAGTAACCAAGGCAGAGATAATAAGAAGAAACAAAATACCGGCGGTAAACAAAATAATGGCGGACATCGTCATCATAAGAACAATAACAACAACAACCAGAGTTTTAAACGCAAGCCTTTTTAAGAGGTGGTTCAACGTTTAAGGATTGAAAGTTTAAAGTTGGAATAGATTTATTAAAGCACTTTTCTTAATTGAAAGGTGTTTTTTTTATAAGTCAGGCAAATGCACAGAATGTCGAATTGCAGACGTTATTCTGAGCTCAGACTTTACTGATCCAGTCGAAGTGACGAAGCGTGTGCGCAAGCCGGCCCACATGTTTCGACAGGCTCAACATGACAACACACAAAATTCCATTCCGCTCGAACTGACAGCGGTTATGTTCAGTCTGTTCACTATTAACAATCCTTAGTTCGTAAAAATCAATTTCTTCGTCATCAATTTCACTCTTTTAATGCGTACTTAGTATTGAAATCAGAGCCTTCCAAATAGGAAGTTTCAAACTCTTTTCATTAAACTATAAACTAAAAAAAATGAGTGTATTCGAGATCATAGGCGGGAAAAAATTAAAGGGCGAAATTATTCCACAGGGCGCTAAAAATGAGGCGCTACAAATACTTTGCGCTGTTCTGTTAACGCCCGAAAAGGTGGTGATACAAAACATTCCGGATATTGTGGATGTAAATAAACTCATTGATCTGCTTCGTGATCTGGGAGTGACAATAGAAAAAACAGGTCATGAAGAATATACATTTCAAGCCGATCATGTAGATGTGGATTATTTGAATTCTCCGGAATTTAAAAAGAAAGGTGGTAGTTTACGTGGTTCAATTATGATAGTAGGGCCATTGCTTTCCCGTTTCGGTAAAGGATACATTCCGAAACCCGGAGGAGATAAGATCGGACGGAGGAGATTGGATACGCACTTTATCGGATTTCAAAATCTGGGTGCCAAATTCATTTATGATGAGGCAAACGAATTTTATAAGGTTGAAGCAAATGATTTGAAAGGTTGTTACATGCTTTTGGATGAAGCATCTGTGACCGGAACAGCGAATATTCTAATGGCTGCCGTGTTGGCAAAAGGAACAACGACTATTTACAATGCTGCTTGTGAGCCATATGTTCAGCAGTTGTGTAAAATGCTGAATCGGATGGGAGCAAAAATTTCAGGAATAGGCTCTAATTTATTGGTGATCGAAGGGGTAAAATACCTGACTGGGACAACACATAGAATGTTGCCGGATATGATCGAAGTAGGTAGTTTTATTGGTTTGGCAGCAATGACGCAATCAGAGATCACTATTAAGGATGTTCATTGGGATGAGCTGGGTATCATTCCAAGTGTGTTTCAGCGTTTAGGTATTAAACTAGAGCGCAGAGGCGATGATATTTATATTCCTTCGCAGGAAAGTTACGAGATCGATACGTTTATTGATGGTTCTATTTTAACAATTTCGGATGCTATTTGGCCGGGTTTTACTCCCGATCTTTTAAGTATCATCCTTGTGGTGGCAACGCAGGCAAAAGGCACTGCTTTGATCCATCAGAAAATGTTCGAAAGCCGCTTGTTCTTCGTGGATAAATTGATTGATATGGGCGCACAGATCATTCTTTGCGATCCACATCGGGCTACAGTGATCGGTCTGAACAGAGAACATCAGTTAAAAGGTATTTCAATGACCTCTCCTGATATCCGTGCAGGTGTATCGTTGCTGATAGCGGCTCTTTCAGCGAAAGGGAAAAGTACAATACATAATATAGAGCAGATAGACAGAGGTTATCAGAACATAGATATACGTTTACAAAAACTTGGTGCAGAAATTGTAAGGAAGTAGTTCAAAAAAATTGTAAATTTGTATCCATGAAAAAAGTAAACATTCTACTCGTGCTTGCCGCAGTGTCAGTTCTGGCATTCGGATTCATTAAAACTAGTTCAAACCCCTCTCAGGATGATAAATCGGGAGCTGTGGTTGGAATAAATATCGGCAATAAGGCTCCTGAGCTTAATTTCAAAAGTCCTGATGATAAAGACATCGCTCTTTCCTCTTTAAAAGGGAAAATAGTATTGATCGATTTTTGGGCTTCCTGGTGCGGTCCTTGCCGACATGAGATGCCAACAGTCGTTGCCGCATACAATACTTATAAAGATACAAAATTCAGTAAAAAAGCAAAAGGTTTTACCGTTTATAGTTTGTCCTTAGATAATAATAAAACAGCGTGGGTAAACGCTATTGCAAAGGATGGGTTGATTTGGGGTAGCCATGTCAGCGATCTTGGTGGTTGGCAATCGAAAGGTGCTGCCATTTATGGCGTTAATTCTATTCCTGCCGGTTTCTTAATTGATGAAAATGGAATTATTGTCGCAAAAGGAAACGACCTGAGAGGTCCTGGATTAGAAAACGAACTAAAAAAATTGATCAAGTAAGCAGATCATGTTATAACAAAAGACAGAATTCGTAAGGGTTCTGTCTTTTTAGTTTAATATTAACTGATTTTTTATAGCTTTGATAAATATTTTCAAAAACCGGATGTTAAAACAACTGAAATATTTTCTTTTACTGACGTCCTTCATTATCATTAAGTTGGCAACAGCCCAAAGTGATCTTGAAGCACGGATCGGCAATTTTGCGAGTGGCAATATGGCTTCTGTAAATGATATTCTAAAATATCCTTCACTTACGGTGATCAATAGAAATGCGAATGGGAACACCAAATTGGTTTCTTACGATTGTGTGTTTTCTAATCTTGATAAAAAAAGGAATCCGAAAGGAACTACAGTTTGTAAGAATGAAACCTATGCATTGAATGCAGAAACAATCGCTTTATTATCAAAGTATCTGCCGGGTGAAGATTTTGTTATCAGTAATATTCAGGTTGAGGTCGTGAACATAAAAAGCGGAGCCATTGAAGTGATAAAATTGGAACCTATTAACCTTAAAATTGCTGCTAGTTCGGGTGGTTCAGTTCCAACTGCAAAAATTGATTATGTCGGAAAGTTAGTAACTGGGAAGGAGCACAATGAGCCTGTTACGAACCAAAAAGTGATATTGCAGGATCAGGAAGATGTGGAATTACAATCTACTATTACCGATAATTATGGAGATTTTAAATTTAAGGAATTAAGTGCTGATAAGTCCTATAAGATCAATGTTTTGGTAACGGATGATACAAAAATAAAAGACGGGAAGTTGTATGCCGCAAAGCCTGATGGTACCGTGATCCGATCATTTAATAAAACAAAAAAAGGATTTGTATATGAATTGTTGCCTGCCGAATTGATCACATTGGCTAAAGAAAATGAAGAAGATACTGAATTAAAAATCAAAAATTTTGGAGCTTCTAAAGAGGCTGAGTTGATAGTGGTTGAGAATATTTATTATGATCCGAATTCATCTGATATCAAACAAGAATCTGTTGAAAAACTGGATAAGATCATCAGTGCAATGTCTAAAAACAAATCACTTAAATTACAGATCAACAGTCACACAGATTCGAAAGGTGAAGATGCTTATAACATCACCTTATCTGAAAAAAGAGCGCATAAAGTAATGGATTATTTTATTTTACAGGGTATCGATAAGGGCAGATTAAAGGCCAAAGGATTTGGAGAAACACAAATAAAGAACAGGTGCAAAAATGGTGTAGATTGTTCCGAATTGGAACATCAATTGAACCGCAGAACAGAATTTAATTTTACGAAATAGAGCATGCATTAATGGCAATTAAGACAGGACTTTTATGGTTCTGTCTTTTTATTTTAGAGTTTTATGTCAAAATGTCTTATTATCTTTGATGGCAGATATTTTGAGAGGGATAAGGGGTTAAAAAACGAATGAAAAAAATTAAAAATATATTTAAGAAAATGGGTAGCCCGGAAAGTGATATTGAGAACGCACAAAATGAAGAACAAATTCCTCAAGAAGAATTAAATACTGTTGACGAAAAAGATCAAATAACTTCTGATTTGAAAGCAAAAGTTGATGAGCTCAACGATAAGTATTTACGTTTGTATTCTGAGTTTGACAATTTTAGAAAACGCACAGCAAAAGAAAAAATAGATCTAATGCAATCGGCAGGGGAAGATGTATTCAAAAGCATTTTGCCTGTGTTGGACGACCTTGAAAGAGCAATAAAATCTAATTCAGAAACCACTGATGTGAAAGCTGTAAATGATGGTGTAAATTTAATTTTCAATAAATTAAAATCAACGCTCACACAAAAAGGATTGTCGGAGATGAAAGCTATTGGCGAAACATTTGATGCAGATATTCATGAAGCGATCACAAATATTCCTGCTCCTTCTGATGAACTGAAAGGTAAAATAGTAGAAGAATTAGAAAAGGGGTATAGTTTAAACGGTAAAATAATTCGTTTTGCTAAGGTAATAATAGGTAACTAAAAATTTGAAAATTTGAAAATGAACTAATTTGGAAATGTTTGAGATAGAATTGCGAAAGTGATCTATTTATTCAGGTCTAAATCTTTTTACATTTTCACATTTTCAATTTATAAATTTTCAAATTGAATAATGGCTAAGAGAGATTTTTACGAGATATTAGAGATTCAAAAGGGTGCAAATGCCGATGAGATAAAAAAGGCATATCGCAAAATGGCGATTAAGTTTCACCCCGACAAAAATCCGGGTGATAAAGCCGCTGAAGAGAAATTCAAAGAGGCCGCTGAAGCCTACGAGATCTTAAGTAATCCGGAAAAGAAACAAAGTTACGATCAATTCGGTCATGCCGGAATGGGCAATGGTGGTTTTGGTGGAAGAGGTGGTCAGGGTTTCGGTGGAATGAATATGGATGATATCTTCAGTCAGTTCGGAGATGTTTTCGGTGGACATTTTGGTGGTGGCGGTGGACGAGGAGGACGGAGAGTGAACAGAGGTTCGAATTTGCGTGTGAAGGTGAAGATGACACTCGAAGAAATCGCAAATGGCGTTGAGAAAAAGATCAAAGTAAACAAATACGTTTCTTGTAAAACATGTTCAGGTAGCGGAGCAAAAAATGGTTCCGCTTTCAATAGTTGTTCTACCTGTAAAGGTTCAGGTCAGGTAAGCCGCATAACGAATACTATTTTAGGTGCGATGCAAACTACAAGCACTTGTCCGAGTTGCAGTGGTGAAGGAAAAACGATCACAGATAAATGTCATTCATGTCATGGTGATGGAATTGTTCGTGATGAAGAAGTGATTAGCATAAATATTCCCGGAGGTGTTTCAGAAGGGATGCAATTGTCTGTTGGCGGAAAAGGAAATATGGGAGCACGCGGTGGTGTTGCAGGTGATTTGATAGTAGTGATAGAGGAAGTGGAGCACGAACATTTGAAACGTGATGGAATGAATTTGTTTTACGATCATTTTGTAAGTTATTCTGATGCTGCCTTAGGAACTCAAATTGAAGTTCCCACCATTGATGGAAAAGCGAAAATAAAAGTTGATCCTGGAACACAAAGCGGGAAGGTCCTTCGTCTAAAAGGGAAAGGCTTGCCGGATATCAATACCTATGGTCGTGGCGATATTTTGGTGAATATTAATGTGTGGACGCCTCAGCATTTAACAAAAGAAGAGAAAAAAATTCTTGAAGATTTGAGTGACGCTCATAATTTCAAACCTAATCCGAGTAAAAAAGACAAAGGTTTTTTTGAACGGATGAAACAATATTTTGAATAATATGAGCAATATATTATCTGCTAAGAACATAGTGAAAAAATATGCAGCTCATACTGCATTGGATGATGTTTCATTGGACATTCCAGAGCAAAGTGTATTTGGACTGCTTGGTCCAAATGGCGCGGGAAAAACCTCTTTAATTAGAATAATAAATCAGATCACAGGTCCCGATAGTGGTGAGATCTTTTTCGAAAATGAAAAATTGTCTCCAAAACATGTGGAGCAAATTGGTTATTTGCCCGAAGAGCGTGGATTGTATAAAAAAATGGAAGTTGGTGAGCAAGCACTTTATCTAGCTCAGTTAAAGGGGATGAAAAAAGCGGAGGCGAAGAAAAAATTAAAATATTGGTTCGAGAAATTTGAAATTGAAGCTTGGTGGAACAAAAAGGTGGAAGAGCTTTCAAAAGGAATGCAACAAAAGGTGCAGTTTATTGTCACTGTTATGCATGAGCCAAAGTTATTAATATTGGATGAGCCATTCAGTGGCTTTGATCCTATTAATGCGAACCTTATCAAGAACGAGATTTTGAATCTTAAGAAGCAGGGCTCAACAATTTTATTTTCTACACATAACATGGGTTCTGTTGAAGAACTTTGCGATAACATCGCTTTGATAAATAGATCTAAAAAAATATTGGATGGAACTGTAAAAGATATCCGTAAGGAAAACAGATCCAATCTGATTGAAATTGAATTCAGTGGAAATATGATGGGCTTTACAAATTCATTGTGGACCTACGGCAAGCTTGGTGAAAATTGGTCAGAGGGAGAAAATTGTAGAGCACAAATTGAATTAACACCGGGAAGTACTTCCAACCAATTATTGTCCTCTGTTTTATCTGCAGTTGAAATTCATTCATTTAAAGAAATTATTCCAAGCATGAATGATATTTTTATAAAAAAAGTTGGTGAAGGAAATAGTATTGGAACACAAAGTAATTTCACAGAATAAAAAAGAATTAGATGAATAAAATTCTTCTCATCATAAAGCGTGAATACCTGTCCAGGGTAAAGAAAAAGTCGTTTATTCTAATGACAATTATCGGTCCTGTTTTAATGGTAGGTATTATGATCGTGCCGATATGGTTATCGATGCAAAAAACTGAGAAGCAAAAGGTTGAGGTGGTTGATGAAAGTTTTTTATTTACCGGTTTGATACCTGAAAAAGAAAGTGTGCATTTTGATTACCCTCCTATCACACTTGACCAAGCTCGTAAAGGCTTTTTTGATACCGATTACAATGCTATTTTGTGGATACCAAAGAATGTTTTGAATGGTGGACAGAAAGGCATCAAATTGTTATATAAAAAACAATTAAGTAATACTGCTCAACAACATATTCAATATAGTATCAGCAAAATGCTTTATGAAGTGATGCTTGCAGAAAATCATGTGAATATTGATTTCATTAAAGATGCGAAGGACAAATCTGAATTTTCAATGCTTACAATGCAGGTTGATGAGGAAGGCAACGACAAAAAAACGAATACGGGTTTGTATATGGGGATCGGTTTGGTTGCTGCAATTATGATCTATTTTTTCATTTTTATGTATGGTGTACAAGTGATGCGTGGTGTGATGGAAGAAAAAACAAGTCGTATCGTTGAAGTAATATTGTCATCGGTAAAACCTTTTCAGTTGATGATGGGGAAAATCATAGGTGTTGCATTGGTTGGTTTAACTCAATTTTTGCTTTGGGTGATTTTGTCAACTACTTTATACAGTTTTGCCTCTGCTACTATTTTGCGTAGCATTGATATTAAACAAAATGTAGCAAAAGAGGAAGTCATAAAGATCGGAGAGAATTTAGACCAGACCAAAATGGGGAAAAATGAAGATCCGAATGAAATGACACAGTTGTGGAATGATTTCAAATCAGTGGACATGGTTTCCATTACGCTTTGTTTTTTATTTTATTTCCTTGCAGGATATTTGATGTATAGTGCTTTGTTTGCAGCTATTGGAGCAGCTGTGGATAGTGAAGCCGATACGAATCAGTTTATGCTACCTATAACTGTCCCACTCATTTTTTCTTTTGGCATTGCACAAACGGTAATGCAGGATCCGGAAGGTTCCTTGGCCTTTTGGTTTTCGATGATACCACTAACTTCCCCTGTTGTTATGATGGTTAGGCTTCCTTTTGGAGTGCCTGCATGGGAAATAATTGTTTCTATGAGCTTATTGGTACTGGGCTTTCTTTTTACCACATGGTTGGCCGCACGTATCTATCGAACAGGGATCCTTATGTATGGTAAGAAAGTTACCTGGAAAGAATTGGGTAAATGGCTATTTTACAAAGGGTAGTTTACGTTTTAAATATTAAGTAATTTTCATATCTTGTTGCATTAAATGCTAATTCTTTTATGAGGATCGCTGTTATAGATTTAGGCACCAATACTTTTAATTTACTCATTGTAGAAGTTAATTCTGACAAAACATATTCTCACGTATTTCAAACAAAAATTTCTGTTAAGCTTGCTGAAGGCGGAATGAATCAAGGCGTTATTGCTGATACCCCATTCCAAAGAGGTATGGCGGCTTTTAAAACGCATTTTGAAACGACGAAGAAATATAATGTAGATCAGATTTTTGCTTTTGCTACATCTGCAATAAGAAGCACTAAAAACGGACATATATTTGTTGAACAGGCGAAGAAAGAAACAGGGATTGATATTCAAATAATTTCAGGAGACAGGGAAGCAGAATTAATTTATTATGGTGTTCATTCTGCAGTTGAATTAAGTGAGGAAGCGTCTTTGATAATAGATATCGGTGGTGGAAGTACAGAATTTATTATTGCGAATAAAGATAGAATATTTTGGAAGCAAAGTTTTTTATTAGGTGCTGCCAGGTTATTGGAATTGTTTCCTCCTTCAGACCCGATCAACGATGCTGAGATCAAAGTTTTTACAAATTATTTGAATCAGGAACTTCAGCCTTTGTTCGAGGCCGTTAAAAAAAATCCGATCTCTGAATTGATAGGTTCTTCCGGATCCTTTGATTCATTGGCTGAAATTATCGCACATCGTTTTTATTCTCCTGAAATATTGGATGATAAAACAGAATTTACGTTCAATTTGGATGATTGCGAAATTGTTTATGATAGCATTTTAAAATCTACTAATTCCGAAAGATTAAAAATAAAAGGATTGGTGGCAATGCGCGTGGATATGATCGTTGTTTCTAGTATAATCGTAAATTTCGTGGTACGCTCTTTTGATATCCAAAAAATGCGATTATCTACCTATTCTTTAAAAGAGGGTGTACTTCACGAGTTATTGAAATAGAAATTATAATTTTGTTGTGAAATTATATTTTGAACTAAATTCAATGCACTGAAATTTATTTTATTTTTTTAATTTTCAATATTTAATTTATATCTCTAAAGATGGCAAAGCTATTGATCATTGATGACGAAAAAAGTATCCGTAAAACATTGCGTGAGATCTTAGAATATGAGAAATACCAGGTAGACGAAGCTTCTGACGGAGCTGAAGGCATTGCAATGATCCAAAAGGAAAAGTATGATATTATTCTGTGTGATATTAAAATGCCTAAAATGGATGGTATTGAAGTGTTGGACAAGGTAATGTTGTTGTCGTCGGATACGCCCGTTGTTATGATATCCGGCCATGGAAATATTGAAACTGCAGTAGAAGCAGTAAAGAAGGGAGCTTTCGATTTTATTGCAAAGCCGTTGGATCTGAATCGTTTATTGGTTACGATCCGCAATGCTATGGATAAATCAACTTTGGTGACAGAAACCAAGGTGTTGAAGAAGAAGGTTAGCAAGACATTTGAGATGGTTGGTGAGTCAAAGGCGATACAACAAATTCAGGAAATGATAGAAAGGGTTGCTCCAACAGATGCGCGCGTATTAATTACGGGAGGAAATGGGAGTGGGAAAGAGTTAGTTGCCCGTTGGTTGCATGAAAAAAGCAATCGCTCTGGTGCACCTTTGATCGAGGTAAATTGTGCCGCTATCCCTAGCGAATTGATCGAAAGTGAATTATTCGGACATGAAAAGGGTGCTTTTACATCTGCGATCAACCAACGTAAAGGGAAATTTGAACAAGCAGAAGGCGGAACATTATTCATGGATGAAATTGGTGATATGAGCCTTTCTGCACAAGCTAAAGTATTACGTGCCTTGCAGGAAAATAAAATTACCAGAGTGGGTGGGGAAAAAGAAATAAAAGTGAATGTGCGTGTGGTTGCTGCTACAAATAAAGATCTGCAAAAGGAAATTGCTGCCGGAAATTTCCGAGAAGATCTTTATCATCGTTTAAGTGTTATCCTTATTCATGTGCCTTCATTGAGTGAAAGGAAGGACGATATCCCGCTATTAGCAGAGCATTTTTTGAAAATGATATGCGAGGATCATAATATGCCTAATAAAAGTTTTTCCAAAGAAGCGATCAAAGAATTGCAAAAAATAAACTGGACGGGGAATATCAGAGAGTTTAGAAATGTTGTGGAACGTTTAATTATATTGTGCGATAAAATTATTACGGATAAAGATGTGGTCGCTTATGCAAGACCTTTAAAGAGTTAAAAAGAATATTTTTAAACCTATTTTAATTTTATCACATAAATATAGGGGAACAATTTTCCTGTTGCAAACATCCTGTCAGTAGCAGGATCATAAGCTATTCCATTCAAAACATCTGCATCCGGATTTTTTGTATGTGCCTCTTCTGATAAGGAGGAAAAATCTAAAACACCAACTACTTTTCCACTGTTAATGTCAATTTTTACTACATAGTTTTTGGTCCAGATGTTTGCATAGATATACCCTTTTATGAATTCCAATTCATTTAAATAATCTTCAGCATAACCTGCATTTGTAACATTAATTGTTTTGGTAACTTTTAATGTGTTAGGGTCCATATACGTTAATATGTTGGTTCCATCGCTCATTATGATTGACGTTCCATCAGTTGTCAATCCCCATCCCTCTTTGTTTTTATAATTGAATTGACCTATTTGTTTATATGTTTTAGCATCATAAATAAATCCAATTTGATTTTTATATGTTAGTTGGTAGATCTTATCATTTAGAATTATTATTCCTTCTCCAAAATATTTTTTATCCAATTCTGCTTTTTTATTTATTGAACCTGTCAACGTATCAATGATCCCAAAAACAGATTTGGTATCAGGAAGATTTTCCGGAGAGCCCGTGCTTTCAAAAAGTTGGTTGTTGTGAAATAAAAGGCCTTCTGTAAATGAAGTGAGTGCATGAGGGATCTTACCGACTATTTCATAATCGAGGGTCTTGACTAATTCTTCTTTTTTGGGAGTTACTGTTTCTACATCACTTTTTTTAGGTTCAGTAGAACAAGAATATACTAGCGTCAGTAAAACAAGTAATGGGAATAATTTTTTCATTTGCATCTATAAACTTTTATTTAATAGTAAATCACTTCCGATCAATTTTTCTAGGTAAGGGTCATATACAACTTGTTTCAATAAATTGATATGTCCCATATGATGGCAATCTGTTCCGACAAATGAGATCATGTTTTTATCGATCATTTGTTCTGCTATTTTTTTTGTGGCAGGTGAATAATAGCCAGTCAAGGAATTGATATTCAGCTGTAGTAAAACACCTTTATCGATAAAAGTTTCATATTTATCAAAATCTTTGTGCCAGAAATTGTATCTTTCAGGATGCGCCAAAACGGGCTTGTAGCCGAGAAGTTGCATTTTAAAAATGATATGAAATAAATTATCCGGAGGATTCATATAGGAGATTTCAAACAATAAATATTTGTTTCCAAATGTCAATAATGGTTCCTCGTCTAATTTTCGTTCGAGATCATAATCTAAATAATATTCTGAAGCAGCATTGAATTCGATAGGGATGTTTGCTTCATTGAGCGCTTGTTTTACATTTTTGGCCCCGTTTAAAATTATTTCGGAAGTGTTTCGATAAAAATCACTCATTGTATGCGGGGAAGTGATTATTTTTTTATATCCCAGGCCATGCATTTCAGAGATCATTTGCACACTTTCTTCCATTGTTTTAGCACCATCATCGATCCCGGGAATAAAATGAGAATGTATGTCACAGCCCAATACAGAAAGGTCGACCGGAGTGCTAAGCCTTTTTTGTTTTTTACTGAATATTTTAAATAGTCCCATGGTGAATTTTTCATCCCCCTGCCCCCTTCAAAGGGGGGACAAGCTTCGTAATAAAATTATTTTGTTTTAAACCAAGCCAACGTATATTTTAATCCTTCTTCAATTTTTACATTTGGGTGATATTTTAACAAGGTTTGTGCTTTTGAAATATCAGCCAAGGAATCACGAACATCCCCCGCGCGCTCCGCTCTGTATGTTTGTTGGGTTTTTGTGCCGATCAATTTTTTTAATATTTCGATCAATTGATTTAGCGAAACCCTTTCACCAACTGCGATATTAAATATTGTGCCTTCTGTATTTATATTTTGTGCAAACATTGCTTTTATATTTGCCTGAACAGCATTTGAAACAAAAGTAAAGTCGCGTGTTTGTTCGCCATCTCCGTTCAATGCAGGAGATTGAGCATTTAATAGCGCATTTATAAATAAGGGGATAGCTGCTGCATATTCGCCTTGTGGATTTTGACGGGGACCAAAAATATTAAAATAGCGCAACCCGATAATTTCCATAGTGTATGTTTTTGCAAAAATTTCTCCATACAATTCATTTGTCATTTTTGAAACTGCATAGGGAGAAAGTTGCTTCCCTATCACGTTTTCAACTTTAGGCAAAATTTTGCTGTCACCATAAACAGAAGAAGAACTTGCGTATACAATGCGTTTCACTTTTGCATCCCTTGCAGCGATCAACATATTAATAAAACCTGTAGCATTTACATTGTGTGTTGCTATTGGATTTTGAATTGAGCGAGGCACAGATCCTAAAGCAGCTTGATGAAAAATGTGATCAATTCCGACACATGCTTTTTTACAATCTTCGATGTTACATATATCACCTTTAATAAAAGTAAAATTTGAAAGTGAAAGGAAGGAGTTTATATTTTCCTCGAATCCGGTTGCCAAATTATCAAGTACAACAACCTTTTTGGCATTATGTTTTAATAGATATTCGACAATATTTGAACCAATAAAACCTGCTCCACCGGTCACTAAAAAGGTCTTGGATGCGAAATCATTTGTATGAAATGGAGTGCTATACATATCTGGAATAAAGTGTGAAGTTGTTTTGTTCAAAGTTTTTGAACTTCAAACAACAGGATAAAAAACTTCGACTACCGTTTAATATATTGTTGTTCGTAATATTTTTTGTATGCACCGGAAGTTACATTTGTCAGCCATTCTTCATTGGAGAGATACCAGTCAACGGTTTTCTCTAATCCTTCTTCAAATTGTAAAGATGGAACCCAACCTAATTCTTTCTGAAGCTTTGTAGAATCAATGGCGTAACGCATGTCATGTCCTGCTCTGTCTTTTACAAAAGTGATGAGTTTCGCTGATTCTCCTTCTGCACGGTTTAATTTTTTATCCATGATCTTGCATAATATTTTTATCAGATCTATGTTTGTCCATTCATTATGCCCACCAATGTTATATGTTGTTCCGGTTTTTGCTTTGTGAAAGATGACATCAATAGCTCGTGCATGATCTTCTACATACAACCAATCCCGGATGTTTTCTCCTTTTCCATAAATGGGAATAGGGTTATTGTTTTTTATGTTATGAATTGACAGTGGGATTAGTTTTTCTGGAAAATGGTGGCTACCATAATTGTTTGAGCAATTTGAAATAACAACATCCATTCCGTATGTGTCGTGGTAAGCTCTTACAAAATGGTCGGAGCTGGCTTTCGATGCCGAATACGGACTGTGTGGGTCGTATGCAGTTGTTTCAGTGAACATTCCCGTTTCACCAAGTGTTCCATAAACTTCATCGGTTGAAACATGGTAAAAGCGATGCGCTGAAAAGTTGTCTTTCCATTCGTTCTTAGCAGCATTCAAAAGATTTACAGTTCCAATAACATTTGTCATTACAAATTCTAGTGGATTGCTGATGCTTCTGTCTACGTGGCTTTCGGCAGCTAAATGTATTACGCTATCAAATTTATGTAAAGAAAATAATTCATTTATAAATGCAGCATCAACAATATCACCTTTTACGAATGAATAGTTTGACTTATTTTCAATGTCTTTAATATTATTTAGATTTCCTGCATAAGTCAGTTTATCCAGATTTACAATTTGATAATCCGGATATTTGTTTACAAACAGCCGAACAACGTGTGAGCCTATAAATCCCGCTCCTCCAGTTATTAGAATTTTTTTCATATTATAGGTCCTGAGAAAATGTTTAAACTAAATTTTTATAAACTCCAGTATGTTAAGTTTTTGATCTTTCCTTTTAAGATACCTTTTACATCCACTAATATTCCTCCATCAGAAAGTAGCGATTTGTAATATGCCTCATCATGACCAAGATACTCTTTATGGTTTACAGCAACAACAACTGCGTCGTAGCCTTTGCCAATTTCTTTTGTCAATTCAAAACCATATTCATCATTTAATTCCTCTGAATCCGCGCACGGATCCACAACATCCACTTTTACTCCAAATGATTTAAATTCCTTTATTACATCTGATACTTTTGAATTACGTACGTCACTTACATTTTCTTTGAATGTAGCGCCCATCACTAAAACGCGGGATTCTGTCAAATTCTTTTTTGCGGCAATGATCTTCTTTACAGTTTGTTTGGCCACATAAAAACCCATGGAATCATTAACATATCTTCCCGAATTGATCACCCGTGCATGATATCCCAATGCTTCTGCTTTGTATGTTAAATAATATGGGTCAACACCAATACAATGTCCGCCAACTAAACCCGGAGAGAATTTTAAGAAATTCCATTTCGTTCCGGCAGCCTCCAAAACATCATAGGTGTTTATTCCGATACGGCTGAAAATAATGGACAATTCATTCATCAGTGCGATGTTAACATCGCGCTGTGTGTTTTCAATAATCTTTGCTGCTTCAGCCACTTTGATGGATGATGCTTTATGAACACCGGGTTCAACAATTATTTTATATGTTTCTGCGATCACTTCCAGTGATTCTTCATCGCAACCTGAAACAACTTTTAAGATCTTCGTGATAGTATGTTCCTTGTCGCCCGGGTTGATTCGTTCAGGAGAATAACCAACTTTAAAATCCGTTTTGAATTTTAATCCGGATATTTCTTCTAAAACAGGAATACAATCTTCTTCAGTACATCCAGGATAAACGGTAGATTCATAAACAACATAATCGCCTTTCTTTAGTGCTTTTCCTACGGAGCGAGATGCCCCTAATAATGGTTTTAGGTCAGGCAAATTATGCTCATCAATTGGAGTAGGTACAGCAACAATAAAAAAGTTTGCTGATTTTAAAACATCTATCGAAGCTGTAAATTCAATATCACATCCTTCAAAATCTTTCGAAGATAATTCCTGTGAAGGGTCGATGTTGTTTTGCATCATCTTTACCCGCTCTTCATTGATGTCGAAGCCAATTACTTTTACCTTTTTAGCAAATGCTAAAGCAATAGGTAATCCAACATATCCAAGTCCTATTACGGCAATTTTGGCTTCTTTATTTTTTATTTTATTAATCATAATAATATATTAGCTAAAAGATTAAAGAGATTAGACTTAAAGTCGTAGCATCAAAAATCTTGTTTGTAAATTTTATATTAGTTTATTTTCAAATTAATTTTTTCTGTTTTCTTTTCTTAATGAATAAATACGTTCAATAATATCTACCACTTTTAAGCCTTCCATAGCGTTTGTTGTAAGCGTTGTTCTTCCTTTTATCGTGTCGATCACATTTGAAATAACTTGTGGATGATTATTAGCCGAGCCTTTATACGTAACGTAATCATTCGCTTCATTTGTTGGATCAAGATTTGGAATTGCATAATCTTTAATGTTGCAATATTCTACCTGATCCATGTATTGGCCACCAACTTTAACACTTCCGTTGCTTCCTATGATTGTGATACTGCTTTCTAAATTTGTTTCCCAAACGGCAGTGGAATAGTTAATACTGCCCATTCCTCCATTCATAAAATTGAAATTTACAAATCCACTGTCTTCAAATTCAGTAAGGTCTGCATGTTTGAAATCATTGAACTTCGCTTGAATATCTTTCACGTCGCCAAAGATCCAATACAAAAGATCGATCCAATGTGAGAATTGTGTGAACAGTGTTCCTCCGTCCAGATCTTGCGTTCCTTTCCATCCACCCTTTTTGTAATAACGCTCATCACGGTTCCAATAGCAATTCAATTGAACCATAAATACATCACCAATAATTTTTTCTTCAACAATTTTTTTTAACCAGACAGAAGGCGGTGAAAAACGGTTTTGCATCACACAAAAAACGGTTTTGTGAACTTGTAATCCTTTAAAAATAACAGCTTCGCAATCAGCTTTGCTTAGAGCCATTGGTTTTTCACAAACGATATGCTTTCCGGCTTCTAGTGCTAATAAGGAGTGCTTTGCATGTAGTCCATTAGGGGTGCAAATATTGATAACCTCAATGTCGGGATGCGCAGTTATTAATTCTTCTGCAGACGAATAGAATTTTTCTTTTAAATCATTCAATCCTAATTTTTCTTTTGGAAGAATATCACAAACAGCGATCAGTTCCGCTTCCGGATTTCTACGGACCATTTCAGCATGACGTTTGCCAATATGACCTTGACCAATAATTGCAAATTTTATTTTTGAGTTATTCATTTTTATACTACTAAGATAATAAAGTCAATGAGCGTTTTGATTTTCAAATTGGTTATAATTTTTTTACACTTCCATTATCAAGCTTGTACATTTCATTGCTTTCAAAACATATGGCAATTCCCTCTTTATCGAATTGTAACCGATGTCCGAATTCGCTGATCCATCCCATTTGTTTTGCCGGATTGCCTACCCATAATGAATAAGGTTGAACATTTTTTGTAACAACTGCACCTGCACCAATAAAAGCATATTCTCCAATATCATGTCCACACACAATAGTTGCATTGGCTCCGATGGATGCGCCTTTTCCTACATGTGTTTTTGCGTATTCATTTTTTCGATTGACAGCACTCCGTGGATTTATTACATTTGTAAAAACCATTGAAGGACCCAGAAAAACATCGTCATCACACGTAACTCCTGTGTAAATGGAAACGTTGTTTTGTATTTTTACATTTCTTCCCAAAACCACATCAGGAGATATGACCACATTTTGTCCGATGTTGCAATTTTCTCCAAGTATACAATTAGCCATAATATGCGAAAAATGCCAGATCTTGGTTCCTTTCCCGATCTTGCATCCTTCATCTATAAAAGCACTTTCATGCGCAAAATATTCCATTTTAAAGTTTAGCGTTTTTAGTTTATTGTTTACCGTTATGCACTTGACCGTTCTTCAAACTAATTAAAACTTCTATGCTCTGTTTTATTTAATTCATCTTTCGATAATGATTTAAAATAATCATACGTGATCTTCAATCCCTCTGCACGACCAACTTTGGGCTCCCATCCTAAAATCGCTTTTGCTTTTGTGATATCCGGTTTGCGTTGTTTTGGATCATCCTGTGGCAATGGTTTCGAAATTAATTTTTGTGATGTGCCTGTCAATTTAATAATTTCTTCACCAAATTCTTTGATGGAGATCTCACTTGGATTTCCAACATTTACAGGTTGAGAATAATTACTCAACAACAAACGATAAATTCCTTCGACAAGATCATCAACATAACAAAAAGAGCGAGTTTGTGATCCGTCACCAAACATTGTCAGGTCTTCACCTCTTAATGCCTGTCCGATGAATGCAGGTAATACGCGTCCGTCATTCAGTCGCATACGTGGACCATACGTATTGAAAATACGGATGATACGGGTTTCCAAACCATGATACGTATGATATGCCATTGTGATTGCTTCCATGAATCGTTTTGCTTCATCATACACGCCACGCGGTCCAACAGGATTTACATTTCCCCAATATTCTTCAGTTTGAGGATGCACCATCGGATCGCCATAAACTTCGGAAGTGGAAGCAACTAAGATTCTTGCATTTTTAACACGGGCCAATCCTAGTAAATTATGTGTTCCCAAGGAACTGACTTTTAAAGTTTGGATTGGAATTTTTAAATAATCGATTGGAGAGGCAGGAGATGCGAAATGTAAAATGTAATCTAATTCGCCTGGTACAAAAACAAATTTTGAAACGTCATGATGATAAAATTCAAAATGTTCCAATTTCATCAAATGTTCAATGTTCTTCAGGTCACCGGTAATCAAGTTATCCATTGCAATAACGTGATATCCTTCCTTGATGAATCTGTCACATAAGTGAGACCCTAAAAAACCTGCTGCTCCTGTTATAAGTACTCTTTTCATAAAATTTATTTTACAGTTTCTCTTCCGATGCTTGTGTAATAATATCCTAATTCTTTCATTTGATCTAGTCCGTATAAATTTCTGCCATCAAAAATGACTTTGTTTTTTAAAAGAGAAGTAACTTTTTCAAAATCAGGAGTACGAAATAAACTCCATTCTGTTGCGATCAATAAAGCATCAGCACCTTGTAAAGCCTCGTATTCATCATTAGCATAAGAGATCTTATCCCCAATTAAATTTCGCACATTGTTGATTGCTTCAGGATCATACGCTGTAACTGTTGCTCCTGCTTTTACTAATTCGTCAATAATGTATAATGCCGGAGCCTCACGAATATCGTCCGTGTCAGGCTTAAACGCCAAACCCCAAATAGCAATTTTTTTACCTTTCAGATCACCTTTGAAATATTCTTTTATTTTTGGAAGGATGATGGTTTTTTGTTTTTCATTTACTTCCATTACCGATTCCAAAAGTTTAAAATCGTAATTCACTTCTTTTGCGGATCTTGATAAAGCCTGCACATCTTTTGGAAAGCAGCTGCCACCGTATCCTATCCCGGGAAATAAAAAGCGTTTCCCAATTCTTTCATCGCTACCAATCCCGATGCGAACAGCATCAACATCTGCACCAACCAATTCGCACATATTTGCAATTTCGTTCATGAAGGTGATTTTTGTTGCCAGGAAAGCATTTGCAGCATATTTTGTTAATTCTGCAGATTTTTCATCCATAAAAATTATAGGATTTCCCTGACGAACATATGGTTTGTAGAGTTCCTCCATTGTTTTACGTGCTCTGTCAGAACTTGCTCCAATTACAACACGATCAGGTTTTAAGAAATCATCAACAGCAAACCCTTCACGTAAAAATTCTGGATTTGAAACAATATCAAATTCTACTTTTGCGTTTTTAGCGACAGCAGCGCGGACTCTATCAGCAGTGCCAACCGGCACTGTGCTTTTGTCAACGATCACTTTATAATCTTTGATGATCTTTCCAAGATCGTCGGCAACACCAAGGATATAGCTAAGGTCTGCTGAGCCATCTTCACCCGGAGGCGTTGGTAGAGCAAGAAAGATGATCTTTGCTGTTTCTATTGCTTCGGCTAAATTTGTTGTAAATGTTAAGCGACCTTGTTTTATATTTCTTTCAAATAACTGATCCAAATGAGGTTCATAGATAGGGACAACACCGGCTTGCATTTTTTCAATTTTATCTTTGTTGATGTCAACGCAAATAACATGGTTGCCTGTTTCTGCTAAACATGTTCCTGTCACTAATCCAACGTATCCTGTTCCAACTACTGCAATGTTCATATTTAATATTTATTGTTAATGTTTGTAGTATTTAGTAAAATGAAATTATTTGCAAAATTCCAAAACGTTAGTTGTAATGTAGTTCAACGTTTCTTCATCCAATTCAGTGTGCATCGGTAAAGAAACAACTGATTCGCATAATTGCTCTGTTACAGGGAAATCTCCTGCTTTGTAGCGAGGATCCAAATATGCTTTTTGAAGGTGCAAAGGGATCGGATAATAGATCATTGCGGGAATATCCTTGCTTGCTAAAAATTCGCGCAACGCATTTCTATCAACATTTTTCAATTGCAAAGTATATTGGTGAAACACGTGGTCTGAAAATTTGGCGCGAGCAGGAGTTGTTAATTTCGAATGATTGGCAAATGCTTTGTCGTAGAAACTGGCAGCCTTGTTTCGAGCTGCAGCATAATTATCCAGATCACGTAATTTGATCCTTAAAATTGCTGCTTGAATGCTATCCAAACGGGAATTTACTCCGATTTCATCATGCACATATTGAACGGATTGTCCGTGATTAGCTATTTTCCTGATCTTTGCTGCTAGTTGATCGTCATTGGTGAAGATTGCTCCACCATCACCATAACAACCTAAATTTTTAGAAGGAAAAAATGATGTACAGCCAACTGTTCCAATTGTTCCGGCTTTTTTGGTTGTTCCGTCTGTCGATTTGAATTTAGCACCAATAGCCTGAGCGGTATCTTCGATAACAAAAAGATCATGTTTTTTTGCCAATGCCATGATAGCATCCATATCAGCACATTGTCCGAATAGATGAACAGGCACAATAGCTTTGGTCTTAGGGGTTATTGCTTTTTCTATTGCTTTTACATCTATATCAAATGTACCGGGTACAACATCAACTAAGACGGGTTTTAATCCAAGAAGAGCAATTACTTCAGCTGTAGCTACATAAGTGAAATCGGCAGTAATAACTTCATCACCCGGTTTCAATCCCAGAGCCATCATGGCTATTTGTAAAGCGTCTGTTCCGTTAGCACATGGAATTACATGTTTAACTCCAAGGTATTGCTCCAGTTCCGATTGAAAGGCTTTTACTTCCGGACCATTAATGAAAGCTGTATTGTCCAGCACATTTTGTATTGCGGCATCTACTTCCGTTTTTATCTTTTCATATTGACTTTTTAAGTCAACCATTTGAATTTTTTTAGCAATTTTTGTCATTCGTTTTTAGTGTTTTAAATAAGAATGCGAAGATAGTGAAAATATATAAATTCTGAAGGCAATTTTTGCCTTCCAAATTCGTTTTAAAGCCTTATATTTACCAACATTTTTATCGCTATGAAGAAAGCCTTTTTTTTAAGTATTTTTATTACTATTTTGTTCTCTAATTTATCTGCACAAGTGAGTGTTAAGGATTCTTCTATTTTTGCTCCTTATGTTGGAATATCTTATGGTTACCAGCTTTCTGCAGGCGATCTGGTGAAACGTTTCGGAAATAATTCATCTGTAGCCCTTGCGCTCGATTTTAAAACGAAAAAATATTGGACATTCGGGATAAATGGAAGCTATTTTTTCGGGAAAGATGTAAAAGAGAGTCTTTTTGATAGCATAGCAACACCGACGGGCGCGATAATAAACCGAAATGGGGAATTTGCTGATGTCCGGTTATTTGAACGTGGGTTTACGACTTCACTTACTGCCGGTAGAATGTTTTCATTTAAAAAACCGAACCCAAATAGTGGAATTGTATTTAGTGTTGGTGTGGGATTTATTCAGCATAAGATAAGAATAGAAACGATAGATAATAACGCTCCGCAGCTTTCTAAAGAATATAAAAAAGGGTATGATCGCCTGTCAAATGGGTTTTTACTGAGCCAGAATTTAGGATATTTATATTTAAGTAGTAATCGTTTGGTGAATATTTATTTTGGCTTAGAGTGTCTGGAAGGGTTCACTCAAAGCAGAAGAAGCTTTGATTATGATCTGATGAAACAAGATACTGAAAAACGATTGGATATTTTGTATGGCGCAAAAATAGCTTGGATCCTGCCACTTTACAAAAGAACTCCACAGGAATTTTACACATATTAATACCTCATCCGTTCCTTTCTTTTGGATAGGAAGTTGAAATTTGATAATGAGATTATTATATACCATTTCTATTTATTCTTATTATTTAGCAATTCGTATTGCTTCTTTATTCATTCCCAAAGCCAAGATCTTTCTCAAAGGAAGAAAGAATATTTTTGATAAGATCGGTTCTGCAATTCAAAAAACAGGATTCGATAATCTGATCTGGTTTCATTGCGCTTCTTTGGGAGAGTTTGAACAAGGTCGACCACTTATCGAAAAAATAAAACGAGATGATCCCCAAATAAAAATTTTACTTACTTTTTTTTCCCCTTCTGGATATGAGGTTCGGAAAAATTATCCGGGTGCCGATCTTATTTTTTATTTACCCATCGATACTCCTTCAAATGCAAGGAAATTTATGGAGATTGTAAAACCTCAAAAAGTGTTTTTTGTGAAGTATGAATTCTGGTTCAACTATTTGAAGGAATTGAAAAATAATAATATTCCGACATATTTGGTAAGCGGGATATTCAGAGAAGATCACTATTTTTTTAGATTCTCCGGAGCTTGGTTTCGGAAACAATTGTCTTCTTTTACTCATTTCTTTTTACAAGACAAAAAGTCGGTGGAATTATTGAATTCAATCTGTTTTAACAATGCAACATTGTGCGGAGATACCAGATTTGACCGGGTATTGGAAATATCAAAAAATGCAAAACAGATTGAACTTGTGAAGCAATTTGTGAGTGATAAAAAGATAATGATCCTGGGAAGTAGCTGGGCAGAAGATGAGAAGATAGTGGCAAGCTGTTTTTTAAAAAATCAACAATTAAAAACAAACTATAAAATTATAATTGCTCCTCATGAGATTGACGAAAATCATATTTCTTCTATCGAAGCGCTGTTTATTTCTGAATTTAGCTGTTTACGCTATTCTAATGCAAGTGACTTGAATATTAAGGATGCTCAACTATTAATTGTGGATAATGTCGGTATGCTTTCATCGTTATATCAATATGGTACAATTGCCTTTATTGGAGGTGGTTTCGGAAAGGGTATCCATAATATTTTAGAGGCAGCCACTTTTGGTTTACCTGTGATATTTGGTCCTAATTATCAAAAGTTCACAGAAGCAAAAGAGTTGATTAAGTTGGGTGGTGCGTTTTCTGTAAATGATATTTTGGAATTTGAAAAAACGCTTATTCTTTTAAGTGATGAGCAGGTTTTGAAGACGGCTTCGGTGATCTCAAAAATGTATGTGCAAGGTAGAGTTGGAGCAACAGAGAAAATTCTTGATGCCGTTTTTCCAAAATAAACGATCGGTCATTTATCAGTGATTATATCTTTCTGAATTTAGCTTGATTCTAAAAAGTAATGAACCGTCAATTACTAACAAAAGTTGATAATTGCTTTTTGAAGTTTATCAGATAAAGCTTACTTTTCCCTAAAATATAAAATTAATTTTATGGGAAATAATTCATCCAAAACGTCCGCATTATTTGCATTGATTACAGTGTTTTTTTTCTGGGGTTTTTTAGCAGCATCAAATGGGATTTTCATTCCATTTTGTAAAACACATTTTAATTTAAGTCAGTTTCAATCACAATTGATAGATAGCGCTTTTTATGGAGCTTATTTTATAGGGTCGTTGTTGTTATATATTTTTTCTTTGCAGTTCAATAAAGATATCATTAATAAAATTGGGTACAAAAAAACAATTATCTATGGTTTGCTTATTTCCATTGTAGGTGCGTTAATAATGATCCCGGCAGTGAGCTCAGGTTCTTTTATGTTCATACTTGCTGCTTTTTTTATTATTGCTTTAGGTTTTTCTTTGCAACAGACGTCAGCAAATCCTTTAGTTTTAAATTTAGGAAATCCGGCAACCGGTTCTTATAGATTAAATTTTGCAGGAAGTGTTAATTCTCTGGGAACAGCTATTGGTCCTATATTAGTGAGTTTGGCTTTGTTTGGAAAAGTGATTGCCTCGGATACAGATAAAACTTCAGCTTCATTAGGTTCGATAAATGTTTTGTATATGATTTTGGCTGTGGCTTTTGGGGCTGCAATAGTTATTCTTGTTTTTTCAAAAATTCCGAAACTTGAAATTGAAGAGGATGAATCAGAAGTTAAAGTGCTAAAACAACCTTTGTTTTTTATTATTGGAATATTGTTGTTTCTCTTGGTGATATTTGCTTATTCTGCCTTCGATAGCAGAAAAATTTCATCAGGAATTAATTTTGATGCCGATTATAATAAAATGATTTTTTTGACAGCAATTACCGGATTTATATTTTTGCTGATTGTTGTGCTTTTTATTTTATATAAAAAAATAAAAAGGGAAAATCGATTTGAACTTACAGCTTATCCTCAAGTGACTTTGGGGATGTTGGCGATTTTTGTTTATGTCGGTGTGGAAGTAAGTATTCAAAGTAATATGGGTACATTACTTAGAACACCTGAATTTGGTGGGTTAGACAATTCTAAGATCAGCCCGTTCATATCAATTTATTGGGGGAGTTTGATGATTGGGCGATGGACCGGTGCAATTGACGCTTTTAATTTAAAGAAATCAACCAATACAATTTTAACACTTATCATTCCTTTTCTGGCATTTGCGTTTGTTCTTTTTATGAACCATCTGAATGGTGCCGATATCAGCGATTTTTATATGTATGCTATTTGTGTTGCTATTCTGTTGGCAGGATTTATTTTAGGCAAGCACCGTCCTACATTTACATTGATGTTATTTGGATTTTTAGGAAGCATTGCAATGATAATTGGATTGTTTACTCATGGAACAATTGGCATTTATGCATTTTTGAGTGGAGGATTGTTTTGTTCGATCATGTGGCCTTGTATTTTTTCTTTGGCAATAGCCGGTCTTGGAAAATATACAAGTCAGGCATCCGGTTTTTTAATAATGATGATACTTGGTGGAGCCTTTATTCCTCCAGTTCAAGGATTATTAGCAGACTATACAACGATTCATTTTTCTTATATAATACCTGTTTTCTGTTTTGTTTTTCTTTCATGGTATGCATGGAAAGTTAAAAAGATCTTAAATAAAAAAGGAATAGATTATGATGCAACATCTGGTAGCAGCCATTGATATTGGCGGAACGAACACGGTTTTTGGATTGGTCGATTTCAATGGAAAAATTTTATTAAAGGAAAAAGTTTCTACGGAGCATTTTCCAATTCCTGAAGATCTGGTTGCAGTTGTTTGCGAACACATAAAAAAGGCAATGTTGCAATTCAGTAAAGACTATGAATTGGTTGGTGTTGGAATTGGAGCTCCGAATGGAAATTATTTTAAAGGAACAGTTGAATTTGCTCCCAATTTAAAATGGTTCGGAGTTATTCCATTGGCGAAATTATTTTCTGACAAATTACATGTAAAAACTGTTCTTACCAACGATGCCAATGCAGCAGCAATCGGTGAAATGATGTTTGGCGGTGCAAAGGGAATGAAAGATTTTATTTTCATAACATTAGGAACAGGTTTAGGAAGCGGGATTGTTGTTAATGGTGAAATGGTTTATGGTCATGATAGTTTTGCCGGTGAGATAGGTCATGTGATCATGTTTCCTGATGGCCGTCAATGTGGTTGTGGCAGAAAAGGGTGTTTGGAAACGTATTGTTCTGCAACCGGAATTAAACGTACTTATTCTGATCTGTTGATGAGTCATCATGATAAATCCAATTTGCAAGCACGCGTTGCGGATGCAAAATATATTTACGATAAAGCAATGCAGGGTGACAAAGATGCAATTGCAGCTTTTGATCAGACAGGTGAAATTCTCGGATTAGCATTGGCGAATAGTGTTGCTTATACAAGTCCTCAAGCAATATTTTTGTTTGGCGGATTAGCTTTAGCCGGTGATTTTATTTTTAAACCAACCATAAAAAGTTTCGAGGAAAATTTATTGAACATTTATAAGAATAAAATTAAAATTTTACCGTCAGAATTAAAGGAGAATGATGCTGCAATTCTTGGAGCAGCATCTTTAATAATAAAAGAATTAAAAACAGAGTATAGACCTTAAATATTTTTCAATTTAAAATATCCAATATTTAAATAGACATGAATATTTTGACGCAGCCTTGGCCATGGTATGTTTCTGGTCCTTTGATCGGACTGATGGTGCCGGTATTATTGATCCTGGGTAATAAACCTTTTGGGATATCATCTTCATTAAAACACATTTGTTCTGCTTGTATTCCGGGGAAAATCGAATATTTTAATTACAATTGGAAGGCAGAATCCTGGAATTTGCTTTTTGCATTTGGAATCGTTCTTGGAGGATTTGTTGCAGGTTACTGTTTTAGTAATCCTAACCCTATCCAGATCTCAGAAAATACAATTGCAGATCTCAATGCAATGGGCATAAAAGATCATTCCGGTTTCGTTCCGTCAGAGATATTTAATTTCCAATCATTACTTTCATTGAAAGGTTTTATATTGATGATCATAGGTGGTTTTTTTGTCGGCTTTGGAACCAGATATGCCGATGGTTGTACATCAGGACATTCAATTATGGGACTCTCTAATTTGCAATGGCCTTCATTGGTTTCAACCATTTGCTTTTTTATTGGCGGATTGATAATGACTTGGTTTATTTTGCCATGGATAATGAGATTGTAAAAAAATGAACAAAATAAATTTTAATAATTGTATTAAATAAAGATGATGTCAAAATTAAAATATCTGTTTCTTGGATTTATTTTTGGAGTGATCCTGATCAAAGCAGAAGTCGTTTCTTGGTTTCGTATTCAGGAAATGTTCCGTTTTCAGGCATTTCATATGTATGGAATTATTGGCTCTGCCATTGTTGTAGGTGCCATTTCCATTTTGCTTATTAAAAAATTTAAGGTAAAAACAATATACGGTAAAGAAATAATTATTGCTCCTAAAGAATTTACCAAGGGGAATATTATTGGAGGATTAATATTTGGATTGGGCTGGGCAATGACAGGCGCTTGCCCTGGACCATTATATGCATTGATTGGTAGTGGCTTGTTAGTGGTTACTGTTGTCCTGTTTTTTGCTGTTCTGGGAACATGGGC
The DNA here is from genome assembly GCA_947476185.1 of Bacteroidota bacterium. Lineage (GTDB taxonomy): Bacteria > Bacteroidota > Bacteroidia > 2-12-FULL-35-15 > 2-12-FULL-35-15 > 2-12-FULL-35-15. Next base: position 40,686 of record CANJPX010000013.1, read on the forward strand.
ATATGGCCGGTTAAAAGACAAACTTCCTCATTGATCAAAGAAAATTATAATATTTTAAAACGAACCTAATGATTTCTGAAAATATGAAAAAAATAATTGCTTCGCTATTTCTTTTGCTTTCACTGCCAAGTGTTGGCCAACCTCCACGTCCAATGAAAGTTCTCCCATTGATCCCCCTTCCCCGAGAAGTGAAATACAGTGATGATAATTTTGTATTGTCAGCACAAACAAAAATTGTATTGCTGGCAGATGGCTTTCAGCATGAAGTTGATTATATCAATAATTTTTTCAAAACCAATTATGGATTTGAATTAGCGATCGTAAAAAAAATGCCAACGGATGGAAATTATATTTTGATCTCCCGTCCCGACTTTGAAGCAGGCTTTCTTGAAAACTATGATTTGAACATCAATCAAAATCAGATCTTTTTTTTGGCGGAAGGAAATCCGGGTTTATTTTATGCTATGCAAACATTTATTCAGATTCTTCCTGTTGAAAAAACAGCTGAAGTGAAAATCCCTTGTGTTCAAATTAGCGATTCTCCCCGTTATCAATGGCGTGGTATGCATTTAGATTGCAGTCGTCATTTTTTTACGAAAGCGGAAGTGGAAAAATACATTGATTATTTAGCGATGTATAAGTTCAATGTTTTTCATTGGCATTTGGTGGATGATCAAGGTTGGAGAATAGAAATTAAAAAGTACCCATTATTAACTTCCGTTGGTGGAAAAAGAAAAGAAACCATTATTGGCAAGCCGGCTTTTAATAAAGATGGAACTCCTTCCAAAGATGATAAATATGATGGTACGCCTTATGGTGGATTTTATACTCAGGAAGATATCAAAGAAATTGTTGCCTATGCACAAAGTAAATACATCACGATTTTGCCGGAGATTGAAATGCCGGGTCATTCATTAGCAGCACTTGCTGCATATCCGCAATATTCGTGTACAGGAGGTCCGTTTGAAACATACACTAAATGGGGCGTTTCGGATGATGTATATTGTGCAGGAAATGATGAAACATTTAATTTTTTGGAGGATATCTTGACAGAAGTAATGGCTCTTTTCCCGGGAAAATATATTCATATTGGTGGGGACGAATGTTTGAAAGACCGATGGAAGGCTTGTCCGAAATGTCAGAAAAGAATTGTTGATGAGAAACTAAAAAATGCAGAAGAGCTTCAAAGTTATTTCATTACCCGCATCGAAAAATTTGTGAACTCAAAAGGAAAGCAAATTATTGGTTGGGATGAAATTTTAGAAGGAGGTTTGGCTCCCAATGCCGCTGTAATGAGTTGGAGAGGAATTGCCGGAGGTGTTGCTGCCGCTAAACAGAATCACTTTGTAGTAATGAGCCCCGGTAAACCATGTTATTTCGATCATTATCAATCAAAGGATAAAACAAAAGAGCCTTTGGCTATCGGTGGATTTAATCCTTTGGATTCGGTATATGCATATGATCCTACACCAAAAGCGTTTAGCGCTGCAGAGGCAAAATATATTATGGGTGCACAAGCGAATGTTTGGACAGAATATATCACTACATTTTCGCAGGTAGAATATATGTCGATGCCCCGGATGGCAGCACTTTCTGAAGCCTTGTGGACACCTCTTGATAAAAAGAATTACAAAGAATTTGTTGTCAGATTAAAAATGCATGCGCCTGTGCTTGATAGAATGGGAGTGAATTATGCAAAGCATTTTAAGTCAATAAAATAAATCCCGACAGGACTACTAAACCTGCCGGGATTCAAATTAAAACTTACAAACTATGTAAGAAAAACTACTTGTACAAATGTATATAAGTTTGTTGTTTTTGATGGACTAGCTTGCATTTATTCTTAGGAATCGAACTACTAAAATATCTTAGAATATGAATACCAGACGTAACTTTATTAAAACATCTGCTTTTGCTTCGGCAGCCTTGTTGGTAAATAAATTAGATGCTGCTGAATCTGAAAAATTTGCAAACGATTTTAAAACGAAGGTTGTAAAACCAATCGTACTTTCTACCTGGAACTTTGGTTTAAAAGCGAATGAAGCAGCTTGGGAAATTCTTAATAAAAATGGAAAAGCCCTGGATGCTGTTGAGGCCGGCGTTAAGATCCCGGAAGGCGATCCCGCCGAACGAAGTGTCGGTTATGGCGGTCGTCCCGACAGAGATGGACATGTTACCTTGGATGCTTGCATCATGGATGAGAATGCAAACATCGGTTCTGTTGCTTGTTTGGAATTTATCAAACATCCTATATCTGTTGCAAGAGCTGTGATGGAAAAAACCCCTCATGTTATGTTGGTTGGAGAAGGTGCTCTGCAATTTGCACTTTCTCAAGGTTTCATAAAAGAAAATTTGTTAGTTGATGAATCCGAAAAGGAATGGAAAGAATGGTTAAAAACAAACAATTATAAACCGGTTGTTAATATTGAAAATCACGACACTATCGGTATGATCGCCTTGGATGCTAATGGTGATTTGTCTGGCGCATGTACAACTAGTGGTATGGCATTTAAGATGCATGGAAGGGTTGGTGATTCACCAATTATTGGTGCGGGATTATATGTAGATAATGAGATCGGGGCGGCAACAGCTACCGGTCACGGTGAAGAAGTAATCCGTATTGCCGGTTGCCATTTAGTAGTGGAATTAATGCGACAAGGAAAAACGCCGGAGCAGGCTTGTAAAGAGGCTGTTGCCAGAGTTGTAAAATTAACAGCAAATAGAAAAAAAAATTTGAAAGATATTCAAGTTGGTTTTATTGCACTGAATAAAAAAGGTGAATATGGTTCATTTTGTGTTCAAAGCGGATTTAATTATGCTGTATATGATGCTTCTGGAAATCGTTTGATAGATGCAGGATTTCATTTGAAGTAAAAATTGAGTCGGATAATTCCCCCCTTGGAGAAGGGGCTAGGGGGATTGAAATCAATGACAGAAAATAAAAACCTTAATATATTTGCCAGAGAAAAAAGATATAATTCAACTTATGGTGAAATATTACTTTGGAAGAATTTGTTAAGTCGTAAAAAGACGGGTTATCAATTCAATCGTCAATTCCCGATCGATAGATATATTGTCGATTTTATTTCAAGGACATTAAAGCTTATTATAGAAGTTGATGGATATTCGCACCAGTTTAAGCACGAAAAGGATGTCGACAGAGATAAAAGATTAAATCAGCAAGGATATTCTGTCATCAGGTTCACAGAACATGATATAAAATATAATTTTGGTAATGTGGCCAGAACTTTGAATATTTACATAGAGGAATTTTTAGAGAAAGGAACAATCCCCCTAGCCCCCTTTTTCAAGGGGGAAGAGAGCGATTCGATTCGTTTGAAGGATCTGTCAAAAGGTAATGCGAAAGAATCAATTCCTTAGACCACGTTCAATGGGGAAGGGAGCAAATCGATTCATTTGGGAATCAATTCAAAGTTGTAGAATAAATAAATTCCTATAACCTCATTTTCTGGTGGAAATAAAAAAAATGAAAATGCATAAACTCGAAATAGCTTGTTTTAATTTGGAATCCGCACTCATTGCTCAACAAGGACGGGCTGACAGAATTGAGCTATGTGATGATTTTTCTGCAGGGGGAATCACTCCCAATTATGGAACTTTTGAAACAGCAAGAAAATTAATCAATGTAGATTTGTTTGTAATGATTCGTCCGCGTGGTGGGAATTTCATTTATTCAAACGAAGAGTTTGAGCGAATGAAAAAGGATATTCTTTATTTTAAAAAATTGAATGCAAATGGATTTGTATTCGGAGTATTAAACGAAGATGGCAGCGTTAACAAAGATCAAAACAAACAATTGGTTGAATTAGCAAAGCCTTTGTCTTGTAGTTTTCATCGTGCATTTGATGTTTCAAAAGATCTGATGAAGAACTTAGAAGGTGTTATTGATTGCGGATTTAAAACAATTCTTACTTCCGGACAAACAAGTTCTGCAATGGAAGGAATAAAACAATTGTCAGAATTGATAAAGTATTCTGGTGGAAGAATATCGATCATGCCAGGTGGAGGAGTCCGTTCTTCAAACATTTTATTGTTGAAGGAGAAATTAGATACAACTTATTTTCACTCCTCTGCAATTGTAACAGGTAATGTTGCTGATCTGAAGGAAGTGAAATTGCTAAAAGAAAAATTAGGATGAAATATAATTGGGTCAAATATATTTTCATCATTTTGTTTCCTTTGGTGCTACACTCTCAAGTCGTTGAAAGAAATCTGACTCAGTGCAAATGGAAGTTTAAAAAGAAACAGGAAGTGAAGTGGTATAAAGCAACTATTCCGGGTACTGTCCACACTGATTTGTTTTCCAACAAATTAATTCCTGACCCATTCTTTGGCGACAATGAAAAACAATTGCAATGGATAGAGAGTGAAGATTGGGAATATCAAACCGTTTTTAAAATTTCCGAAGAAGAATTATTGCAATCACATATTGAATTGCAATTTGCCGGTTTGGATACTTACGCAAAAGTATATGTGAATGATTCCTTGGTATTAGAAGCGGATAATATGTTCCGTTCTTGGAATGTAGATGTGAAAAAATACATTCACAAAGGGAAAAATAAATTATTAATTCTGTTTGAATCGGCTGTAAAAAAAGGAAAAGAAGAAGCAAAAAAAATATCCTATACACTTCCCGGTGATGAAAAAGTATTTACGCGAAAAGCACAATATCAGTATGGTTGGGATTGGGGACCACGATTTGTAACATGTGGGATTTGGAAAGATGTAAAACTAGTTTCATGGAACGATGCGAGGATATTAAATATAAAGGCGGTTCAAAAATCGCTGACCGATTCATTAGCTCAATTAGAATTTGTTTGTGAGATTAAAAGTGATGTGGAGGCAAATGTTTATTTGGATATATCACGTGGAGATAACGATTTGAGTGGGCAAATGACAAATAAAATTGCTTTGAAAAAAGGAATTGATACCTATACATTGTCATATTCTATTAAGAACCCACAATTGTGGTGGTGCAATGGTTTGGGTTTTCCTGTCATATATGATTTTGATATTGGTCTTTCTTTCAACTCTAAACTGTTAGATGAAAAGATAGTGGAAATAGGTCTCCGCACGATTGAATTGATTCAGGATAAAGATTCTGTCGGCAAAAGTTTCTATTTTAAATTGAATGGAGTTCCTGTTTTTATGAAAGGAGCAAATTATATTCCATCCGATAATTTTTTACCTCGTGTTACAAAAGATGACTATGAAAAAATTGTGGAAAACGCTGTCGATGCAAATATGAACATGCTACGTGTATGGGGCGGTGGCGTTTATGCAGATGATGAATTTTATAAGCAATGTGATGTGCAGGGGATTTTAGTTTGGCAGGATTTCATGTTTGCATGTGCTATGTATCCGGGGGACAATCATTTTGTAAATAATGTTGCTCAGGAAGTAATAGATCAGGTTCAGCGTTTAAGGAATCACCCTTGTCTTGCTTTATGGTGCGGCAATAATGAAGTGGATGAAGGATGGAAAAATTGGGAGTGGCAAAAACAATTTCATTATTCAGAAAAAGATTCGACAACAATTGCTCAAAATAATTCTGCCTTATTTGACAATTTCATCAAAGATATGGTGAATGCATATGATGGTAGTCGTGCTTATTGGCCATCATCTCCATCAATAGGTTGGGGGCATAAAGAGAGTTTGCAAGAAGGAGATTCCCATTATTGGGGCGTTTGGTGGGGAAATGAACCGTTTGAAAATTACAATAAAAAAGTAGGAAGGTTTGTAAGTGAGTATGGATTTCAAGGTATGCCTGATTTGAATTCTATTAAAAAATATGCTCGTATTCTACCTTCAGCTGATACAGAAGAGTTAACATCAGCTGATATGATAAACCACCAAAAACATCCTGTTGGTTACGAAACAATATTAAAATATATGGTGCTTGATTATAAAGTGCCATCGGGTTTGGATAATTTTAGTTACGTTTCTCAATTGCTTCAGGCAGAAGGTATGAAAACGGCCATTGAAGCACATCGCAGAGCCAAGCCCTATTGTATGGGAACGCTTTATTGGCAGTTGAATGATTGCTGGCCGGTGACTTCCTGGAGTTCGGTAGATTATTATAACAATTGGAAAGCATCACAGTATCAAGTTAAGCGCTCGTTTGAAAGCACTATACTTTCAATAGATGAACAGGATAGTGTTTGCGATGTATATTTAATTTCGGATGATTTGAAAAAGCAAGGTGCCTGGTTACGTCTTCAACTTTTCGATTTTTCAGGAAAAATCCTCTGGTCTGATACTATGACAGCGGGAGTGAGCAGTGCGTCTGCTGAAAAAGTATATTCATTCGATAAAAAAATATTAAATGGCTTAGATAAATCTTCAGTAGTTTTAAAAGCAAGTTACATTGCATTTTATTCTTCAAATAGTATAACGTATGCATTGCACTATTTTGAAAAACCGAAAGATTTAAAATTGCAGAAGACAGATATCGTATTTTCACTAGGAGAGAGCTTGTTTAGCCATTCTATTACACTTAAATCGAAAACTTTGATGAAAGATGTATGCATTACAATTGATGGAGAATCTATAAATTTGAGTGATAACTATTTTGATCTCTTGCCAAATGAGGAGAAAACACTTGATTTACCACCTTACTTTTATGTTAAACATCTTGATAAAAAAATAAAAATAAAATCATTAGTCGATACTTATTAATTCTATGTTGAAAAAATAACATCATGAAAAACAAAATCATCATACTTTTAACTTTGCCCTGTTATCTCTTTCTCTCTTGTGCATTGCCTCAGCAAAATTATTCTCAATATGTTGATCCCATGATTGGCACCGGTGGTCATGGTCATACATTTCCGGGAGCCACTGTTCCGTTTGGTATGGTTCAGTTATCTCCAGATACCCGTGTTGACGGAAGTTGGGATGGATGTAGCGGATATCACTACAATGATTCAATTATTTATGGTTTCTCTCATACACATTTAAGTGGAACAGGTTGCAGTGATTATGGAGATATTATGATCATGCCGACGATGAGAGCTGCTGGAATTTCAAAAAAAGATTACAAATCTAGCTTTTCGCGTAAAAATGAAAAAGCGAGTGCGGGATTTTATTCTGTAAAATTAAATGAAGATGACATTGATGTTGAATTAACTGCGACAACACGTGTTGGATTTCATAAATATACATTCAATAAAACCGGACCAATGAATATTATTTTGGATCTGGATCATAGAGACAAATTACTTGCAGGTGAAATTAAATTGATTGATAATAAAACAATTGAAGTTTTCAGAAGGAGTGAAGCGTGGGCAAAAGATCAATACATCTACGCAAGAATTGAATTTTCTAAAGAATTTAAAACATGGGGCAAAATCTCGAATAACGAATTACATCCTGATGCTGCTATTAAAATGGATCATGCAGCAGATTTTACCTTTGATGTAAAAAAAGGAGAATCAATATTTGTCAAAGTTGCAATTTCTACTGTAAGTACAGAAGGAGCAAAAAAGAATATGGATGCTGAACTTCCTGGATGGGATTTTGAAAAAACAAAAAATGCTGCCGCGGAATTATGGAATAAAGAACTTGGCAAAATTGAAGTGACAAGTTCTGATACGGATAAATTGAAAGTTTTTTATACTGCATTGTATCATACCATGATTCAGCCTAACGTTAATATGGATGTGGATGGAATGTATCGTGGGCGGGATAATAAGATTCATAAAGCGGAGGGTTTTACCTATTATTCTGTTTTTTCTTTATGGGATACTTTTCGTGCTGCACATCCGCTTTATACGATTATTGATCAAAAGCGGACTGCTGATTTTATCAATACATTTTTAGCCCAATATGAACAAGGAGGACGTTTGCCTGTTTGGGAACTGGCGAGTAATGAAACCGATTGCATGATCGGTTATCATTCTGTAAGTGTGATCGCTGATGCGATGGTGAAAGGGATCAATGGATTTGATTATGAAAAAGCATTTGAAGCAGCAAAGCATAGTGCAATGTTAGATCATCTTGGATTGGCGGCATACAAACGAAAAGGGTTTATTGCCATGGAAGATGATAACGAAAGTGTTTCCAAAACTTTAGAATATGCCTATGACGATTGGTGTATTGCTCAAATGGCATTGGTGCTGAAAAAAGAAAATGATTTTCAATATTTTATGAAGAGGTCCCAATCCTGGAAAAATGTTTTTGATACCGAGACCGGATTTATGCGACCGAAAAAAAATGGTGGATGGCTAACACCCTTTGAACCGCGCGAAGTAAATAATAATTTCACGGAAGGTAATTCATGGCAATATACATTTTTTGTTCCTCAGGATATTTCGGGATTGATTGAAATGATGGGAGGAAAGGATAAGTTTGAAAAGAAATTAGATGAATTGTTTACAACTTCAAATAAAACTACCGGACGGGAGCAAGCTGATATCACTGGATTGATCGGGCAGTATGCCCATGGAAATGAGCCGAGTCATCATATGGCATATCTGTATGATTATATAGGAAAGTCTTCTAAAACTCAGGATAGAATTCGTCAGGTAGTTTCAGAATTTTATAAACCTCTGCCTGATGGCTTGATCGGAAATGAAGATTGCGGACAAATGAGTGCCTGGTATGTATTGAGTTCTATGGGTTTTTATCAGGTAACTCCCGGAACTGATTTTTATAAGATAGGAGTCCCCTTTTTTGATAATGTAAAAATTTATCTTGAGAACGGGAAAGAATTTTCTATTGAAACAAAAAATATTTCTGCTGAAAATAAATATATAGAATCCGGAAATGTGAACAATGTTGGACTTAATAAGTTGACGTACAATCAAATTATTAATGGAGGTAAAGTCTCATTATTGATGGGTGATAAGCCCAACAATAACTGGGAAGGTTCCGCAGCAGAAGTCTTGGCTCCGCCGGTTTATAGTGCCCGATATATTTTGCCTGTACCAACTATCAACACCTCTTCTCGTGTATTTGATGATAGTATGCTGGTGGAGGTTAAGTCCGGATCAAAAGTGTATATAGCAGTAATGAATCCTGAACAAGCGGCTCGTATTTTTCAGCTTTACGATAAACCTTTTTATATAAATTCTTCTAAAATTATTTTTGCCTATTCAGATGATAGTAAAACAAAAAGTGATACCATTCAAGGATCATTTTACAAACGTCCTAATCATTGGAAAGTCAATATCATCTCCAAATATGATCCTCAATATTCTGCAGGTGGTGCAGAAGGAATTATTGATGGTTTACACGGGGATATCAATTGGAAAAAAGGTGAATGGCAAGGGTATCAATCACAGAATTTTGAAGCTATTATTGATCTGGAAAAGGAACAAAAGGTAACCACATTTGCTTCCGGATTCTTGCAGGACTCCCGTTCTTGGATCCTAATGCCAACAAAAGTGGAATACTATGTTTCAAATGATAATAAGACGTATACCTTGGTTGCAAGCATTGATAATGATATTAAGCCCGATGACAATACATCTCAATTAAAAGAATTTAAATACACATTAAGTAAAAGCGTAACTTCTCGTTTTGTGAAAGTAAAAGCATATAATTTTGGGAAGTTACCTGCATGGCACCAAGGTTTTGGCGGTGATGCCTACATTTTTGTAGATGAAATTCAGATAAAATAGTGATAAAAACAGCTTAATCATTAAACCTTTTTCGATTGGAGGTGTTTAAATAATAGTTAACATTGTAAACTGTTAACTATTTTAACTACTTTTGAGATATGTTATCTGAAAAAGAAAAAAGATTTAATGAGTCAATGCCTTTGGGGAAACTATTGGGAGGCATTCTTAAAAAATACTTTGGTGCCTTAAGTAAAAAAATGGAGCACCTTGGCGTTGATCGTCATTTTTCTACCCTTGTGGCAATTGATAATGCGAAACAAAAATGTACCCAACAATATTTATCCGATCTGCTTGATTTTGATAAGGTTTCTATGGTCAGGATACTGGATTATCTTGTTGCAAAAAAAATGATAACAAGAACTGTAAATCCTCAAGACAGAAGAGAACATCTTATTCAACTTACATTAAAGGCAGAAAAAATTATGCCGGCAATTCACCATGGAATCAAAGAAATGAATTTAAAGGCATTAAAAGGACTGAACAAAAATGATCAGGAACTATTTTATTCTTGTTTGGCAACCATTTTTAACAATATTGAAGATCTGCCTGGCAATACAGTAGATATAAAACTTAAAAAAAAATAATACGATATGAGAATTAAAAATATCATAATCATTACACTGATAATAGGCATTCTTTTGTTAGTTAAATATTTCTTTTTCCCGTCAATGTCTTCGCAGCAGGAAGCTAAACCTGGAAAGCCGGGTGCTGGAATGTCTCCAAGCAATGTAACCGCTTACATTTTAAAAGTTGAAAAGCTGAGTAATGAAGTGTATGCATCGGGAACAATCATCGCGAATGAAGAAGTGCAATTGCAGTCCGAGTTATCTGGTAAAATATTGCAAATTAATTTTCAGGAAGGAAGTAAGGTCACCAAAGGTCAGTTATTGGTGAAGATCAATGATGCTGATCTGCAGGCGAATTATAAAAAATTGCAATTACAATATTCATTGGCTGATCAAAAATTGCAACGTGAAAAGCAATTACTTGCTATCAATGGAATTAGTCAGGAAGAGTTTGATGTGATACAGAATCAGTATAATGTTATAAAAGCAGATATAGATTTTGCTTCGGCACAGATAGCTAAGACGGAGATCAAAGCACCTTTTGATGGTATTGTAGGTTTGAAAAATGTTAGCGAAGGCGCTTATGTTACTCCATCTATAATTATTGCCAGCATTCAGCAGATCAATCCTGTAAAAATTGATTTTTCTGTTTCTGAAAGATATTCTTCTGTTGTAAGAAAGGGGGATAGACTTTCTTTTACTGTTGAAGGGAATGACCAAAAGCTGACCGGACAAGTATTTGCTATTGAGCCGAAGATCGATATGGCAACACGCACTTTGCAGGTCAGGGCAATTTGTCCGAATGCAAAAGGAGATATTTATCCGGGCTCATTTGCACGCGTTCAACTTGCTCTAAATGATATTGATTCAGCCATGATGGTTCCCACCGAAACGATTATTCCTGACCTGAAAGGAAAAAAAGTGTTCAGGATAAAAAATGGTAAAGCGGAATCCGTAAAAGTGTTAACGGGTTTAAGAACCGATGAAAAGATCCAGATCACAGATGGATTATCAATCGGTGATACCATTATTGTTAACGGAATTATGTCTTTGAAACCGGGTGCTGCCTTGAAAGTAACCGAGATTAAATAAATTTAAGTATGAATATTTCTTCAATAAGCATAAACAGGCCTGTACTCGCAATAGTGATGTCAATCATTATTGTTTTATTTGGTGCGATAGGATATAATTATCTTGGTGTGCGGGAATATCCTTCCATCGATCCTCCTATAATTACTGTAAAAACAAATTATGCCGGAGCCAACGCAGATGTTATTGAGTCGCAAATTACTGAACCCCTTGAAAAAGTGCTTAATGGAATTGAGGGCGTGAGAACAATTTCATCTTCAAGTAATCAAGGTTCGAGTACGATCACAGTAGAATTTAATTTGGATGCGAATATTGAAGCGGCAGCAAATGACGTTCGCGATAAAGTATCACAGGCCGTCCGACAGCTTCCTCAGGATATTGATGGTTTACCAACCGTTACTAAATCGGATGCGAATTCGGATGCGATCTTATCCATGACAATTCAAAGTGATTCGAAAAATCAATTGGAGTTAAGCGCCTTTGCCGAAAATGTTATTGCGGAACGCTTGCAGACGATTCCCGGTGTGAGCACCATTCAGATCTGGGGACAGAAAAAATATGCCATGCGCATGTGGATGAATCCTGATAAACTTGCCGCTTATGGTTTAACACCTTTGGATGTAAAACAGTCACTGGAAAAGGAAAATGTCGAATTGCCTTCCGGAAAGATTGCAGGAAATACTACAGAGCTAACTGTAAAAACAGTTGGTAAATTAAAGGATGAAAATTCTTTCAATAATATGATCATTCGTTCTGATGGAGATCATGTTGTACGTTTTAAAGATGTTGGGTATGCTGTGCTTGGTCCCGAAAATGAAGAAACAATTCTTCGTCAATCTGGTGTTCCTATGATCGGACTGGGTGTCGTTCCTCAGCCTGGTGCAAATTATATTGCTATAGCGGATGAATTTTATAAGCGTTTGGATCAGATAAAAAAAGATCTTCCAAAAGATTTTCACATTGGTATTGCTTTGGATAATACAAAATTTGTGAAACGTTCGATACTTGAAGTGAAAGAAACATTAATGATCGCAATCATTCTGGTTATCCTTATTATATATTTATTTTTCCGTGATTGGATAGTGGCCTTCCGCCCATTAATTGATATTCCGGTTTCATTGATCGGTGCATTCTTTATCATGTATTTGATGGGTTATTCAATAAATGTACTGACTTTATTGGCAATTGTGCTGGCTACAGGTTTAGTTGTGGATGATGGAATTGTGGTCACGGAAAATATTTATAAAAAGATTGAAGGAGGTATGGATCCTGTTGAAGCGGCTCATAAAGGTTCGAAAGAAATTTTCTTTGTCGTTATTTCAACTTCAATCACTTTAGCGGCTGTGTTTATGCCGGTGATATTTTTAGAGGGATTTGTAGGAAGGTTGTTCAGGGAATTCGGTGTTGTAATTGCCGGAGCTGTATTAATATCTGCTTTTGTATCATTGACACTCACGCCTATGCTTAACGCATATATGGTTCGTAAGAAACCCAAGAAAAGTAAATTCTATACTATGACGGAGCCATTTTTTGAAAAGATGGTGAGTAGTTACGATAATTCTCTGGGCCGTTTTATGAAAAAAAGATGGATCGCATTTGTAATTATTTTGGGAAGTTTTGGATTGATCTATTTTGCAGGAAATGCGGTTCAGTCAGAACTAGCGCCGTTGGAAGATCGCAGTTGGTTTAGAATATCTGTTTCTGCTCCCGAGGGTGCGTCGTATGAATATACGGATGCCTATGTGAAGAAATTTTCCGATTTCATAAATGATTCTATTCCTGAAAAAAGAATTTGTCTCACCGTTACTGCTCCCGGTTTTAGTGGCTCAGGTGCTGTGAATACAGCCTTTATCCGTGTGGCATTAAAAGAACCAAACGAAAGAAAACGAACTCAGCAACAGCTTGCGGATTATATTACAAAATCTTCAAAAGCATTTCCTGAAGCAAAAGCCTTCGTAATTCAGGAACAAACAATTTCTTCCGGTGGATCAAGAGGTGGCTTACCGGTGCAATTTGTTTTACAGGCGCCCAATTTCCAAAAGTTAAAAGAAAAGTTACCATTATTCCTGGAAGAAGCTAATAAGAGTAAGGTGTTTCAAACGGTAGATGTGAATTTGAAATTTAATAAACCCGAATTGAATATTACTATCGATAGAGAAAAGGCCAAAGGCATGGGGGTTTCTGTTAGTGATATTGCACAAACGTTGCAGTTGGCTTTGAGCGGACAACGGTTCAGTTATTTCAATATGGATGGAAAACAATATCAGGTGATCGGACAATTTGAAAGAGCCAAACGTGATGAACCATTGGATCTGAAATCAATGTATACTAAAAATAATAAAGGTGAAATGATCCAACTGGATAATGTTGTTACGATCGTTGAACAAAGCAGCCCTCCTCAGTTATATCATTACAATCGTTATCAGGCAGCGACTGTTTCAGCGGGTTTGGCTCCGGGCAGAACGATAGGAGATGGTATTAAAGAGATGGAATCAATTTCAAAAAGAATATTGGACGACTCTTTTTCTACTGCATTAACAGGCCCTTCACGCGATTTTTCTGAAAGCTCTTCCAATGTTTTGTTTGCTTTTATTCTGGCCTTGTTGATCATTTATTTGGTCCTTGCTGCGCAATTCGAAAGTTTTGTTGATCCTTTGATCATAATGATCACCGTACCTTTGGCACTTTGTGGCGCATTGTTATCATTGTGGTATTTCAATCAAACTCTGAATATTTTCAGTCAAATTGGTATTATCATGCTGATAGGGTTGGTTACAAAGAATGGTATTTTAATTGTCGAATTTGCGAATCAGTTAAAAGAACAAGGCCGTTCGGTGAAAGAAGCAATTCAGGAAGCTGCTGCTGCACGTTTGCGTCCGATCTTAATGACTAGTATTGCAACAGCATTGGGAGCAATGCCGATCGCTTTATCTTTCGGAGCGGGAGCAAAAAGCAGAACGGCAATGGGAGTTGTAATTGTGGGTGGAATTTTATTTTCTTTGATATTGACCTTGTATGTTATTCCTGCTATTTATTCATATTTTTCAAAAGAGCGTAAGCATGAAACTAAGTAAATGTTTTTTGATTTGTTTGTTTAATTTATTTTTTGTGAATTTAGTTTCTTCACAAGATCAGTTGACATTGGAGCAAGCAATTGATATCGGACTGAAAAATAATTATGATATCAGCATCGTGAAAAATAATGCAGCTATAGCATCGAATAATAATTCGCTTGGTAATGCTGGAATGCTACCCAAAATTGACTTGCAGGCTTCAACAGGTATTGCGAATAATGCCACCAAGCAAGAGTTTTCCAGCGGATTAACGGTTGATAAAAGTGGAGTGCAATCAAATAATATTAATGCCGGCGTGTATTTAACCTGGACATTGTTTGATGGATTTAAAATGTTTGCCTCTCACAAACGTTTACAAGAATTAGAATCAATGGGAATGTTGTCCTCAAAAATATTGATTGAAAATACGCTCTCAAAAATAATTGTAACTTATTATGATATTGTCAGACAAAAACAATTGATTATCGGATTGTCTGAAAATATTTCCATTTCGGAAGTACGCTTAAAAATTGCAGAAACGAAATTGAATATCGGTTCAGGTTCTAAGTTGGATGTATTGCAAGCCAAGGTGGACAAGAGTGCACAAACATCTAATCTATACAGGCAAACAACAACACTTTCTGACCTGAAACTTAATTTGAATCAGTTGCTGGCAAGAAATTCTGATGTGGAATTTGAAGTTTCAGAAATTATTCCGGTTGAATTTCAATTGAAGTATGAGGAGTTGAAAATTGAGGTTCAAAAGAATAATACTGATCTGTTGTTTGCTCAAAGAAATATTGAATTATCAAATCAATTGCTGAAAGAAACAAAGTCTCAGCTGTTTCCAAAACTTAATTTTAATGCGAATTATTTGTTTGCTCGCTCCGAGAACCAGGCAGGTTTCACCTTGTTAAATCAAAATTTAGGAATAAACTTGGGATTAACTGCCAGCTGGAATATTTTTAACGGCTTTAATACGAATAATCAAATTAAAAATTCCCATTTGCAAATTGAGAATGCTGATTATGAATATAAGATCGCTAAACTTCAGGTAGAACAAGCTTTATTATCGAATTTTAGAAAATATCAGGATGATCAAAAAATACTTGCTTTGGAAGAGGAGAATGCTAAGTTGGCAAAAGAGGCTGTCGATATTGCGTTGGAAAGATTCAGAATCGGTTCAAGCAATTCTCTTGAATTAAAAGAGATTCAGAGAAGTTATGACGAAGCCTTGACTCGGTTATCAGATGCCCGCTATAATGCAAAAGTTTCAGAAACGCAACTTATGAAACTAAATGGAAAACTCATTAAATGACCCTTGTTATTTTATAGAAATCATTTCCGGCAATAAAATCAATTGTTTTTTATTTTTTCAAACTTGCTGCGAAATAGCAAATAGTATTGCATTCCAGTAATATGGCTTCTGTTGTAACCTGAGGTACGTATCATTCAACTGATAATTTGATTTATTTCCATAAATTTTATACCTTGTTTCCCTAAACAGCAACAAAGTGAAAAAAAAATTCTCTCCTTTTTTTTATTTCCTTGTTTTTTTTATTTTGCCTATCATGGCTCAAAATCAAAAACAAATTGATTCCCTTGAAATTGCTATTCCCACAATAATAAATGATAGCGCCAAGTTAGATGCCATTAATGATCTTTGTAGATACATTGTCGATGTCAATCCCGAAAAAGCAATTGGCTTTGCGAAACAGGCACTTGCAATAGCAGAAGAGAAAAGCTTTGAATATTATCAAGCTGTTGCCTTTAATAACATAGGTAATGGTTATTATAATCTTGCCGATTATAAAACATGCCTTGAATATTATATTAAAGGTCTGAGGATCCAAGAGAATATTAAAAATAAAAAAGGCATCTTGTCTTCTTCCGGTGCTATCGGAAATGTTTATATCGGATTAGCTAAGTATGATGAAGCACTCAAATATTTTGAGAGCGCTTTAAAGATAGGAAAGGAGATAGAGAATAAAAATGGTGTTGCTTCCTGCTTGATCTCTATTGGGACGATCTATAGCAATAAAAAAGATTTTAAAAAATCATTAGATTATTATTTCAAATCCCTTGAAATATTCCAAGAGGTAAATAATGAAGATGCCATTGCTACAAATTACAATAATATTGCTGATACTTATCTTGAACTAAAAAATTATCCACAATCACTTATTTATATTACAAAAGCATCCGTATTATACGAAAAGATTGGGAATGTTTATGGTCAGTCGTTGGCATTAAATAATATTGGCGACTATTATTTTGCTGTTGGTGATGCTGATAAATCACTTCAATTTTACAATCGTGGGTTAGAGAAAGGGAAGCA
>CANJPX010000014.1 GCA_947476185.1 Bacteroidota bacterium
GAAAAAAGAAGAAGAAATTGTATTAGAAAACTTTAAAAACTAACTTAGCCGAAGAATGCTAAAACAGATTTAGATTAAACTAAAAATGCAGTTGGAAATGAGGGGGCTGAATGTTTGATCTTGAGGGGGCTCTTTAAGTGAAATATCTACCTTTCTATAAAAAGTTAATTAATAAAATAAATAATGTTACAATTAAAATATTAAATAATAATTCTAAAATAAATAAAAAAGAGAATACATTAATTTCAAAATTAGACACTGGGGATATTTGGATACGGGACTTTATGCCTATCCCTACTAATATTACTAATCCTAAGTATATTAAATTTCAATACAATCCAATTTATCTAACTCAAAAGGATGATTCAATTAAAAAGCTAGGCGATTCAACATCGAATAGATTAAAGAGTCATTTCTCTCCAGAGAATCAACATTATTCAAACATTATTCTAGATGGAGGAAATTTCATTTCAAACGGAATTGGCACAGCAATTACAACAAATAGAATCATTACAGATAACGAAGGTTATGCAATTGATGAAATAAAAGTCTATACCAAAAAAAATTTAGGAATTACCAATCTTATAATACTTCCTGTTGAACCAGGTGATATTACAGGGCATATTGACGGAATGGTCAGGTTTGTATTTGAAACAACAGTTGTCGTTGGAGATTACCCCTCCTCCTATTCTATTGGGAAAATATTTATGAATAAGATTGCCCAAACAATGCTTCAACTTGGATTCAATGTTATTCGTGTAATGAATGATATACCCAAGATCTCTAAAAACAAATTTCCTAGTGCCGTTGGCAATTATATAAACTATCTGAGAGTTGGAAATACGATCTATCTGCCTATTTATAAAAACAAAGAAAGCTTTAACAAAAAAGCAATTAAAGTTTATAAATCCTTTGGACTAGAAGTTATCCCAATACTATCAGATGAACTAGCTGAATATGGTGGAGTTCTTAATTGCATAACATGGCATTTTTACTAAAAACTAATAATATGAAAACAGTCAAACAAAAATTAAAAGAGATTCCTCTTCCGAACGCATCCTGGGAAAGAATATCCAAATATGCATTAATTCACAATGGTTATACCCATAATACTGATTTGGCAAACTTTGCAAATTCAGTTTCAATTTATTTCAGTAATAAAAAAGAAATCCCTGATCCTTTTGACATTGGAGATTTAAAAGATTGTCTTTTCTACGAACAAAGAAGGTTTAGACATTTTGGTTATGCTCCATCAGGTGAAGATTTTGAATACATAAAAGCACTAATGTCTGGAATTCGAAAAAGAACAATCGAATCATTAATAGGAAATAGATAAAATAATTAAACTAAAAAATAAAAGATATGTGGATATTTACTAAGTATGGATTCTACTCCATCGTACAAGACAACAATGATAAAAATTTATTTAAAGTAAGAGCTAGAAAGAAAGAAGATCTTGAAGAGTTACAAAAAAAAGTGGACGGAATCTCTCTATTTAAAATCCATAAGGATGAAAGAGCAGACTATAGATTCAGAATTTTTATTACCTCTGAAAAGCTAGTTGAAATAATGGTAATGTTTTCGACCTCCATTGACTATTCTAATTTTAAAGACTCGATATATCGAAACAAGGCACAGAAAGATAAGCTAGATAGCTATCATCAGATATGGGAGGTGATGTATGAGTATCAAAATATAAATCAAAGTTGAATTACTTGGCTTAATCCTATTTAAAAATTATTTTGAATATTGATGTCGATAAGTGCCAAGATGTTTCAATTTACTAGCATCAAACAATTCTTGAAAAGACTTACCTTTAAACTTGCCGAAATAATTTTTAAAAATTTCACTTGAAAAAGTATTTGACTTATCATTATTGCAAAAATAGCATGAGGCAACTAAATTATTAACATCATTATCAATCTTGTTGGCATTTTTATGATCTAATTCAAAATGAAAACCACTATATCCATGAACCCCTCGTTTTCTTGGATTTATTAATCCAGTGTAAATTAATTCTTGAATTGTCTCAATATTTGTATTGCAATAGAAACAAGAAAAATTTTGTTCATTTATTAAATTAGCCCACTGAATTCCGCTAATACAGCTATTATTACTCATTCGTTTCTTTTCAAAATCAAGATAAGCCTCTTTAGAAATTTTGATTTTAAAAAGCAGTAAATACTCTTCAATGTTCATTATAATAGATTATGTTACAAAAGATTTCACAGAATTTTAGGTAATATTTTAAAAATATTATTTACCATTTATTAGCCTGATTAAACTATCCATTGGTTGTTCAGTAATAATAAAATCTATCCCATCATTTTTTTCTAATACTACTTTTATGCAATTACCTCCAAACTGAGTAATTTCATATATAAAATCAGTATTAATAAAATAAGAATTTTGATTAATTAATTCAACCAAATGCTCTTCTTCATAGTGTATATTCTTACACCCTTCAATTTCTATAATTTTCCCCATATTACATAATGTTTAATTTAATTTATTTTCACTGAGCGTATTTGTCAAAAATCAAATCCAATTATTAGCTTCGTTTATAAAATCTATATTAATTTGTTATTCCCAAAAAAGATCATTTAAGCTAAGCTAATAAAAATAATTGTCTCTTATTATTCCCATATTATTTTTTAGCAAAATCGGACAACCAAATAAAAGTTCGAAAAGCGGCACAAAATCTCACAAAAATTTCGTGGAACATAAAATAACTTTTTGCGAATCCTCCAGACGTCTTTTCCAGAAGTAACTACAGCACTTTCCAAAAAAGATATCAACATACCAAAAAAAATCTTATATTTATTGTGATGATATGTTAGCAATAAGTCATCTAAAAAATAAAAAAAACGCTTGTACGA
The DNA here is from genome assembly GCA_947476185.1 of Bacteroidota bacterium. Lineage (GTDB taxonomy): Bacteria > Bacteroidota > Bacteroidia > 2-12-FULL-35-15 > 2-12-FULL-35-15 > 2-12-FULL-35-15. The sequence continues at coordinate 2,880 of CANJPX010000014.1, forward strand.
TTTACTGTGATTGAGCAATATGGAATTCGATGAAAGACTGTACCTTTTCTGTACCTCGTTCGTTGGATGTCCTACGTAACCGCAAGTAATTACATATTGTATCGGAAAGTAGGAGCCCTAATTTCCTTTTGGAGGCATAGTCTGATTTTTCACAAGACATCCAAGTGGCCACTAACAATCATTCAGGTAATTGATGGAAAATTATTTTGGTCTTATTTGAGTAATTTGTAAGGCCGGCATTACCAGAATAAAGTAAATCTTTATCACTGTCCTCAGAATATATTGAAAATACCATATATACTCCAGGCCTAAAAGGAATATTCGATTTATATATTTTGAGCATAAGTTACGCAGAGCGCACCTTTGTTATGTGCTGGGTTTGTTTTTTATTTGAATATATATCCATTTTAACAACACGGAGTACAATGGCTCATTGAGCCATATGGATGGTGACAAGGACATTTACATGACATTCCAAGTTTAAATAAAATACACTCTGCTGTTAAAATCAACCATGCCATTTAAATTTTAGATCGACCAGAAAGGTATTCGTAAACAGAAACAGAAAGCATCAATAAGAACATGCCATAAAAAATATCTTCGAACGGAATGGTAAGTATTCTGATTCCTAAATTTTGATTGTTATTGTACCATACAATTGGCTCATTAAGCCCTGTGCCAGTTAAAAGACCGTTTACAATAATAAATGGGACCAACAAAATAAGGTAAGAAAAATAAAATTTATGTAACCACGAAACCCTAAGAATGTATTTTAAAAACAAAATAAAAACTGCCAGCGCACTAAAAGTAACAGAAGTATAAAGCCTGCTATAATTCAAAGCTGCATATACTGTAAGAAAAAGTATAAGCGAGATAGAGATCTGTTTTTCAAACTTCAAAAAACGATCCATTCTCATAAATTTATTAACACAATGATATGTGAAAATACAAGCATAAGGGATGCACAAAAAGAACATAACCTCTTCTATGGGAAGATTAAAAAAATTAACACCAAGAACATAATTACTATTAAACCCCCAAACTCCTAAATATGTAAATAATATATCCCAAGGAATAAAAAAGACTAAAGCAAGAAGCATTGCTGGAAAAATTGAACTATATTTTTCATAAAATTTAATTTTAGGATGAAAAGAAAATAGAATGGGAACAATTACCGATGCTATATTTATAATGAGGTATAACTGTTTCATTTGCGGTTGGCTTTAGTCGTTTTGAAATATTTTATGGGCACCCATAGCATACCAAAGGATTCACCATTATTTTTTGTTAAATGTTTATGGTGCATTTTATGAGCTCTGCGTATAGCACGCAGATATGACGAATCTATATTTCTAAAAGCATTAAAGCGTTGGTGAATAAATATTTCATGCACGAAAAAGTAAGCAGCCCCATATAAAGTAATACCACTGCCAATCATTAACAGATAAATTGAATAATATACACTTCCAAAAAGGAAACAAAGGATTCCGGGTATTGCAAATATTAAAAAGAAGAAATCGTTTTTCTCAAAGAAGCCTTCAATTTCTTTTTGATGATGGTCCTTATGCAAAAACCAACCAAAACCATGCATTATGTATTTATGAGCAAGCCAAGCTACACATTCCATACTTAAGAATGAAACAAATAACACAGAGCTGTTTGTTAAAAGCTGAATCATGATATCGTTAATGAACCATTTTTAAGTTCTTCCATTGTTAAAGAGTTTGTCAACTGATCAAGAGCTAATTTTAACCAGGCTGTATAAAGAGCTGGATTAATATTGATATCTTTTTTAAGCGCATCAATATCCATCCATTTCCATGCGTTGGCTTCGTTTTTGTTAATAACAGGTTCATCATCGCAATACCCTATAAACACATGATCATATTCATGTTCAATTAAACCATTCTTCAATTCAGCTTTATAAATAAATTTAGAAATAGGTGTTAAATCACAGGAAATACCCATTTCGTCAATTAACCTTTTATGAGCGCAGACTTCCGTCAATTGGTTTGCAACAGGGTGACTGCAGCAGGTATTGGTCCATAATCCACCAGAATGGTATTTACCCAATGCTCTTTGCTGCATCAATAATTGACCTCGATTATTAAAAATAAATATTGAAAAAGCACGATGAAGTACTCCTTTTTTATGAGCCTCCATCTTAGGCATGAGACCAATTTGCTCGTCATTTGTATTTACTAAAATAACATGTGTGTTCATTTGTAAATTATTTTTTCGTTAGTGATACATAAATTTGAGATCAGCATCTATTTTATTATTATCTTTTTAGATAGAAATCAGTTGATGCGCTTGATGTATAAAAGTTCAAAAGTTTATTTAATTGAAAGTTCAGTGCATAACTCTTATAATAAATTTATCTGGTTTCTTATAAGCGAGTTAAACATTAAGCTGACTTTATTAAGATTCGGAATTCGAATTCTTGCGGTCATTACTTTTTCGGCTGGAGTTTGTTTTATTTTTAAAAAAAGTTTTTTATAATAATAGTATGCTAAATAAACACCTCCCCTTGACCCCGATGGAAGAATTTTTATTCCTAAAAGGGCATGTTGAAATTCTGCTTCTATCTCCTCTTCTATTCTTATTTTTTCAATGTGTGAAAATTGCTCGAAATTCACTCCAGGGAAATAAGTTCTACCAAGTATGGTGTAATCGGCTTGAATATCACGTAAAAAGTTAACTTTTTGGAAAGCAGAGCCTAAGCTCATAGCGTAGGGTTTCAATTTATAATAAATCACATCATCTCCTTCTGCAAATACACGAAGACACATCAAGCCAACAACTTCTGCGGACCCCAGTATGTAATTTTTGTAGGATTGATCATCATGTTCTTTTTGCATGAGGTCCATTTCCATGCTTTTTAGAAACGTATCAATTAGTTCCCATTCGATATTGTAAGAATGAACAGCTTGTTGAAACTGATTAATAATTGGGTTAAGACTAATTTTATCCTCAATTGCTTGTATCGTATCACATCTCAATCTTTCCATGAGCAAAGGTTTATCATAGTCATGAAAACTGTCTACGATTTCATCAGCTAACCTAACAAAACCATATATACCATAAATTGGTTCATGAAATTTTTTATTTAAAAAGTAGATCCCCAAAGAAAAACTCGTGCTATACTCCCGGGTAACATTTTTGCTACACTGAGCGGATATTTTATCGAATACTGCTTTCATAGTTAAGATTTTAAATGTTTCATTAATTCAGTTGCTGCAATTTGTCCGGAAATAATTGATGGCGGTACACCAGGGCCAGGAACGGTTAATTGTCCTGCAAAAAATAAATTTTGCACTTTTTTACTTTTCATTTTTGGTTTTAAAATGGCTGTTTGCCGAAGCGTATTTGCTAAACCATACGCATTTCCTTTGTATGCATTATAGTCGCTGATAAAGTTGGAAACAGAATAACTTTTTTTATATACGATGTTTGGGCGAATATCTTCGCCAACATATTTGCATAAACGATCCATCATTATGTTATAATAACGTTCACGTGTTTCTTCGTCATCACTTAAACCTATTGAAATTGGCATCAAAAGAAATAAATTTTCTGAACCTTCAGGCGCAACGCCAGGATCTGTTTTTGAAGGACAACATACATAGAACAATGGCTTAGAAGGCCATTGTTTGCTTTTGTAAATTTCCTCAGCATGTTCTTCAATATTTTCATCAAAAAATAAATTATGATGAATTAGCTTATCTACTTTTTTATTCACTCCTAAATAATAAATCAAGGAAGATGGGGCAAACGTTTTTTTATTCCAATAGCGATCATCATATGTACGGTACTCTTTAGGAAGTAATTCCTTTTCAATATGATGATAATCTGCCGAAGCAATAACAGCATCCGTTTCAATTCGTATACCATTTGAGCGTATATGGCTTATTGTTCCATTTTGAATATATAACTCCTCAATATTCTCTGAAGTTTTAAACATTACACCTGAGTCTATGGCAATTTTTTTAAATGCATCTACCACTTTTCCAAAACCTCCCATAGGATAAAAAGTACCTTGCTTCAGTCCGGCATAATTCATTAAGCTATATAAAGCCGGTGTATCTTTTGGTATTGCTCCAAGAAAAAGAACAGGAAATTCAATGATTGCAATTAATCTAGGGTTTTTAAAATATGACCTTACATGATTTTTAAAAGAAGAGAAAAGTTGAATATTTATAGCATCTTTTAGTAAAGCGAAGCTCATGAATTCTTTAATGGAGTGACCTGGTAAATAAACCATATCGGACATTCCTACTTTGTATTTATATTCGGCTTGCTTTATGAATTTTTTAAGACTGACGGCACTGCCTTTCTCAATACTTTCGAATAGAGAACACAATTGATCAAAATCTTCGGGTACATCAATATGGTCACCTACTCCAAAAATAACCCTGAACCCCGGATCGAGTTTTTTTAATTCATAAAAATCAGACGCTGTGTGATCAAATAAATTATAATAGCGTTCAAACACATCAGCCATCCAATACCAACTAGGCCCCATATCAAACAAAAATCCATTTGCCTGCATCGTTCTGGCTCGGCCACCTATTGAATCATTCTTTTCGAATACAGTCACAGAATTCCCCTTTGCAGAAAGCATAGCTGAAGCTGATAAACCCGAAAAACCTGAACCTATGACCGATATTGATGACATATCATTTGTTTTTAAAAGCTAAAGCAACCATTAAGCATAATTAGACTTCATTATTATATTTAAAATATCAACCAAACTTTATAGTGATATTTAAAAACAACATATATATTTTGTTTAACAATATGCAAATATAGTTAAACAAAACAATAAAACAATAATAGTTATAAATTAAATAGCATATTCGATGAAATAGCTGAAAATCTTTCCGTATCAAAAGAAAGTAATTGTGGAATTGATTGGCAACATAAGTTAAGCGAATAAGCTCAGTTCTTTAAGGAATAAGAGCTAACTTACAAATAGAGATTTGCTCAAAGAGAATAGATCCAGAAGGGCTGTTATTTATATTAAAGAATTATTACTATAAATAACTAAATAGATCTTTGGGATGAATAACAACATTTGCACCGAGCTTAACCTTTAAAAAATCAGTAATGTCAGATTGTCCACTAATTATCAATTTTGTGTTTTCACCCAAGTCTATATATTTTTTAAAGTCGCTATAAACGTCTTTAGGGTTTTGTGGTACCGTAAAAAATGTAACTACAAAATTGGGTTTGGTTTGTTTTAATACTGAAGAAATATTCTCGTAGGGCACGTCTTGCCCCAGATATATAGTTTCATGCCCCTTAGAGCGAATAATATAATTTGCAAATAAAAGACTTATATCGTGCATTTCTCCCGGAACTAGTAATAAAAGAAATTTCTTTTTTCTGCCTTTTGCAAAAGGTAATCCGTCCGTTGCCGACATAATTTTCCGTTCGATTAAACAACTGGCAAAATGTTCCTGTACAGGGCTGACATCATTTATCGTCCATAGTAGTCCTATTTTAGCCAAAAAAGGGTAAAACACAGTTAGCATAGATTCAAAAAGGCCAAAGCGATTTATAACAGCCGAGTAGGTCTTTTCAAATGCCTGTTCATCAAAATCAATCATTGCACTAAGCAAGTCATTAATAAATGTTGTACAGATAACATCTTCCTTACCAGTTGTCATTAATTCTAAAACTTTTAAATGAAAGTCTTTCTCACTAAGGGCCGCTATTTTTGAGATCTTATATCCATTTGATAAAAGTGTGGTAACATTTAATAATTTTTTCACCTGTTCATCACTATACCTTCTGTAGTTAGTACTTGTACGGTCAGGTTCAATAAGATTATAACGCTTCTCCCATATCCTTATGGTGTGCGCTTTGATACCTGTTAATTGTTCTAATTCTGTAATTTGATATAATCTCATGTGGCAACTAGTAAGATGCTAATTTAAACAAATAAAGCTTTATCATTAAGTATAATTTCCCCTTTGATCATTAGTAAATACTTTTAAAATTTAAATAATTCAGAAATTCTGCTTTTGTTTGTTCGACTTTAAATTTGCCGCCATAATAAGAAGTAATAGTTGATGAGCTATCATCTTTTATGCCTCGGGAAGAAACGCATAAATGCCTTGCTTCTACAACAACTACAACATCTTCTGTATTCAAAACATCTTTTAATTCATTTGCAATTTGCATTGTTAAACGTTCCTGCACCTGCGGGCGATTAGCATAATAATTCACTATACGGTTAAGTTTAGACAACCCTATTACTCTACCATTTGGAATATAAGCTACGTGTGATTTTCCAAAGAATGGCACAAAGTGATGTTCGCAATTACTATAAAATGCAATATCCCTTTCAACAAGCATTTGGTTATATTGATATTTATTGTCAAATAACTTAACGGAGGGTTTATTTGCAGGATTTAGACCATTAAAGATTTCCTTTACATACATTTTCGCAACGCGATGCGGCGTCCCACTCAAACTATCGTCATTAAGATCAAGTCCTAATGTTTCCATTATCTCTCTAAAATGTACCTCTATCTTTTTTATTTTCTCCTCTTCGCTTAAAACAAAAGCATCCTTTTTCATTGGTGTTTCAATAACTGAGCCAACATGATTGCGAACAATTCCATGTATTTGCTTCCCTCTCATCAACATCCCATTGTTATGCTTGGCTTTCGCCACAATTACTTTCTGTTTCATATAACACAAATTTAATTTCAAATAGTTTATCAATCCTAGAACTTAGCACAGAATTGATTTATGAAGTTCTATCTTGGGAAATAGAACTCTAAACAAACATATCAATGGCAAAACTACAATTTATTTGTTTAATAATATAATTTATTTGTTAAACATTCATACTAATCACAGAAAATCAGTAATCACAATTCAAAAGTTAGAATTTTGCCAATTTAAATTAAACTGAAATAATAATAAAACTATCGTGTTTAATAATTTCAAATGAAAATTGATATCTAATTTGGACTCAGATAAGAGTATGGAATTATTTCAAAAAACAACAATTCCACGAATAATTTTGTAAATTCGAGGAAGGGAAATAAATTAATATTTCTCCTGTTAAACTTTAAAATAAACTATTTATGAAAACTAAAATCCTATTTTTTGCTCTAATTTCAATTTTGGTAAATAATTTATCTTTTGCTCAAACATTACCTTTTACATTTATTAAAAGTTGCATTTCATTTGAAAGGCCCGCTTTTACAGATGACATGGCAAAAAAGAAATTTTATATTCTTGAAGAATCAACAAAAAAAGTGACGAATAAATTAATGGAAGGAGCCACCTTTTATTGCAACGAGAAAGAAAGAGAACTAGGCTATGCCGAAATTGATGTTTTGTCTATTATCAATGGAACAAAAAAAATTACGGAAATTACCTTTCAAAAAGGTGGTAAACACGACTATTCTAAAAATTTCGGTGAAATATACAATCAAATGTCTTCCATATTAAACAAGACCGCCGCCTTTCAGAGTAAAAAATACAAAACCGAGGTGACAACATTTACTAAAAATCAAGTGTATTATTACACATACAAATTGAATGATGTACCTATTATTGTCATTTCCAATTACAAAATTGATGAGGAATATTTTTAAATATTCATGATTAAACTTTAGCAGAACTGATCAAATTTAATTCTTTCATTTCAGAATCAGTAAACTTGATAGAAGCACACTTCATGTTCTCCTCCAGATGAGCAATACTGGATGTCCCAGGTATCAAAAGAATATTGTTTGAGTGCTGCAACAACCAATTCAAAGCGATTTGATTAACAGTAGAGTTTTGTTGCTCTGCAATTTTTTGCAACACATCTAACTTTTTTACATTTCCGGCATTCAATGGATTCCATGGAATAAATGCTATTTCATTAGCGGTACAATATTCCAATACAGATTCCCAATTGCGAATATCAACACTGTATTTATTTTGGACAGATACAACATTAAAAAACTGCTGTGCCATTTTTATTTCTTCAACACTCACTTCCGATAATCCAATATGTTTTATTTTCCCTTTTAGCTGTTCTTGTTTTAAAAATTCGAATGTTTTTTCTGCAGGCACTTGGGGGTCAATACGATGCAACTGATAAAGATCTATAGCTTCAAGCTTTAATCTTTTCAAACTTCCCTCCAAAGCTTTCCTTAAATTATCAGGACTAGCATCGATAGACCATTCATTAGGTCCGGATCTTAGGAAGCCGCCTTTGGTTCCTATCACCAGATCTTTAGGATAAGGAAAAAGTGCTTCTGCAATCAGCTCTTCTGAAACATTCGGGCCATAACTGTCGGCCGTGTCAATAAAATTGACACCCAATTCAACAGCACGTTTCAATACTTTTAATGTTTCACCCTTATTTTCAGGTTGCCCCCAAATCCCCTTTCCTGTTATTCGCATTGCGCCATAACCGATACGATTTACTGTAAGTTTTCCACCAATATTAAAGTTCTTTTCAAATTTCATATTTTCTCTTTTTGATTTCTATATAATAAAATAATGCTTCTTTATCTATCCCTGCGCGATCTCAGCCAAAGCTTTTAAAAACAGATCCAGTTCAGCTGTTGTTGTATAAACATGAGGTGTTATTCTCACACCATGCACATTTGCAGTATCGATTGCTACCGTCCATACTTTGTATTTCTCTAGTAATATTTTTGATAGATCAGCAGGTTTTACCCCTTCGATACCAACATTGGCGATACCACAACTTCTTGCAGGATCAGCAGGAGTATTGATATATACTTTTTTTATTTTCTTCGCCTTGCCGGTCCAATATGTTTGCAGAAACCGTAAACGATCTTCTTTACGTTTGATGCCAATCTTTTCATGATAATCGATCGCATGATGAATAGCGATATCTGTCGAGACAGGATGTGTTCCTGTATGATTCAGTTTCCGCACATCTGTTTCTTCAAAACCAAATTCGCCATAGATTGGCCAATGCGTTTTGATCTTTTCTTTTCTTATAAACAATATACCAGCGCCCATTGGTGTACCCAACCATTTATGCAAGCTACTTCCGTAATAGTCACAGTTAAGTTCTGATATTTTAAAATCGATATGCGCCACTGCATGAGCTCCATCAACCATTACTTCCACTCCTTTGGCATGTGCCATATCACAGATCTTTTTTACAGGTAAAATATGTCCGGTAATATTAATCATATGACAGATCATTATCAATCGGGTTTTGGGCGTTATGGACTTTTCATACAAGTCAACAATTTCTTCATCCGTTTTTGGATCCAGTGGTACAGAAACAATTTTTTGCACCAATCCATATCGCTTACTTTGTTGCTTGAACATATCGAGCATGCTGCCATAATCTTGTTCGGCCATGATCACTTCGTCACCTTCTTTCCAGTCAATGCCTGAAATTACTGTATCCAATGATTCCGTAGTATTTCGGGTGATGATAAGTTCTTCAGGTGAACAACCCAACAAATTTGCCAGACGATCATTTATTTTTTTCTTATTTTCAAATTGGATGGTGCGCATATAATAAGATGCTTCCGTATTGATCAGCCGAACATCATCAAGATATTTGTTCAAAACAGGCTGTGCCATCATACTGAAGTAACCATTTTCCAGATTGATATAATCGGGTTTTAATTTATAATCGTTTCGGATCTGCAACCAAAAGTCATCAAATTTTTCATTTGTGAATTCTTGAGGAATTTCAGCAAGAATATTTTTAGCTTTTAATGTAAATGGAATTGCTGTCATCAAAAGCAATGATTTAATAAATTTCCTTTTGTTATACATCTATATTTTTTTTAGCCTGGTTAACAACCATGCAATTAATGCACTATTTCATTATAGCCCAACGCAGCTTAGCTGAACGTGCACGAGGATTGGTATTAGATTCTTCAGCTGTGGGTCGGATCGGGTCGGGAGCGATTTCACTGTAAATACCCTCGCGAAATAAGCTTTGAAATGATTTCTTAACACGCCTGTCCTCTCCAGAATGAAACGATAATATCGCAACTCGACCACCCGGAGCCAAGGCTAAAGGAAGCTTTTCAAGAAATTTATCCAACACACCGAACTCATCATTCACTGCAATCCGTAATGCCTGAAAGCATCGTTGACACGATTTCTTGGTTAGTTCCTTCCGCGTATTAGCCGGCAAAAATTCCAGCGCCTCCGTAATGATCTGCTGTAAATGTGTGGTTGTCGCAATTAAAACTCCTTTTTCTATTCTGGTTATTATTGCTTTCGCAATTTTTTCAGCATATGGCTCGTCTGCATTTTCAATGAATAAATCTTCCAATTTTTGCAGAGAAATATTTTTCAAAAGCGCTGAGGCCGGTTTTCCGCTATTGGGATTAAGTCTTAGATCTAAAGGTCCTTCGATCTTAAATGAAAACCCTCTTTCCGGATTATCTATTTGCATCGAGGAAACGCCAAGATCTGCAAGAACAAAATTTAAAGGTCCCGCTTCGGAAGCTATCTGATCGATTCCTGAAAAATTCATTTTCTTAATGACCAACACATCAGGCCCGAAACCTAAGGCTGCCAATCGATCTCGTGTTCGAGGCAATTCGATAGGGTCGACATCAATAGCATACAATCGTCCACCAGGCAACAAAAGCTTTAACATTTCAGCACTATGTCCGCCATAACCCAAAGTAGCATCCAAGCCAATTTGACCGGGAACAATTGAAAGGAATTTCATTATTTCGTTAACACAAATAGAGCGGTGCATACCTGCCGGAGTGCGGCCTTGATCCATCACCTTTGCAATATCCTCCTTATAAATATCGGGTTGAAGTTCCTTGTATTTTTCTTTATATGATTTTGGATGTGTGCCTTTGTATCTTTCTCTTCGGACACGTTCCGGCTTCTTATCGTCCATCTGATCTTTATATAATTACTTTTGTTTAATTTATATTGCGTATGCAACGTATACAAACTTAACCATAATTTTTTCGATAGAAGATTTGATTTTACTCTTTTTCAAAAACACAATTCCAACTGGAACGCAATTATATTTGGCTAATTGTCAGTGTTTGCTTTAATTTCCACGTTTATACAAAGGCAAGGAAACCAAGTGTGCCAATGTTTCTGAGCCAAGATCTCCCTCTTTGCTGAAAGCCCAGACAAATAATGCCTTTAAAGGATGGTTCTTTCTTATCTTTTCTATTGCATCCAGTGCCAATTGTTTTGCGATACCTTTTCTTCTGAATTCCTCCAAGACCATTGCCGAACAAAGGTATACCGCTTCATATTTTATATTCAAAGGTGTTTGTTCGAACAGTTCTTTTTCTGATATCCTCTTTTCCAGAAATTTATTCATCAATACAATCGTAGTGGGAATAAGCAAAACCCAAGCTACGGGTCCATTTCCATCATCATATTCAGAAACGGAAGAAGGATGAATTTTTTCTAAACGTTCAAGTATTTCCTGATCCACATCCAATTGTGTGGGATCATTTTTGCTGGCAAAAACATCTTCTGCCAATTGTATCATACGTTCGAAATTGCTTAAAGACATACTGTAAAAATAGAATATTTTGGCCTTATAAGGTTGTTAAATATTTTAAAATCAGACTACAAATCTGATGATATAGGTCATGCAATATGAATCTTAAAGCCTTCAAGGGAATGAAGAACTGTATCAATAAAAATATTTTATAAAATAATCTTTATGGAATTTCGTTTACAATTGCGTCTGTAAATAGAATCGTTTTACTCAAAATATTATACTTTAAACTCAATTCACTATTATTGTATTATATATCCTCCAAATGAAAAAAATACTGCCTTTGTTTCTCCTGCTTACATTACATGCGAAAGGGAAAGAGATCGAATTAAAAACCACCATCACGGAAGTTACCGTTTTTCAGAGTGGGGCTCAAGTGAAACGCACAGGTGCCACTACCCTGCCTACCGGTGAGTTCGACATCATCATCCGTGATGCCACAGCACTTCTTAAAAAAGAAAGCATTCAGGTGAAAGGTGATGGAAACTTCACCATAATCTCGGTTAATCATCAGATAAATCTAGATGATCAGAAACAAGATAAAGTAAAGTGGTTAGAACTGGAGACCAAAGAAAAAGATCTGAAACGAAGAATGGAAGATCTCTCTGTGAAAATAGAAGTGCTACGAACAGAAGAGGCCTTGATCAATAATCTTCAGTCGGTAAGTACTTCTACCGAAGGTGTTACCGTGGAGCAAGTTGCCAAAGCACAGGAACTTTTGAAAACAAAACTGGCACTCATCAAAAATGATAAACTAGTTGCGAGTCGACAAATGCAAGACCTTTATGAAGAACATCAAAAGATTTCACAGGAATTAAGTGTTCTGAAAACACCAAAACAAAATGTGAGTTATGAAATTGTCATTAAGGTATTAGCCAAAGAAGAAACGAAAGCAGAATTTACATTAAGCTATATTGTTCCTAATGCACGCTGGTTTCCAACCTACGATCTTCGCGTAAAAACAGTTGCTGAACCAATGGTGATCGATTACAAAGCGAATGTAACACAACAAACGGGTGAAGATTGGAACAATGTGAAACTGAAACTTTCTACCGGTGACCCATCACTTTCTTCACAAAAACCGAAAATAGAAACATGGTGGCTAAATCTGAATCAACGGTATGTTCAGCCAAAACAGCAATCTAATTATTACCGTTATACAGATGCGAAATTTACCAAGCTGAAAGGAACTGTATTGGATAAGAAGACAGGCGAACCGCTTCCATTCGCCTCGGTAATGGTGGACGGAACAAATATTGGGGTAAGCAGTGATATAGATGGAAATTTCAGTTTAGTGCTTCCCGAAAATGCTGCTAATATTAAAGTGGCATATATCGGATATAATCAACAAATTGTTGCCATCACTTCCGAAGAAATGAATATTTATATGGAAGGTAACGTTCAAGAGCTAAATGAAGTAATGGTTATGTCAACAACAGCAGGTGTTTATGCGAATGATGAAATTTCCTCGGAAATACAAAAAACTCCGGGTGTAAGAGGCGGACGAAATCGTTTTTCCAAAAGTGAAGTTGACGGAATAGCAACTAACCCCACCGCCACTCCAACTTTGAACATCGTTAGCACCGAATTTAATATTGATGAAAAATATACTATCATCTCCGATCCGAAAAACATTGTTGTGTCCATTCAATCCATTGAATCGAATGTGAAATATCAATATTATTGCGCTCCCCGTTTGGAGAAAGATGTTTTCTTAACAGCTCAGATGACCGACTGGGAAAAATATAATTTATTGGAGGGTCAGGCGAATGTATTTTTCGAAGGCACTTTCATTGGCAGCACTTTATTGGATACCCGCTTTTTAACAGATACACTTGAAATATCCTTGGGACGCGACAAAAGTGTGAAAGTAGAGCGTAAAAAATCAAAGGAGTTTAATAAACATACTGTTTTTGGCAATGACAATATTGCTTATCGCGAATGGGATATTGCAGTGAGAAATGGTAAACAGCAAAAGATCGATATTATTATTGAAGATCAATTTCCGATCTCAGGAGATAGTAAGATCAATGTTAAACAGGAAGAGAAAAGCGGTGGCATTTTAGATGAGAAAACAGGAATCGTTACCTGGCAATATGTTATCGATCCTAGCGGAACAAAAACTATGCAATTGAAATATACAGCCAAGTATCCGAAAGGAAGTTTTATAGGGCTCGATTGATACTTTGTTATTTGACGTTTAAAGTTGAAATTTAAAGTTGAAAAATTTGTTGGTCGTTGTTGAAGTCAGAAAGTTGAATTTAAAAGTTTTGAAATAAAAAAATTAATATGAGAACACTTGCTCTATTATTCATTCTTATCGCATTTAAAATTAGTGCGAAGGATGTTGAACTAAAAACCTCGATCACCGAAGTCACCGTTTTTCAAAGTGGTGCTCAGGTGAAACGTACCGGCTCCGTTAAGATCCCTGCCGGTGAATCGGAAATAATAATTTATGATGCTACTTCTTTATTGAAGAAAGAAAGCATTCAGGTAAAAGGTGAAGGAAACTTTACTATTCTTTCAGTGAACCATCAGGCGAAACTTTCTGATGTAGACAATGAAAAAACAAAATGGGATGCACTTGAAGCAAAACAAAAAAGTCTGATGCAACAACTCGAAGACCTGAGTGTAAAAATCCAGGTATTGAATTCTCAGGAAGCAGCGATCATGAATCTGAAAGATATCTCTACGACCACCAAAGGCGTTACTGTTGAGCAGATCGCGAAAGCACAGGAACTCGTTCGCTTAAAACTTACAGAAATAAAAATTGAAAAATTAAAAAATTCACGGTTGATCCTCGATCTTTTTGAAGAACATAAAATCGTTACTCAGCATTTAGTTGCTCTTAAAACTCCCAAACAAACCATTCAATATGAGATCGTCATTAAAGTATCGGCAAAAACGGCAGTAAACGGAGATTTTGTTGTCAGCTATATCGTTCCGAATGCGCATTGGTATCCTACTTACGACCTGCGTGTGAAGAATGTTTCGGAGCCGATGACCATTGAATACAAAGCGAATGTTTCGCAGGAAAGTGGTGAAGACTGGAACAATATTAAATTAAAATTATCGACAGGCGATCCTTCACAGTCGTCACAGAAGCCAAAAATTGAAGCCTGGTGGTTATACCTGAATCAAAATTATGTTCAACCTCGTCAGCAAGATAATTTTTATCGTTATACCGATGCACGTTTCACACATGCAAATGGAATAATCATCAATAACTATACAGGTGCGGCAATTCCGTGGTGTACCGTTATGGTGACCGGGACAAATATCGGAACAACTGCTGATGCCGATGGAAATTTCTCACTGCTCCTTCCCGAAAATGCAAAACAACTGACCATTTACTCTATCGGTTATGATGCACAATCGGTTAACGTTTCTGAAAAAAACCTGACCGTAAAAATGCAGAAACATGAAATGGCAATGAATGAAACTGTGAAAACAGATTATGACAAAGAATTACTTGCAGTGCAGTCGCCCATGTTCAATACCGATTATGATAAAGATCTTGTGACACTTGATGTTCCTGTAGAACCGGTTTATCAATACGGAATGGTAAGTGGTGAAGGAAATGCTGAGAATATCATGGCAGGTGCTTATAATTATAGTTCTGCCGATTTTAAGTCGGGCTCTACAGTGACCAGAGAAACGTATTCTAGCATGTCTACAAAAAATATTGCTGCACTGCAAGTTGTTGCAACAAAAACACTCAACATTGTGAGCAGTGAATTTTCCATAGAAGAGAAATATTCTATTCCTTCCGATCCTAAAAATATCACCGTATCGATACAAAGCATCACTACCGATGCGAAGTACCAATATTACTGTGCTCCACGACTGGATAAAGATGTTTTCATTACCGCTCAGTTAACGAACTGGGAACAGTATAATCTATTGGAAGGACAGGCAAATGTATTTTTTGAAGGCACCTTTATCGGTAATACATTTTTCGATACACGGTATTTGGTGGATACACTTGAAATTTCTTTGGGGCGTGATAAAGGAATAAAAGTAGAACGCAAAAAATCGAAAGATTATAATAAACGTCAGATCGTTGGCAACGATAATATCGCCTACCGCGACTGGGATATTACGGTACGCAATGCAAAACAGCAGGCGATAGATATTATCATCGAAGACCAGTTTCCTGTTTCTGCAGATAGTAAAGTGGTGATCACACAAGAAGAGAAAAGCGATGGCAAATTGAATGAACAGACAGGAATTGTCTCCTGGCCTTTTAAATTGGAGCCTTCGGCAACAAAGAGTCTACAGTTGAAATATAAAGTAAAGTATCCGAAAGGTAATTTTGTAGGCTTGGATTGACAGTGTTATTATAATTGAAGCAAAAGAAACCAGACCTTCAAAAATAAATTCACTTCGGAGAAGTGTCAGGAGGTTGTTTTAAATTTTATTTTTCTGCTTCATTGGAAATTACAAAACTATGATAAGAGTTTATCGACAAATAAATCAAATTTTAAAACCAATAACCAAAATGTCATCTGTTTGATCATTGATTCCTTTCCAATCATCAATATAATTATCCAATTTTATTTTTTGACTTGTTAAGTCCTCCAGATAGATCTCATTCAATATATTTTGAAATCTTTTGGTCATTAATTTTTTATTTCCTTTTCCACCGAACTGATCCACATAACCATCCGTAAACAGGTAAAAACATTTATCATTAATTTCTATTTCCTGCAGATCAAAAACTTTCTTTTCCCTGCTATTGCTACCACCTGAACCACCTATCGCCATTTTAGTCGGCTTTAATACATTCAGGGAATTATTTTCAAAATAAATCAATGGTCTGTTTGCTCCGGAATAATATAATTTATTTTCATGTTTATTTATCAGACACAGCGCAATATCCATCCCGTCTTTCGATTCTTCATATTTCCCTTCTTGCTTCAGAACATCTACAATACCTTCATTCAATATTGCGAGGATCTTATCCGGCATCACCACTTTTCTCTCATTGATGATGTGTTTAAGCAGATCATTCCCGATCATTGACATCAAAGCTCCTGGAACACCGTGTCCGGTGCAATCAACAACTGCGATAAAAAATATTTTCGGATCACTGGTTGGGTGAAAATAATAAAAATCACCACTGACGATGTCTTTCGGTTTATAAAGCACAAAGGAATTTGGCAAGTATTCACTTATCAGATCCAATGGCGGCAAAATAGCAGTTTGGATCTTTTTTGCATAGTTTATACTTTGAATAATATCATTATTTTTCTCTTCAATGATCTTTTTGCTCTCCTCCAATTTTGATTTAATTGTTTCTTCACCTACCAAAACTATCCTGACATAACGCAAAAGCACAATGCTTGTCACAACAAAAATCAAGATCGACGCCAACAGGTTCATAAAAAGCAGCCTGTTTGCCTTTCCAATAAAAGAGTCAAATTTCATGTCCACCTCTATCGCGGCAACCGTTGTATTTGCAGCATTTTTGATTGGTGTCAAAGATGTGAGCCAGGTTCCGAATTCATCTTCATAAGGCCCGAGCGTTCCGCCATTTTCATATTTTGCATTAAATTCAACAGGCGTATTTAAATACGGATCACTGAAAAAAGTTGTATCGGAAGAATTTGCAATAAAAGCATATTTATCTTTTTTACGGTTGTAAAACATTATGGCGATCGGCTCCTCGACCTTATTAATTATTGCGGCTTTATTTAATTGGTTTTGGATTGACACTAAAACAGGATCCTTGCTGACCTCACTTTTCACTTTCCCCATTAAAAATAAAGAGTCTAAATATTCCTGCTCCTTGGGGTCAATTTGTAACGAAAGTGTATTGGATATCGCTTCAAGGTTCTTTAAAACACTGGTTTGAGCACTCTGCAAATAGCTTCTATAAGAACTTACAATAAAAAAGGAAGATAGAATGAATAATGCAACGAATACGACTATTACTATTTTTGTGCTGGATTTATTCCAATCTAAAATCTTTATTTTTATCATTTTTTTATTTTTTAGCAATGAATTTGATTGTTGTTCAGTAATTTAAATCGTGAAATTAAAATTTCAACTATTCACATATCTTATAAAAAACGATCTATTATTTTAAACAAGATCTCTTTTAATTTTCAGTTCCGGATTTCTCCAAACAATGAATCTCCATAGTATTTCGGCCGTTGCCAGTATCCCTAAGGAAAACAAAACGGTCCACATCGTATTTTCTGAATTCATGACAGCTCCTGTAAGGGCAATAAAATAAACACCTATCGGGAGACAGATCATAAAAAATAATCCCGGAATATTTAATGGTATCATGAAAGGTCTGTTTTGATCGGGGAGTTTTATACGTAAGATCAGCAAGGATGCAAACTCAAGAAATAATGCAGCACCATATATTATCACATCCATTATCAACAGATCAGAAAAAGTAAAGACGATCAAAAAACTAACGACAACAGAACAACAAATAATTGAAATGTATGGCGTATTGAATTTTGAATGTAACTGATGCAATTTTCTCGGCAACAGTTTATCATCCGACATCGCTTTAGGCACCCTTGAAACTGAAAGCAATACAGAAGAATACAACCCTATTCCACTGGCCATACCACCTATGGCAACCAAGGCACCCATCCATTTCCCTCCGATAAGCTCACCCAATGCAGGAAATCCTTCTTTACTCAACACATCATAATTTATTCCCGAGTGGATCGAGAGTTGGATGATAAAAAAATAAACTAAAAAAATAACCACAAATGCAATGACGATAGATCTCAGATAAGTGCGTATAGGTTGAGTGACTTCATCTGCATAGGTGGTGACATTATCCCAGCCTAGGAAATTCCACATTACAGTATACAAACCTAAGCCGAAAGCTGAAAATTTAATTTCTTTCAATGGGGCTGATGACAAAGGAACAGATAAGGAGTGATGTGTGAGAAAACAAATGAAAAGTATAAAGAAAGGAAACAATACGATGATACCTAATATTACTGCAGTCTTTCCAACAGGTACTATACCCCTGATATTTAAAAGTGCTGTCGACCAGATAATAATAAGACAGATAGGTATTTTGAATGCTTCGGTCTCAGGAAATAAATAACCTAAATATTCCATGAATAATACCGGATAGATTGCGAGATCAACAAAAGTGTAAAGCCATGTCCACCAGCCTTCATACCATGCAAAACGAAGTCCCATTGCCCGTTTTACCCATTGATAATAACCACCGGTAAGCGGCATCATGCTATTCAACTCCAATACGGTAAAAATTGTTGGAATATCCCACAGCACGGGAGTTATTATCAATAATAGGATCGCCCAATTATTACCAACATCTGCAAGCAAGGATTCTAAACCATATGGTCCACCCGAAATAGTTAAAAATATGATGGCGGCTAATTGTACCAGCCGTAATTTTTTTGTCTTTCTCATTTTTTTACCGGAGATCTTCAAAAATTTTTTCTCACGAAGAAAATTTTGAAGTAAAAATTCATGCTTTTTTTATCAACCTAAAGTAGTTAAAAAAAAGAGAAAGCGGTACTAAAATTTGATATACTGTATCTCTTGGATAATGAACCTGCTGATCTTCAGAAACACGATCAAAAAATATTATTTTGAGATGGTTCGTTTCATTAGCATACTAAAAGCAAACCATTCTGCGTTAGAAGCTAAATCACTCTATCATGAAAAAGCTAATTATCATCCTCTGTGTTTTACTTGGCATAACATCAGTAACCGCACAAAACACAGACAGTCTTGTTTATTTTGATCAGGACACTACAGGTTTGGCAAAGAGTATCGCTAACGATGAAGCAGCATGGACAAAGCCTGAAACATTTGCCGAAGCAGATCATTCGAGAGTGGATAATTATGTATTGCAAATTAAGGGGCGCTATAAAAATATTCCATCGCTTGCAAAGGATATCACACAACCATTTACTACCGATGAAGATAAAGTGAGGGCTATTTTCAGATGGATGACAAATAATATCGCTTACGATTGTAAGGAATATCACAACAAGAACAGAAGCATTGGCGGAGGCATCAGCTATAACAAAAAAACAACCAAGCAAGAGAAAGCCGGCAAATGGGAAGATGTTTATTTTCGTTATGCAACAAGGGTTTTGAGAAGCAAAAAAGGCATTTGTGAAGGATATGCAACCTTGTTCTATGAATTATGTATTTATAGCGGAGTGCAATGTGAAGTGATCACGGGAAAAGCTGATGGAGGGCATAAGGAAAAACCAAAATTCAGCGGTCATGCATGGAATAAAGTACGGATCGGTGAGGATTGGTATTTTACGGATGTGTGCTGGTCAAGCGGTTTCTCTGATGAAAAAGTAACAAAATTCACAAAATCATTCAGTAATTATTATTATTTAACTCCGGAGGATAAACCTTTTCCTGATCATATCGCGAATGAAAAACGAAGCAAAAGAAGAAATGAGCTTGTCGGAAATTTTCATTGATATTCAAAAGAATAATTTTATTTTTTTCAAGAACAGCATGAATACAAAAGTCCTGTTCATAAATTAACACCCTCCAAAACCTTTAACACACAAAGGTTATAAGAAATGCTAAAATACGTAGCACACTTTTACTAAATATATTGGTTAATTTTAGTTCGAAAATTACACTCCGATTCCTAATACAATTATCCAAATGGACAAGCGCACAATAGTGCATATGGATCTCGATTCTTTTTTTGTTTCCGTTGAACGGTTATTAGATACCAGTCTCAACGGTAAACCTGTAATTATTGGCGGCACCTCCGATCGCGGCGTTGTCGCTTCCTGCAGTTACGAAGCGCGGAAGTTTGGTGTACACAGTGCCATGCCTGCAAAAATGGCGAAACAACTTTGTCCGCATGCAATCTTTGTGCGTGGCGACATGGATATGTATTCGAAATATTCCAACATCATCACACAGATCATTGAAGAACAAGCGCCATTGGTGGAGAAGGCATCCATTGATGAGCATTACCTCGATATCTCGGGAATGGACCGCTATGTAAAAAACAGCATGTTGTGGACGCATGAGCTCCGTCAGAAGATCATAAAAGAATCGGGATTACCGATCTCTTACGGCTTATCAATAAATAAAACAGTTTCGAAAGTAGCTACGGGTGAAGCAAAGCCGAACGGAGAAAAAAAAGTAGATCCTGGAATAGAAAAATTATTTCTCGCACCGCTCTCCATAAAAAAGATCCCGGGCATTGGCGATAAAACATATATGATGCTGCGTAACATGGGCATCGAAAAGGTGGAATCCATACAACAGATGCCGCTGCAGATCATCCAGCGTGTGCTTGGTGAAAACGGACAATCGATATGGAGAAAGGCTAACGGCATTGACAATAGTCCGATAGAACCATACTCCGAACAAAAAAGCATGAGTACCGAAACTACTTTCGATAAGGATACTACAGATATTACGCAACTGAAAAATGTATTAACAACCATGATAGAAGGCCTGGCATTTGATCTGAGGAAATCAAAAAAAGTATCCGGCTGCATCACACTTAAACTTCGCTACTCCGATTTTCAGACACATACGTTTCAGTGCCGCATTGCATATACCGCTTCCGACCATGTGTTACTCGATAAAGTGCTGGAACTGTTTAAAAAAAATTATACCCGCAGAGTGCTCATCCGTTTGATCGGTGTAAAGTTCAGCCACCTTGTTTCAGGAAATACACAAATTGATCTGTTTGATGATACGGAAGAAATGATCAGTCTGTATCAATCGCTGGATAAGATACGGTTGCGTTTTGGTGATAAGGCCATCATGCGTAGCATCGGATTGGGAACTAAAAAATGATACTGAATGCACATTCAAATTACAGTTTACGTTACGGAGTTATTTCAATTGAAGACCTCGTTCAATCTGCTATTGACAACAACTACGAAGCAATGGCGATTACAGATATCAACAACTCATCTGGGGTATTGGATTTTGTAAAGATCTGTTTCGAAAAGGGAATAAAACCAATTGTCGGGATGGAATTCAGAGCCGGTGACGAATTACTATTCATTGCTCTTGCCAGAAATAACGCAGGTTTCCAAGAGATAAATGAATTGATGACCAACAGCAATTTAACACAAACCCCGCTCCCGCTCCAACCCTTTTTTTTAAATTGTTATGTGCTTTATCCTTACGGAAAAATAAAAGTTGAATCGCTAAAGGAGCATGAATATATAGGGATACGTCCGAATCAGCTAAACAGATTGCTGTACGAAAAAACACATCAGCAAAAAAAATATGTGATCCAGCAACCTTATACTTATAAAGATTACAAAGGATATGAAACGCATAAAAAGTTACGAGCGATAAGCCATAACATTCTCTTATCGCAAATTGATCCTTCACAATTGGCGGGCACTGACGAGTTTATCATCAGTCAAAAACAATTATTGAAAAAGTATGAGGACTATCCGCAGCTGATAGAAAATACGAACAGGATAATAAATGATTGCAATTTCAGTTTCGATTTTAAAAGTATAAAAAATAAAAAAACGTATACAGGATCATTGTATGATGATAAACTCTTGTTGGAAAAGCTTGCCTTTGACGGATTGAAATACCGTTACGGCTCGGGAAATAAAATTGCTGTGGCACGTGTAAAAAAAGAATTGGAGATCATCGATACCCTTGGTTTCTCGGCTTACTTCCTGATCACTGCCGACATCATCCGCTATTCGATGCAACGCGGTTATTATCATGTGGGTCGAGGAAGCGGTGCAAACAGTGTGGTGGCATACTGTTTACGTATCACCGATGTTTGTCCGATCGAGTTGGATCTGTATTTCGAGCGCTTTTTAAATCCGAAACGTAAATCACCTCCCGACTTCGACATCGACTACAGCTGGCGTGAACGTGATGATGTGACCGAATATATCTTCAAGCGTTATGGCAGAAAACATACTGCATTGCTTGGTGCGATGTCTACTTTTAAAGACCGTTCCATCATCCGGGAAATGGGAAAAGTATATGGCTTGCCAAAAGAAGATATCGATCGTTTGATACGCTATCCGAATTCGCCCTTGAATCAAAATGAAATTTGCAAAGATATTTTAGCACATTATACATCCATCGAAGATTTCCCGAATGTGCGCACTATTCATGCAGGCGGAGTTCTTGTTTCGGAAGAGCCGCTCACCTGTTACACTTCTTTAGACCTGCCACCAAAAGGCTTTCCTACCACGCAGTTCGATATGTATCTGGCAGAAGACATCGGCTTCGAAAAACTAGATATACTTAGTCAGCGTGGTATCGGTCACATCAAAGATGCTGCTGAAATTATTTATAAGAACAGAGGAATAAAAGTAGATGTGCATGAAGTGGAGAAATTCAAGAAAGATGAAAAAGTAAAAGCACAATTAAGATCCGGTGATACCATCGGTTGTTTTTATATTGAGAGTCCGGCGATGCGAGGATTATTAAAAAAATTAAAATGCGATACTTATCTCACTTTGGTAGCAGCAAGCTCGATCATTCGGCCGGGAGTAGCAAAAAGCGGAATGATGAAAGCCTACATTCAACGTTTTCACGATCCCTCGATGATAAAATATCTACATCCTGTGATGGAAGATCAACTCAAGGAAACGTATGGTGTGATGGTATTTCAGGAGGACGTATTAAAAGTAGGACATCACTTTGGCGGATTAGATCTCGCTGATGCGGATGTTTTGCGAAGAATGATGAGTGGGAAATCACGCAACAAAAAACACCTGGAAGAAATTACAGAAAAATATTTCGCGCATTGTAAAACGATGGGTTATTCCGAAGAAGTGAGCAAAGAAGTATGGCGGCAAATAGAATCTTTTGCCGGATACAGCTTCAGCAAAGCACATTCGGCAAGTTATGCGGTAGAGAGTTTTCAAAGTTTATTTTTAAAGACCTATTATCCGCTGGAATTTATGGTTGCGGTAATCAACAACTTCGGTGGTTTCTATTCCACAAAAGCATATATCAACGAAACAAAAAAAGCCGGTGGCACACTACATCTGCCATGTGTAAATAACAGCACACATTTAACAACACTTTACGGAACGGATGTTTTTCTCGGATTGATACATATCAAATCCCTGGATCATTCGATAGCACAAACCATTGAGCAGGAAAGGGAAAAGAACGGAAAATATATCAGTCTGGAAGATTTTATTTTACGGACAAACATCGGAATAGAAACCTTACGCACACTCATCCGCGTCAATGCCTTACGTTTTACCGGCCAGAATAAACGTCAACTGCTATGGGAAGCACATATGTTATTCGATAAAGAAAAAACAAAACAATTCGTCTCTTCCTTGCCGATGTTTGAAATTGCGATTCCCGATTGGGAGATCCCTAAACTTGTGGAGAATAAAGTTTCCGATGTATATGACGAACTGGAGCTGTTAGAATTCCCTTTCACACTTTCTGCTTTCGATCTTCTGAAGTCTGATTTCAGAGGAGAGTTAAAAGCGAAAGCACTTTGTAACAGCATCGGAAAAACTGTAAGGATGCTCGGGAACTATGTTACGTACAAAGGTGTGAAGACAATACGCGGCGACTATATGGCCTTCGGAACATTTCTGGATGATGAAGGAAACTTTTTTGATACTACACATTTTCCGCCAAGTTTAAAGAAATTTCCTTTTACAGGTGCCGGCGTTTATTTAATTTTGGGTAAGGTAGTTGAAGAGTTTGGCTTTCCGAGTATTGAAGTTCAAAAGATGGCGAGGATGGAATATATAAAAAATCCAATTTCAGAATAGATGTGTTATAGCGTAGAGATACCCAGCAAAGTGGAGATCGATGATTTCATGGATCAGAATTTTGAAAATTCCATCAACAACGATGACTGGGATGGATGCATCTACAGGTTGTCGGGGTTCTCGTTCGCCAAAGTTCCTGTTTTAACATCAGAAGATCCTGACAAGGTGCAAGCCTTTAACTGGGGCTTGATCCCAAAGTGGAGTAAAGATGAAGAACAGGCGAACGAATTAAAGATACATACATTAAATGCACGTTCAGAAACCGTATTCGAGAAACCATCATTCCGGTCGAGCATAAGTAAAAAACGCTGCTTACTTTTTGTAAAAGGATTTCATGAATGGAGGGAGTTCAACAAAAAAAAATATCCGTATTATATCCATCTGAAAGACCAAGAAGTTTTTACACTGGGCGGAATTTATGAGTCCTGGGTAAATAAGGAAACGGGAGAACTATTTAATACAACGTCTATCATCACCACAGAAGCAAATCCGCTGATGGAAAAAATTCATAATTCAAAAAAGAGAATGCCCTTGATCCTAACTGGAGATGCAATGCAGCAATGGATCGACCCAACGATAAACAAAGAACGCATCACTGATCTGATGCGTCCTTTTGATGAAAAGAAAATGCTTGCTTATACGATTTCAAAACTGATCACTTCCAGAAAAGAAGATCCCAATCAGGAAAAGGTGAAAAAAGAATTCGTGTATGAGGACTTACCTCCTATCGGTTAATATTTTTTGATGGATTAAATAAGATCGCTTATTAATAAGAAATAGAAAATCTACTCTTTCTCTTCTATTAAAATTTATTGTGTCAAAACACCAAATGCAGATCAGATGATGAGCACGTTATTGATTTTTTATTTTCTTTTTAGCATTTTTGATAGAATCCAATTTTTCCTGATCGGATGAGTTGTGAATTATAGCGTTGGAACCAACCGTTTTTGGAATACTATCCTTTTTGATCCCCGGACCGGCACCTGCAGTACCTAAAACATCACTATGGCTAGAACCTTTTGCGGTGTCGGACGCAACAACACTGCCATTGATCGTTGACTTCGTTTCAGGGATATTTACAGTTGATTTCGAATGTCTATTCTGACAGGCGAATAACAAAAAACAAACAATATTAGTCAGCAATAATAATTTTTTCATTTTTAATAGTGTTAAAATTGTTTTTAATATTTAAAAAATAAGTTCCGGCAGAAAGATTTGCCTTGTTGAATGAAAAAACATTGTCTCCCTGTATTCCTCTTCCATGGTATATTTCTTTCACCAATTTCCCGGTAATATCAAAAATGCCAATTTCAAGATCGGTAGTTTCTGTCAGAGAAAATTCAACAGAAAATGTTTCAATAACAGGATTAGGAAACACTTTCAAGTCATTCACATTATTATTTTCAGTGATGCCAACAGGTAATGCATGAATTTCAGAAACCCAGGTACTCCATTCATTTAAAGGAGTTCCATACATTCCATTCATCCAAATGGAAGGAGATGTGCTATTATGTTTTCTGGTAGTTCCTGTATAATCGCCCCATCTTTCATTAGTAGTTGACGTATAACTAACAAAACTACTGCTGGATTTTACCAAAGTAGAACCTGACCACCCCATTGCATTATCACAATTAACAACCCTTACTTCAGGGTAAATTGTCGAACTAGCCCTACCAAATCCTATCATAACAGATTTATCGATTGAAGATGTAGCAAATGAAACAACAGAAGGATAGGAATAATCAAAACTACCTGCTGAACCGAATGTGCTGGAGACATTTGTTAAAGAACCAACTGTTAAACGGTTATAATTAATACCATTCCAACCACTTCCGATATCAGAATGAAAAACAAAATGGATAACACCATTTAAATAGAATCCACTCAAGGTTCTGCAATCACCATTATCAAGAAGGCAGGCTGTTCCAAGTTGAGATGCGTCAGCGGAAGGGGAATAAGGAGTAGTAGGAACATTGTAATAATTCAGAGACGGGGAACCCGACATATCATCTGTCAGATCATATAATTTTATGGATGCGGATCCTGAAGAAGCAGTAGCTACCAAATAACAACCTGGCCCATAAGATAATCCCTGTCCATCACTTACAGGCAATAAAGTAAAAGGAGAACCGGATATACCCGTCCAAAATTGCCAGTTTAAAGTTCCACCAGCATAACCACCAGTCTTTTGAATTTGATATAATATCGCCTGATCAAAAGTACCAGATGGTTCAAAAAATAAATTCCCCGTCACATATAATTCATTATTAGAAACTGCCAGTTTAGGATAATCAAATCCTTCAGCAAGACTAAGAGGATTTCCTGTAAGTGTATAAACCCACCATCCACTATTGGGGTCGTTTGTTTTTGAAAAGCAGATCAAAATTTTTGAATTCGCATCAATTGGACTCGTTTGACAAAAGAAAATAAATCTGTCAGCTAACTTATCATATAGAACAACAGGATCACAAACACTAGTGATAAGTGGGTCATTTAGAAAAGCGATAATATTGTTATAATAAACAGTTGCACCACTCGTATTGTCGTATTCAATGGTGTTGTTAGCAACACTAACAATCCAACCTCCATTGGAAATAGCTAATTGATTATCCATTGGGGATGAGCCACTGTTCTCATTCCCCAAATAGTTGGTTCCGACAAGAGGAGTAACTGATTGCGTTGAAACCTCAGAGCCATTATTTTTATTTTGTGCCTGCTGTTGTTTGATGATCAATTTCTGAGCTTTGATGCGTTCTATCAATTCAGCATCCGGAGACTGAGGTTCAAATGAAACAATTTTTTTTGTCAAAATAGGTCTCCATTTCAGGTCTGCACTTGGCGTGTTTATTTCTCCTCTTCGTTCAACAGAATATTTTTCAGATTTGGTGGCGCTGCCAAGTTTCTTGCTTTGGTCAATAACCATTTTTTTTTCTTGAGAAAATGCGCTCAAACCCAATATGGCGAGCAAATTAATGATCAGTAGTTTCGTTCTCATTTTTCTTAATTTACCTACAAAGATATACAATAATAATTATATCGAGACAGGCTATTACAGAGAGCTTCAACCCGTGCTACAAACAACAGCCAAACAACAAAATAAGAATATAATAATCGGAATTTTATTGTATCATATTATGGCAAAAAAAATCAAAAAAATCAGATCTACTTTAAAGATAATAGAAAATAAAAAAGCCCCTGTGAATAAATCCACAGAGGCCATTTACTAATTTAACTAACTAATACGCAAATATTTCGGTATCGATCACGATATTATTATCCACTGAACTTACACCAGGAGCTGCCCATGCAGCATTCTCTGCATCTTTCTTTTCAGCCCAGGAACGGACTTTACCGGTCAAAATAACTTTATTGCCAATTGCCTCAATTGAAACTTTTTCTGAATCAATAGTGGCACTCCGATGAAAAGCAAAACTTATTTTTTGTTTGATCTCTTTTGAACTCAATTTTGGAGTAACCTTCAAAAGATTTGTGATACCTGTTACACCCAAAAGATCTTCCACCAAAGTGCGTGCTGCAATACGCTGAAACTCCCATTCAACTTCACCTTCTAAAGTTACCCAACCATCTTCTACCTTCACTTTTATTTTATCCTCCTTAAGAGTACTGTGCCACTTAATAGCATTCAAAACTGTTTGTGCTATTTCAGTATCATTTTTCTTACCAAAACTGGAAAGCTTTACATCAATGTCTAAAGCTACAGCTCGTACACCTGCCACTTTTTTAGCGGCACGCTCCGCTGCTACTTTTTTTGAAAAAGTATCAACTGTTCCGGAAAGCGTAACAATTTCGTTTTTAACTGCAACACCAATTTCACTGGCATTAAGAATCGGCTCAAACTTAAGCTCTTCCATTACATCTTTTTGAATTTCTAAATCTGTTTTCATGTTTTATATAAATAAGGTTAATATTTTTTCTACAAAGAAATAGATTAACCGGGCGCAACCAAATGACCACAATCAAAATGGAAATTGACTAAAATCATCAAAAACAAAATAGGCTGAGATTAGCTTTGATAGATAAAAAACAAGACCATGAACTTCAATAAACATGCACAAAAAGGCAACCTTTTTCTTAAAGAACTCGCAAAAGAATTAGGTGATGTATCAGATATAAACAGAGCAAATAGATTACTGAGGGCTGTGTTACACACTTTGCGAAATCATATTCCACAAAGAGAAAGTTTTCAATTTATATCTCAACTTCCAATGATGCTAAAAGCACTATATGTTGACGGTTGGATCCCAACAGAAGAACAAAAAAGTTCGAAAAAAAAGGAAAAATTTATTGAGGAAGTACTTCGTAACGATTATTTCAGTTTAAATAAAGACTTTTCGAAGTTCGAAGAAGGATTAAAAGTCACAAAAGCGGTTTTTAGAGTGTTAAAAAAACATGTATCTGAAGGAGAGTATAAAGACATAGAGGCAACATTGCCAAAGAAACTGAAGGATCTTTTAAAAAGTAGAATTCAATACAAAAAAATTAAATTGGAAAATGTTTACCAGCTTACTACCGCATAATTTATTTAATGAAAAAATTATTTGTAAGATAATCAAGATATAATGAAAAATAAAAAATCAATTATATTAGTGGCTCTAGATTTTTCAAAATGTTCTGAAAATGCATTGGATTATACCATAAAAAGCTATAGGGAATATAACGCCAAGATTGTTCTTGTTCATGCTATTCAAGAAAATTACACTGAACCATCGATTAAGAAGCTCATTGATAAGGATAAAAAAAAAACGAAAGAAAACATCAGTAAGAAGCTTGAAGATATTCTCCTGAAAAAATTAAAAAAAACAAGTTC
This sequence comes from Bacteroidota bacterium, assembly GCA_947476185.1. GTDB lineage: Bacteria > Bacteroidota > Bacteroidia > 2-12-FULL-35-15 > 2-12-FULL-35-15 > 2-12-FULL-35-15. Next base: position 31,957 of record CANJPX010000014.1, read on the forward strand.
AAGATGTGAATATGAGATAATAACAGAATTTGGTCCACCCTTAGAAACAATTCTAAAAACAATACGGAAGGTTAAACCATTCTTCGTGATAATAGGAGCAAAAAAGACGATAGGTTTTATGCAACGTTTTTTCCGGAATGACACCATCAAAGTAGCAAAACAAACTAAATTTCCGGTGGTCATAATTCCTGAGGATGCCCATTATAAAAAAATAAAAAGGATAACATTTGCAACCAATTATAATCTGAGTGATATAAAATCAATAAAAAATCTAGCAGAACAGGCAAAGCCCTATAATATAGAAATCATTGTTTTACATATATCAGATGGTGAATTTGACATTGAATTTGAAGATTTAATGATAAATGATTTTAATAAAAAGGTAAGTAAAAGAGTCCATTATAAAAATATTTCATATAGGATAATAGAAGGCGATAATATTGACGAGATCATTAAGCATTATTTAACGCAAAAAAACACAGAACTGTTTGCGTTTGCCACCTGCATAAATAATGGACGGCATTTAGATCTGTTGGAGAACAGAGTCAGCAAAATAATTCCACAAAGCCCAATTCCTTTAATGGCGTACCATTATAAAGGAGAAAAAGATTTTCTATATACAAAAAAAATAAAACATGAAAGAGCATTATAATATTCTGCTAGCCACCGATTATTCGGAAGCTGTGATGAATGCGGAACGCTATGCGGTCCAATTCGCACAAAAAACAAATTCAAACCTTACACTACTGCACGTATATAAGGGTCCTTTGATTTCACTTCTAACTGAAAATAAAGAAATTACAGTGAAATTGGCGGAATACAAAGAGAAACAATTAAGATCATTAAAAAGTCACACTAGTAGGCTATTAAAAACGTTAAAACTCAGCAAGTATGATATCGAATGCCAGGAGATTGTGAGAGAAGGAAGTGCCGGCAAAGAGATCTTGGAAGAAGCGAAAGAAATGGATGTAGATTTTATCATCGTTGGTACACACGGGGAAAGTGGTTTCAGGGAAACATTTTTCGGAACACATACATGGCAAGTAATAAAAGAAGCAGCAATACCTGTTCTAGCAATTCCTCAAGATGCATTTTATAAAGGAATCAAAGAGATCGTTTTTGCCACAGAATTCCGGGAAGGAGAAATCCCTGTCATTAAATTTCTTTCACATCTGGCAAAGCAATTCGATGCGGCGTTAACAATACTCCACATCACGAATAATACCCTTCCGAAAGATTTTGAAAAACAATTGATGAAAAACTTTTTGGATGAAGCAAAAAGTCAAACAAATAACTATGCGTTGAATATAGAGATCTTGAAAAATGATGATATAAATGAAGGAATTAATAATTATTGCAACAATAATCCGGTGGATTGGCTGATAATGTCGTCTGAAAAAAAATTCATATTTGAAAAAATATTTGCATCCGGTCCAAATAAAGTAAAAAAAATGGCATTTCAAACCCTAATACCCTTATTAACTGTTCCTGATCATTATGATCCCCGATTTTCAAAATTCCTGGATATCGTTGATGTAAACACCTATATGGATGATGCCTATTAATTGCTAAGCATCATTAATTATAAAAAGAACCGCTAGTTTCAACGAGCGGTTCTTTATTTTTAATATCACAGGTAATTTTTCAGTGAAGAAAATTTCACATTTTTGTTAATCATTTTCACCAAATAAAAACAGGATTAGAACCATAAATTTTATTTACACTTCCATCGTTCATACGTTTTAACCTTCTTTCCAATTTATGATTATATTCTTCGATGATATCATCCATATTCCCATAGTTCGAAACTAATTCCTGCTCAATAGGCTCATTTTCAAAATCCTCTTTGGGTTCTGCAGAAAAAAGAGGATCTACTCCCACTTCACCAGAATGACTCTTATTATTCCGGATATCCAATAAATTCAATTTATCCCTCAACTCTTTAATAAGTTCATTTTCCTTTTTATTTATTCCCCTGTAAGAAGAGGCGATTTCCTTTACAACATGGATACACACCCTTTTCATTTTGGCATCAAAAGCCGTATGATGTTCAGTTATAAAATCTATAAATGAATTAAATGCAGCTTCTGAATCTAAAAATTGCTCATCACTGAAATCAAATTCAATTTCCGAATAAAATGCTGCGATTGTCCCGAATTCATCCGTATGTTTTTCATAGGGGACCAATTCCTCTCTGACAATCTTTTGCAATTTTAATTTTTCCTGCTGGGTTATTACTTTGTCGATATCTGCCACGGCATATAGTAACTTGCCAAGCTCTGAGTAAAATTCTTTGTAAAGCATGATTTTAAAATTTTAGTGAATATCAATATTTATAGTTCATAAATCCGAATGGTAAACCCTAATTATAGCACTAAACTAATTTTATAAAATATAAATGACTTTGATGAAAATCAAAACCGCCGCTGATATAGATCAATGAAAATAAAAAAACTAGTAAAATAAAGGATTTCAAAGCAAGAAACATATTAACAATTTTTCAAAAAGTACGGTACAAGTCTTAAAACAAAAATCACAAAATAAAATATTAGGTTAGTTTTATTTCAAAAAACAGAATGTTCATTTCAGAATACTCCTATGCCATGTGCTCAGCAGAAGTACTTTCAAAATCTTCAGTAGAATGATTAACATCGGTCGGGTGCTGATCAGGATTAATCTTCAGTTTATGATTATGATTATTCATACCCCCCTTTAGCGAATTCATATACCAGATAAGATTAGCGGATGTAATGGCGATAACAATTCCAAAATAAAGAACCTCCAACGGATTTTTCCATTCAACAATTTTTTGAACCATAAAGACTGCCAAAAAAACAATAACCGCTTTGGCTAACTCTGATTTCATTTCATCAAGAGAATCAATATGAAACCACCAAAGCACCTGCAAAGGTCCAACAAATAACTTATAGATCCCGACAGAAAACATATAAAAAATGATCGCCTGCAAATAGATCTCTATGATAAGCAAGAACTTTGCAGATATCTTTAATGTATCAATATCATGAGTAATAAATATCTCAGAATATAACTCGTTGGCGATAAAACAAATTTTTAATATCCCAATTATTACAAGAAGTACAGCAGCGAGATCTAAAACTACAACTGCAAGGGAAGCAAAACCTTTACTCCTACTCAAAAAAGTTCCTATATGAATTATTTTTTTTAGCATCCTGAACAATTTAAAAAAAAATGAAATATTAACACGTTTGCAAATGTAATCCGACAAAAATATTTTGATATTGAGAAATATCAAAATACAAATTGATAGAAAACATAGAAGCGTTCCAATTAAAAATCATTCTATTAATATTCATGTTTAAGTTTTTTTTCGAATTTTAAAAGTTTGAATTTATTTATTTCTTCCCATGATCTTGTATTCAAAACATCTCCCTTTTTACACCAGGCACGCCTGGCAATCGAAACACCTAATTTCATGAATTCGAAATTTTTAAGAGCGTGACTATCTGTACTGATCGAGAGCATTACTCCCCTCTCAACTGCAAACTTTGCAAGTATCTCATTCAGGTCCATTCGATCCGGCTGAGCATTTATCTCTAAAGCTGTATTTGTATATTTTGCCGTTTCCATCACCTTTTCAAAATCAATTTGATAGGATTCCCGTTTACCGATCAACCTGCCTGTAGGATGGCCGATACAATTCACAAAGGGATTTTCACACGCTTTTATGATCCGATCAGTATTATCAATATTAAATCTACTATGAATAGATGCGGTAACCCAATCAAACTCTGCAAGAAGTTCATCAGAAAAATCAAGACCTCCGTCAGGAAGAATATCAACCTCAATGCCTGCTTTTACATAATCTTCATCAAGTTCCTTATTAATACTTCTTATCTCATGTAATTGTTGCAGGACTCTTTTTTTATCCATTCCATGGGCAATACGCGAAGATCTGGAATGATCGGTAATAACGATATACTTATAATCATAATTCTTTCTGACATGATGAACGATCGCTTCCATGGTGTTCAGGCCGTCACTGTAAATGCTATGCATTTGCATATCTCCGGCAATGTCATTCTCATTGATAAGTTCAGGTAATTTATGTTTTTGTCCCAACTCAATTTCACCTTTATCCTCGCGCAGTTCAGGAGGAATATATTGAAACCCAAGGGTAGAATAAATGTCCTTTTCAGTTTTACTTGCAATACGTTTACCGGTTTTTATTGAAAATATACCGTATTCAGAAATTTTAAATCCTTTTTCCTTGGCGATGGTTCTCAAGTGCACACTGTGCTCCTTAGAGCCTGTAAAATAAAGCAAAGCAGAACCCCATTCATCTTCATTAACAATTCTCAGATCAACTTGTCTCCCATTCTCCTTCAAAATAATACTAACCATCGTATCGCCTTTTACTAAAACTTGTCCGGCAAAATCTGTGTCCGCAAAATGCTTAACAACAATTTTACGTGCCCTTTCATCACATGAAACCAGAATATCAATATCGCCAATGGTTTCCTTTCTCCGTCTTAAACTACCGGCTAATTCGGCATTATGAATTTCAGGGATCTGTCTCAGCCAATTCAAAACAGTTTCACCGACCTCAAGTGCGTCCCAAAGCAGAAGACGTTCTTCAATCGTTTTGTGGATCTTGAGACCTACTAACATCTTGTTGACCTTTGTTTTTCCAAATCCTTTGATCTTTGCTATTGAACCATTATGCAAAGCTTCTATGATCTCTTCTTTTGTTGAAATGTGCAATTTTTCATGAATATTTTTTAATGATTGTGTACCAAAACCAGTTATATCCATCATATCAAGTAATTCAAAAGGCACTCCTTTTTTTAACTCTTCAAATTTTTTTATTTTCCCTGTCCGGATGTATTCTTTAATCTTTCCGGCCATACCCTCCCCTATTCCACTTAAACCCTCCAATGTATCATTTTGCAAATAGGTGGATATATTCTTAGGCAAGGAAGCCAACATTTTTGATGCTTTCAAGTATGCCAAACACCGAAAACGTTCTTCTGCTCCCTTATATTTATAAATGTTTGACATTTCCATAAATATTTTCACCAGTTCCATATTTTTTTTGAACCCCATAATATAAATAATTAAAATAAATTAGTAGTCTCTAACCATTACTTCAAAAATAAAATATTAAAATTTTCAAAAATATTACAACTCTCCTTACTTCTGATTGAACTTTATCAAAGGGGGGCTTGATAATCATCATTCAAATTATGTATTTACGTATCTATTTTTGTCTCGATAAAATTGAAACACTATGAACAGGATACATGACTTGTCAGAATTATTTATGGAATACCTAAAGGATATTTACAGTGCAGAAAAGCAACAATTAGAATGCCTTCCGAGATTCATATCAAAACTCGAGAACATAAATTTAAAAGAGCTTTTGGAACGGAATTTAGAAAGGACAAAGGTGCATGAAAAGAGAATTGAAAGTATTTTTGAATTATTGAAAGATAATTTTCATTTACATTCGGATCTGGTGATGGAGGAATTACTTTGCAGGATCAATAAATTACTCAAGTACAGTGATAATAATAAAATATTAGATGCAAGTTTTATTTCTTCCATGCAAGGCATTGTATATTATGAAATAGCGACCTATGGTATGCTGCGATCACTAGCCGCTACACTCAATTATCACCCAGAGATCATCTCCCTGTTAATACAAACATTAGATGATGAAAATAGATTTGAACTTGAATTGGAAAACCTTGCAAAAGAAGCTGTATTTAAAAAAGTAAAACAATTTTCCATTGCTGTCTGATAATTATTTGAAGTGGCAAAAGCTACTTCCTGTTTTCCCCTGATTTCCAGAAATAATTCCAATACAGATTTCTCTTAACTCCATCCAAAATAAAGAAATCTGCAATTTACTCTACACTGTTTTTCATTTTGATGAATATCAATCCCCAGATTGATATTCATCATTTATAAGAATCGTACTGCTTCTATAAATTTGAGAACATTAAATGCCGAATAAAAAAGCAATTATCATAAATCATCCTCAATTGTGATCCAATGAAAAAAGAAAATGAAATACTATTGATGAGTGCATATAAACCTCAGGATAGAATGGTTGCAGAGTATTGCTACGAAGTTTTTCAAGCAATAAAACAAACATTTACTGATTCGATCTCAATAAAAGTTTGTACGATAGAAAGAAAAAAAACGAATTATAAATATTCCCCCGAAGTAAAATACAAACTTCTGATATCGGATCAGAAACAGTATAATAATATTGCCGGACAGATCAATAAGAATGATGCTATAAACTTATTATGTTTACAATATGATTTTGACCTGTATAATGAGGCGTTTAACAAAAACATACTAAATATCCTCTACACTATTTCAAAACCAATTGTACTAACATTTCATCATATAACAGAAGACAGGAGGATTGCAGATAAGAATGTAATAACAGAAATGATAAATATCTCTAAAAAGATCATTGTTACAAATCTATACGATGCAGAAGTCCTTAAAAGTGTTTTTAACACACCTTATGAAAAAATTCTGGTAATTGAATTTACAGATCCACAGGATTATTCATATAACTGGAAACACAATCATGACAATGAGATACAAAACTCAGCCATTGCTTACGCCAATCTGTTTAAAAAACTGATAAATGAGAGATCAACATTAAAATATAGTGTATCGGCTATTGCGCTTGACCATTTAAAAAACCTTACCAACCATGTGGGAATAATCAGATATTCCAAGGGTAGTCAGCCCGATCTGAATTCAGGATATTCACTTAACGATCAGGCACATGCTTTAATAGCTTTAACCCTTTACAACGAAATGATGTTAAACCAAGCTTCTCCTGAACAAATTGATATCTTTTTACAATACATCGAAGTTAATCAAAGACCTAACGGGACATTCATCCCTCTTCGCAATAAATATGGAAATCCTAAATTGAATAATTCAAATTCATTCAATCAAATTGCAATTGGCAGAACCATCTGGGCATTGGGAGAATTTGTTTCAAGAGCACATCTATTTAGTCCAAATCAAATCAAGACCGCAGAAAAACTATTAGAAAGATCTATTCCCATTATCGAAGAATTTGATAGTCCAAAAGCAATTGCATTTGCCATAAAAGGTTTATATCATTATAACATTAATAAGAAAAGTGAATATATTAAACGGCTTATTATTTTAATAGCGAATAATTTGATCTCAAAATACAAAGGGCTAAATACGATTGAAACCGAATGGTTCGAAGACTCTATTACATTCGAGAACAGCGTTCTGCCGGAATCCTTGCTATATGCATATCTTGAAACAGGAAAGGAAATTTATAAAACGGTTGCAAAACAGTCATTTGATCATCTGTTATCCATAACATTTGATGCGGATAAGATACAAATTGTATCAACAAAAGAATTTTACGAAAATGATCATGAATTATTTCTTTTTCATGAATATCCAATTGATGTTTCTTATACAATTCTGGCACTTGACCTGTTTTTAGAGATTTTCAATGAAACAGAATATTGGGATAAATTAGAGATGGCATTCAGTTGGTTTAATGGTAATAATAGCCTATTGGAAGTTATGTATGATAAAACTACAGGAGGCTGTTATGATGAATTGAAAGAAAACCCTAAAAATTTAAATGAAAGTGCTGAATCAACATTAACCTATCTGATCGCAAGATTGATAATTGAAAAATACATTACAACAACCGAAGAAAAAGAAAAAGAAGAGGTAGTACCAGAACCTGAAATATTAGTATATTAAAAATGGTATCAAATTTCAGAATAATTTCAATGATTGGTAATAATCATCTTTAAGTCATAAAAATGAATAAAGCTCAGCTGTTTGAAAAGATAATCTTACTTTTTGCCATCTTAACATACAAATCTAATTCAGATAACTGACTCCTGCCCGATCTCTTCAGATCGTCCAATCCTGTCCAAAGAATAAACCATCCGGCAGGTTCCAGAATTACCAACAACGTATGCATCATAAAATTTTTCGAATTTAAAAGGGAAATATAACTGGCAACCATCATTAATATGATCCCAGAAATTACAAACATCCAACCATTCCTTTTTTGAATTTTGATGACCTCTAAAAAATCGTGGTAATTCTTTTTTAAATGAGTATGCAGTCGTTTTATGATTAAATTCTCATATTCAGCATTCCTATATTCATCGGGCACAAGTAGTTTCAGTGAATTTATTGGAGACTTATTTTCCTTGCAGACTTTCTTTAATTCATAAAGAAAGTCATCAGAAATATTTCTCTCAGAAAATATTCTAGGATCAAAATCTGAAAAAATATCATCATAACTATCCAATATAATGCTAATATCACGAAAAGGATGATTTTTACTATCCTCTTGGATTAATTTTAAATTGGAAATGATTTCATGGTCGGCTTCGCGTTCATTCTTATTCATATTCCGCGTTTCTTAAAATCCAAAAGGATATGTTTCAGGGATCTGTTTATCATCAGCCTTTATGCTTAGAGGATGCAACGCTTTTGTCTCATCAATAAAAACAAATGCGTCATAACGCATCGGTAATATACTTGGAACATAGCTCCCGAATTTTTCTCTTTCAGGATTATAAACCACCCCAATCGCCCGATGCCCGATGTGATTGCCCATTTCTTTCAAATTTTTTAAATTGTCGAGCATCAACAATCTGTTTTTTCCACCAGTTGCTGTATGCAAAATATGCTCCCAACTTCCATCTATGGCATCAGGCATCTCCATGTTCAATACTTCTTTCCCCCAGCCTGTACTTGCAATCACAGAACCTTTATAGGATCCGAATCCAACTAAAACAATGCCTTCTTTGGCGTGTCCTTCTGTCATCAACTGCCCCACATTAACCATTCCCTCATTTACCATATCCGTAGCACGTGCATCACCAATATGGGTATTATGCTCCCAAATAATTATTTTAGAATTTTTGCCATGGAAATTCATTAAGCGATCAATTGTCTCCATCATATGTCTGTCGCGGATGTTCCATGATTTGGATCCGTCATTAACCATTGCACGATAATATCTCTCGGCATTTACTGCAACCAAAGCATTTTGTTCAGTACTGAAAGAGTTTTCAAGATCAGAACTATAATGATCCATTTTTGAACGTATCTCGCTCAAAAGTGTAACGATCTCGCTTGTACACGGTGTAGGAATAAAAGTAGACGCCCTCGCATACGATTGGCCTTCATTTTGTCCGAATTGGTCAAAACATTTTTTTGCATTTATCGCAGTTTGCAATATTTTAGGATCCTCCTTTTTTAAAAACTCAACAATGGCATCCATCGATTCCCATAAGCTATAAACATCTAATCCATAAAACCCTACTTTATCATTCAAAAGAAATTTTTCATTGTGATATTTTAACCATTCAATAAAAGCTACCATCTCCCAATTTGCCCACATCCAGGTAGGCCAGCGATTGAACGTATTAAGTATTTCAATTGGATTTTCTGCACCAGTAGAATACCCTTTTATATACCGATTTACTTTATAACAATCAGGCCAGTCGCCCTCTACGGCAATAAATGAAAATCCCTTTTCTTCAATCAAGCGTTTCGTAATCTTCATCCGCCAGGTATAATATTCATGCGTGCCATGTGAAGCTTCACCAAGCAAAACACAACGTGCATCTCCTATATAATTCATTAAAGGATTCAGATCCGTAGAATCTTCGAGCGGAGTTGATAAATTCCCAATACTCTTTGCCAATGCTTTTTCATCGAAAATTACATCTTCAAAATATTTATGTCGCATAATTTCCAAGATTAAATTCAACTGCAAAATACTTTAATAACATAGTTAAATTTAATGACTACTATCAAAATAGTATTTGATAGTCATCATTTAAACGAAGAAGTAAGTTGTAATAAATTTGAACGAAATAAAACAAATAAAATTGAAAACGATAGCAGCAATATATATTCTCTTTTTTGTTACGACAATGGAACTTTTGCTAAAAAACAATATCCAGGTAACAAACGGACCACATGGAGGAAAACTAAAAAAGACTGAAACTTTTTACATTGAAAAGGTTCAATCGCATGAAAATATTTACGTTTATCTTTTGAATAACAAATGTATTCCTATTAACAATAAGGAGATCAAAGGCGAAATAAGATTTTACTTTAGAGACCAGACAACTTCTGATGCTCCGCTAATACCTTTTGAATCAGAAGGATTTGAGGCAAAAATGAGTGACGAGAATTATCACGCATGTCGGATCACATTTGTAATTTCCGGAAAATCTATATCAGCGATCTTTGACAATGATAACCTGATCGTACAAAAAAATAAATAAAGACATGATCTTCTACCAATACAATAATACAATTAGTATTAAAGCAAATGAGAATAAAGTATTAAGACAGTTAATAATACCTGATAAAAACGAAATAAGATGTTCAGAAACCGACATGATGCAGCAATAGTAATAGCTGCAAAGCTCAGCAGATATAAAGGTGAAAAGGGAATCGTATTGGCTATCCCACGGGGCGGAGTACCAATTGGGAAAATAATTGCAGATGAACTAAATTTCCCATTAGAAATTATTCTGGCAAAAAAGATCGGACATCCGAACAATCCTGAATATGCGATTGGCTCACTCAGTGAATTAGGCTGGGTTATAAACGAAAATATAAAAGATGTATCTATGGATTACATCCAGAAAGAATCGGCGCGACTATCGATTAAATTAAAAAAAATATATAAATTATATATGGGAGATAAAAAGCCCAGCGACCTTAAAAATATGATCGTGATTTTGGTTGACGATGGTATTGCCACAGGCAGCACGATGATCGCAACTATTAATATGATCAAAAAAAGTTTGCCAAAAAAATTGATCCTTGCCGTTCCGGTTGCCCCACCAGAAATTGTCAGAAAATTATCCAAGGAAGTGGATGAACTCATCTGTTTATTAACGCCCTCCGATTTTTATTCAGTAGGACAATTTTACGAAGACTTTTCACAAGTAAGTGATGAAGATGTGATTCGATTATTAGACACAAAAGTCGTAATCGAAAAAGCATAGTGTTTTAAGGGATCAAGATTCTGAAAAATTACTTCAAGGATAAATCTGAGATTTCAAAAACAAGATTCACGTTATAAAAAAAGTTCATATCAAATAGCAATCAAAATGAAAGCTAAAAATGCAATTAATGTAAACGCTTCCTATCCGAAATAAACTTCAATAGTACCGATACTTAAAACTACACTAATTCTTTAAATTCCTGAGTTTTTTGAAATTAAGAATTTTAATGATACCGTTATCAATTTCAATTAACTTATCCTCTTTGAACTCGGTAAGGTTTCTGCTAACAGATTCAGGAGAAATACCGGCCAATGCAGAGATATTTTCACGGGCAACAGGGAAATATTCGTTCTCCTTGTCTTCAGAAAAATATTTACTATAAATAAAAAGCAAGGCTTCAGAAACTCTTTTTCTGGCAGAATTATATGCCAATTTCAACAAGTTCTCTTCTGCTTCTAAAAGATTATTGGACAATAATTTAATGAACTTCAAAGAAACTTCATTATTAGAAAAAAGTAATTGGTAAAAATCATTTTTTGGAATTGGGGAGATCTCCGAATCTTCAATAGCCACAGCAGCTTCTTTATGATTCGACTGATCAAGCAAAGCATGATAACCAAAAAAATCACCTTCTTTATAGATCTCTGTAATGAATTCTTTACCCAATTCGTTGGTTTTAAATGTCTTTATTTTCCCTTTTACGACATAATACAGAAAATTCGGAGTATCAATTTCTAAATAAACATGTTCCTTTCTTTGAACTTTTTTTATAGTCCTGTGTTCCGAAAAAGCATTCATTTCCTTATCTGCTTTAACAACATTAATCAGACTGTCGAGGTCTTCAAAATTCCTGTTAAATTTATCCATTAAAGACTGATTCTTTTTGATTCTGGAACTGACAACACGTAAAAGATCTGTGCCGGTGAACGGTTTTGTAAGATAATCATCCGCACCAAGATCCATTCCAACCCGGAAATCTTTCGCTTCAGCCTTTGCTGTAATAAATACAAATGGAACGCCTGTCATATCCGGATTATTCTCGATGGCACGTAAAACACCGTATCCATCCAACTCCGGCATCATTATATCACAAAGGATAAGATCAAGTTTATTATTTCTGGCTATTTCCAATCCTTCCATACCGTCATTTGCAGTAAGAACGTTATAATTCGCCAGCTTAAGAATTTCAGATGTATTCTCTCTTACATCTTTGTTATCCTCTATTATCAGAACTGTATTATTTATTATCATGAGTAAGAAAAATTTAATTTAATATGTATATATCTGATAAAACAATCACACAAATATAATTAATGCTTAAAGAATATTCCATGATTCAAATCAGCATTTAATATGATCCGGAAAAGATTCTGCAAATAATCATTTAAAACTATTCGTGTATTGCCAAAAGTGGTACATGCGTGTGAAATGCCACCTTCTTGGTATTTGTTTGTTGAAACAAATGCGCTAAAAAGTTATGTTTCTGTGGTATCATTATTAACATATCCACGTTGTGTTTATCCACAAAATCATTGATGCCGAAAACAAGATCATCGTTTTCCGGAAAATAGACGGAATATTTAATATTTTCAAAAACATTTTTGATCTTTGTTTCCGAATATGCAGTTTCAAAAACCGGTTTTGCAGTTGGTTCAACAACGTTAAATATCATCAAATTGGCTTTAAAAATACCCAGGAACATTTTAATTTTTTTGATTGCCGGAGAATCACTGATTTCCTCGTAATCACAAGCTAATGCAACATTATGAACTTTTTTGTATTTCGCATTTTGAGGAACGATCAAGGTTGGACAATCGACATTTTTGATCACACCTGTTGCGTTTGTTCCGATAAGTTCTGACAATTTTCCGTCTCCGGTAATACCCATAACGATAAGATCAACTTTTTTGGAACTGACAATATCACTTACCTCGTCAATAACAAAACCTAGGACCGCTTTCTTTTCAATGAGTATATTCTTGCCATGTTTTGCATGTAACGTCTTTTCACAAGCAGTAAGTTGCTTCATACTATTTCTTTCCAATTCGTCTATCGAAGGCATCACAACAGGAATATCACTTGCAACCATTGGCAAATGAAAAACATGCATCAAGATTACTTTTGCGTTGGTAAGTTTTGCAATTTCGACAGCATAATCCGCTGCATTATTTGCAGTTTTGGAAAAATCCGTGGGCATTAATATTGTTTTCATAGTATATCTGATTTAAACCGTTACTAATTTGTATATTTTATTTAAAATATTTCCTTAAGCCAGTATTGCCGATAAATATTTCTTTTCCATTTCAAAATACCGTAAACAATTTTTTTCTAGCATCCGCATATCCAAATAACATTGCCTTAAGGAAGGAGATGCTATTGCTGATGAATTGTAATTATTTGTCAGAGAATTGATTCTCTTTAACAAAGTTGAAATTATATCAATATCATTCCAAACCCTATGATATACCTTTTTATATTCAGTCGCAATGAAACTCAATTCATCGGTTAAACTTAACTTTTGAATAGCAGGGAAAAGAATAAATTTCTCTTTCGAAATATGCTGCTCCATAAGAATTTTAAATTCTATAAAATACGCATTTATTTTATCCAGATCAGACACAACCTTATCATCTATTTTTGCAACAGCGGACAATATTGTAGCTATTGCCGGTAAACTATTCCTGAAATATGAATGGTATTCTGAGACAATTGAATCAATTGCCTCATGAACAGGCATTTTTTGAACATTCGGCTGAGTTAATTTCTCCATTTTAACAGTTTTTTTCCAACACCAAAAATACATGAGTTTATTTTTTGATTATTTGATATGAATCAAGACAGAGAGTGATTAATATCACTACCTAGATTTCATAACCAATATCATACTTTACTTTTAACAAAAAAATTCCAAGGTAAAACATCCTGGGTCAATGGGAGAATTACTTTTTTTCAATTATTAATGTCGAAATAATATTTGAATTTGTATTCAGAAATGAAATACATCAATAGAAATTTTGATTTCTATCAGATCTTTTTTTTTATTTCTAAAATATCTTTGGCTAACTTTTATGAAAAACACAGAAAACATATTATTTATAATTTTATCTTTCGGCATTATTGGATTTTTGACCATACTTATGTTTACTACTGCCATCGGAAAATAAATTCTATTTATAATAGAGAAATTGGGTTGTACTCAAAACACAATATTTCTATTTATAATCCTTCAATTTATTTTTGTTGAATAATTAATTTTTCAATTATTATTTTAACACCAAACAAAAACCCTTAAACATATTAATAACAGTACGTTTTTCAGTTCCCAAACACTTCCATTCCATCCTCATCAAAAAAAAGTGCAACCTTTCAAATATTTTCAGCAATGTGATTAGCATCACAATTCATTTTGATGCGAATCATTTTACATGGAAGGTCCGAGCAATATTTTTGTTCGGAAATTTAAATTCAATTATTAATTAAAAACTATAAATTATGAAACGAACGATTACCTCAATTACTGCAGGACTTTTTCTTTTCTTTTCGAGTTTGCAGGCGCAAACAACTTGTTCGGATGATCGGGTTGCTTACGTTAACTCAAAGAATGTACCCTCCACAACAGGAGCGTATACATTATCTATAGGAGCTGAAGAAAAAGCTTCGCAAGCATATCATTATTCCGGACCAGGAAAAGTTGGTGGCGCAAGAGTGTATGGAGATGTCCTTTCATTAGTAGGTGTAAAACTAAAAGTTAGTTTATACAATGTTGATGCAAACGACAGACCAACAGGATTAGCTTTAGCATCCGCACCTATCACACCATTTTTTGCGTGGAGTGCATCCTATTTTGATGTTAATTTTTCTCCAGCTGTTCCTATCAGTTCAAATTTTGCATTGGTAGTCGAAATCATAAATTATCCGGGCTGGGGGCACGAATTTGACCTTCGGTATACTGGGAACGGTGAAGGTTTAGGGGAGGATCTTGCATCAATTGCAGGTACCACAACCGGACATAACTGGGCAAGTGCAATGGACGATTTTGGTAAAGATGGCGACTTTTTCATTTATCCAAGAATGACACATTTTAATTCACCTTTGTTTACTATTGCTACTTCTTGCGTAAATGCTGGAGTTCCAGTGACTTTTTCTAATTCAACAGAAATGACCACTGATAGAATGTTTAACATCATTACACAACCTGGCTATTCAGGTACAAATTTTTTATATACATGGAATTTTGGTGACGGATCAGCGGTTTCTCATTTACCAAATCCAAGTCACACTTATGCAGCAGCAGGTTCATATACAATTTCATTAACAACTACAATTGATGGTTGGGATTTGGATTGTTCAAAAACATATTCAAAACCAATTTCAGTCGGACTTTCTGTAAATGCGACATCTGTTACAAATGTTTCTTGTAACGGTGGTAATAACGGAAGTGCTGTAGCTGTTGGTGCTGGTGGTGCTTCTCCATATACCTATAGTATCAATGGAGAAAGCTATCAAACAAGTACTTCATTCAGTGGTTTAATTGCCGGAGCATATACTTTATATATTAAAGATAATCTTGGGTGTATTAAAACCACCAGTTTTACAATTACACAACCTTCTGCTATTCATTTTACTTCTGCAACTTCAACAAATGCAAGTTGTGGAAATGCTGATGGAGGTATCTTAGTTGCATCTTCAGGTGGAATTCCGCCAATGCAATATCAAATAAATTCAGGGGCATTTCAATCAAGCGGAGCATTTACTTCTTTGAGTACTGGAGCATACACTGTGACGGCAAAAGATGCAAATGGATGTACCTACTCTAACATTGTTCTTGTGAATGATGTTGGCGGACCAGTATTTAGTATTGTTAACGCTACAAATGTTAGTTGCTATGGAGGAAATGATGGAACTATTTCATTGTCTTCATTAGGAGGAACAGGAACAATCCTATATAGTATAAATGGTGGAACGACTTTTCAAGCAAGCGGTTCATTTACAAATGTAACTGCCGGAACATATACAGAGATCGTGAAAGATGCTGCAGGTTGTACAGACCTACAAGTTGTTACTATTAATCAGCCACAACAATTGACATTAACAGCATCGGCAGTAGCTCTTACATGCAACGGAAGTAGTAATGGTCAAATAAACGTTACTTCTGCTTCCGGTGGAACAGGAGCTATATCCTATAGTATAAATGGAATTAGTTATCAATCAGGTACAAATTTTCATGGCTTATCTGCTGGTTCTTATACAGTATATGCAAGAGATGTAGCAGGATGTGTAAAAACAGTGTCAGTGAATGTATTCCAGCCATCAATATTAACAGCTACTGTTTCAGTAACAAATGCGGCTTGTAATAATTACCAAGATGGTTCGATTACTATTACGGCAAGCGGTGGAACACCTGGATATACTTATGGAATAGAAGATGATTATGAATATCAAGCATTAAGCAGTTTTGGAAATTTAGCTGCTGGAACCTACGCTTTGATTGTTATAGATGCTAATGGATGCATTTTAAATACATCCGCAACTATTAACCAACCAACAGCTATAGCGCCAGTTGCAACATCAACAAATTCTACTTGTGGTAATTCTAATGGAGGAATTCTTGTTATAGCAAGTGGCGGTTCAGGTTCAGGTTACACTTATAGTTTAAATGGTGGCGCTTTTGGAGTTGGAACTTTCACTGCATTGCTACACGGGACTTATGTTGTAACAGCAAAAGATGGATCGGGATGTATGTCTGCAATCAATGTAACTATTCTTGATTCTGACGGACCATCTGTGGTTTCTTCATCTCATACAAATGTTAATTGTCACCAGGGCAGTGATGGAACCATCACAGTAGGAACAGTAACAGGTGGTACAGGAGCTCTTACATATTCTGTTAACGGAACAACGTATCAATCATCACCCGTATTTACAGGATTAGCTGCCGGAGTTTATGATGTAACAGTAAAAGATGTTGTAGGTTGTGTTGGAAATGTAACAATCACAGTTACAGAACCAAATGCATTTGTAATTACAACTTCTGTTGTAAATGAATTATGTAACGGAAGCGCTACTGGTACAGCAGCAATGCTAGTTGGTGGTGGTTCAGGAACTTTAGCTTATAGCAATAACTACGGTAGTTCATTTCAATCTAGCAATACATTTACTGGCTTAGCAGCAGGCAATTACGTTTTAATGGTAAAAGATGCCGGTGGTTGTATCGGAAGTGCCGCTATAACAATTACTCAACCGGATGCTATTCACGCTTTCTATGGATCATTAAATGTAACTTGTAATGGCGCAAATGACGGGACAATAAATGTTTTTGCATATGGCGGAACAGGAACCTTACAATACAGTTTAAATGGAACCACTTACCAGCTCTCAAACATTTTCTTCGGCCTTTCAGGTGGGACTTACAGTGTTTATGTAAAAGATGCAAACGGATGTGTTGTAGTTATAACTGCTGCTGTATATCAACCTGCAACATTAGCAGTTGCTTCAAATCTGACTGACGTAACTTGTTCTGGTGGAAATAATGGTGTAATTGACTTAAGTATTTCAGGTGGAACTCCCCAATATTATTTTGATTGGTCAAATGGTGTTTACACTGAAGATAATTTTAACCTTACAGCTGGAACTTACACGGTAATTGTAAGTGATGGTTATGGTTGTTCTAATACACTTACATATACAATTGAAGAGCCTGCAGTACCGGTAATTGTCAATGGAACAGTAGTGAATTCTTCAGGAACTAGCAACGGTTCTATTGATGTAACAACAACAGGCGGTGTAGGAGCATATACTTTCTCATGGTCAAATGGCGCAACTACTGAAGACATCACCGGTTTAGCTCCGGGTGTTTACACAGTTATTGTGACTGATGCAAATGGTTGTGCTGCTTCTTCAACATTTGTTGTTGCAAGTGCTGTCGGAATAGCCACAATCGATGCAGTTAGCAGTCAGGTTTATGTTTATCCTAACCCTGCAAATGATTATGTAGTAATCGAAATTAATGGATATAAAATGGAAAAAGTTGAAATCTATGATGTTCTTGGTCAGATCATGTTTACCGGAGAACCGAATAGCTCAAAACTGCAAGTAAATACTTCAGAATTAAGCCAAGGTGTTTATCTTGTTAAAATCATGGTAGATAATAAATTAATAACTAAAAAGATGAAAGTTATTAAATAGTATTTTTTCTTTAACATCAATTAAAGAGCGCCCTACAGTTTTGCAGGGCGCTCTTTATGATTACAATACATACTGAATTTTTTTGTCAGATTATTTTCCAAAATAATATTTATAACCTACCTGAAATTCAACTGCTCGGGGAATAATTGGAAAACCATTTTGAATCTTATTATTAATATTTTTTAATAGAACAGTAAGACGAGCCTCACCATAAATAGATCCAAAACTAAATGCTTTTTCATATCCAGCTATCCAACTTGGCACCAGGTCAAATCCCTAAATATTGGTTAGATTTCTTCTGATATAATAATTTTGAGAATCATAAGAGCTATACGTTGGATGTGTAATTGAAGCAAATAAGAAAACTCCTGCACCACAATAAAGTCCGCCCTCTCTTATATTTCCATTTCCAAAGTATCTTTTCACATCAGTACCAAAGGAAATAATATGTGAAAAATCAGTATATTTTATTGATATCTCCTGGATGGAGTTTAAATTGTCTGAAGCGTATGCGTTACCACAAGGATTAAATGTCAGATTAAAACCTCCCTATGAACTATAATTTAATTAAAAACCGAAAGCTTTAGGAAACAGCTATTCATTACAAAAAAGTATTTGAAAAAAAATATTTCACAGCATTATTGGAGAGCATTTGCAGAAAAAAAAGATCATCTCATTGCACATTTCCATTACATGGAACTGAAACACTGAAATGATCACTTTACTTACGACATCTTAAATTTAGGAAAATAAAATATGCATTCTTCAATATTGAATCATTTGAAATATCAAGGCAAGAATTTTTAGCGCACCTTGCTTGCATAGTAAACAGGGTCTCCCTTCAAGGGTAATATGAGTTTTTTAAATTTATCGATCATATCTCTTTCTTCTTTGGTAACCGGAGGAAATGCCTTCGCTATATTTTCCATAACATTAATGAATTTACTTTTCAGCTTCGGACTCAAATAATGGCTGTTATTGTTTACTTCTTTAACAGCCCATTTAAAAACAGTTTCGCTATCCTGTTTATCCTTATCCATTATCTGAAAAATAATATCAGAGATATCAAAATCATGATCATCTTTCAATTCCGAAACAATTATGGAATGAAACTTTTCGCGTTCCTCTTTCTGAACTTTGCCATCAATATTTGCGATGCAATATGCCATTTCACCAATGGCATAATGAAGATTTTTTATAGGAGAATCCATTTTCTTAAAATTTTTTATATGTTAATATTACATTATAACCAACTCAATATAATTTCCAACCTTATGAGCAATTTTCTTGGCCTTTTCAGCTGTAGCTTTATTTGAATTAAGAATAACAAGGTATTTACCTTCCTTAAGATGTTTGTGGTACGAAACTATTTTATCTTTTTTGATCCCGATATTCAATAAAATAGTAGCAATGCCACCCGACACTAATCCTATATCAAAACCGGCAAGAGCGCCAACAATAGCACCTGCACCATAAACAAAGCCCAATCCGGGAACGGCCCAAATACTTGCACCGGCCAATACACCAAGTAATGGTCCAAGTACAGCACCTATTGCCACCGGAGCATTTTTCACATTTTTAGTAGAGTGGACATGAAGATCATCTGCAACGATAACTGCAGTACTTAAAAATGAAATGTTCTCAACAGGTATCCCAGCCTTCTCCAAGGCTACAATAGCATTAATGGCTTCATCGTGAGATTGATAAACCCCAACAGTAGTACGGATCATATCCAACTCGTTTTTTTCTATTTTATTAATAAGGTCTCGTTGCATGACAGATATTTTTAATATTATGAACAACATTTAAAAAAGAAACTACAGAGTCAAATTTCATTATACGACATTCAATTTTCAATGATCTCAAATACTTCAAACAGTGATTTCAATCACAACATTTATTATAATGAATAGTCATATTTGACTGCTGATAGCAATCGTTTTGCATCGATGAAAAAATTAAATTTCACAATCAAAAAATTAAGAGCTCTTTGGAAAACGCTCGGACCAGGCCTAATCACAGGAGCTAGTGATGATGACCCATCGGGCATAGCAACCTACTCACAGGCTGGAGCAAAATACGGACTGCAACTTTTATGGACAGCAATATTCACCTATCCATTAATGGTGGCGATTCAGGAAATGTGCGCACGCATAGGGATAGTAACAAAAAAAGGACTTACAGGAATAATTAAAAACAATTATCCGAAACCAATTCTATATACTATTTTAATAATAAGTTTCCCTTCCATTATTTTCAATATTGGTGCTGATATTGCCGGAATGGGAGCGGTAGGGAATTTATTGGTTCCATGGATTCCATCCTATATTTTTTCAATACTTTTCACGGGTATCTTGGTTTATTTCATAATTTTCTGGTCCTATAAAAAGATCGCTTCTATAATGAAATGGCTGTGCATATCACTTTTTAGCTATATGATCATCCCATTTTTAATTGATACAGAATGGAATGCCGTTTTTAAAAATGCTTTTATCCCAACACTGATAAACGATAAAGATTTTTTCATGGTGCTTGTTGGAATATTGGGAACCACTATATCACCCTATTTATTCTTTTGGCAAACATCCATGGAAGTGGAGGATAAAAAAGAAAGAAAATTAATAGTCAATAAAAAAATAATAGCTGAAATGGAGACTGATATTACCGGTGGTATGCTCCTCTCCAATCTTGCATTCTTTTTTATCGTGTTGACAACAGGATCCGTTTTATTTAATGCAAATATTCATAATATAACAACTGTCGAAGAAGCAGCAAAAGCTTTAAAACCATTAGCAGGTGACTTTTCTTACCTGCTATTTGCAATTGGAGTATTGGGAACAGGATTCTTAGCTATTCCGGTACTTGCAAGTTCTTTAAGTTACATGATGGCAGAAACATTCGGCTGGAAAGAAGGTTTAAATAAAAAATTCAAACAAGCTCCAGGATTTTATCTAACAATGGTTATTTCATTAGTTATCGGCCTTCTTATCCCTGTGCTGGGTATAAGTCCTATTAAAGCATTATTATATACAGCAGTTCTTTACGGAATGACAGCACCTGTCCTTATTGGGATAATATTACATATCTGCAATCAGAAAAAAATAATGGGCGAATACACCAATGGCAAATGGTCAAATATCTTTGGCGGGATCACCTTTTTGATCATGCTTGTATCTACACTATTTTTAGTTTATTACCAATTCAGTAATTAATACTTTGAGCGTTTTTAATAAGTCCAAAATAATTTTTTTGATGGAGTTTAATTAAACCTAAAAAGTTCACGATATTCTATTCCGTGGTGACTCCTTCAAATTCCGCTTCATATTTTACAGCATCTTGTTTTGTTGCACGTACAATACCATCTTTATGATGAGCAGGAGCATAAATAGTGTACATTTTTAGTGCATTGGAATTATCAGTATTAATAACATTGTGTTTTGACCCTGCAGGTATGACAACAACATCTCCTTCTTTAACATTATATTCAACGCTGTCAATTATGACTTTACCTTTTCCACTTTCAAAACGAAAGAACTGATCATTCTTCTCATGAATCTCTTCGCCAATTTCCTCAAGTGGTTTCAGGCTCATTAATACCAATTGACAATACTTGGCAGTATACAACACCTTGCGAAAATTTGTATTTTGCAATGTGTCCTTTTCGATGTTTGCTTTAAATCCTTTCATTTTATTGATTTTAAAATTTATATTATTTAGTGTATTTGGATTATTTAGAAATTACCTATTCATATCGTAAAGCATCTATAGGGTTTAAATTTGCGGCTTTACGGGCAGGATACCATCCGAAAAACAAACCCACAACAGCGGAAAACAAAAATGATAATACTATTGAAAAGATCGTCACAGAAACCGGCCATCCACCAAAATTGGCAACCATCATAGAAATTAATATTCCAAATGCGATCCCGACAAAACCACCAAGAAAACTGATAAATATTGATTCGATCATGAACTGGATCAACACATCTCTGCTTTTAGCACCAACAGCCAACCTGATCCCGATCTCACGGGTCCGTTCTGTTACCGATACGAGCATGATATTCATGATCCCTATTCCACCAACGAGCAAGGATATACTTGCAATGCTCGCCAATAAGATTGTAAGCACTTTTGAAATGCTTCCAAATATATTGCTCAGATCACTTTGCGTTCTTACCATAAAGTCATCATCATCTTCATTTAAAATTTTATGACGCACCCGTAACAATTGGGTGATCTGCTCTTTTGCTTCATCAATCTGCGCTTCCGTTTGTGCTGAGGCCATAACCATGTGAACATTTGTGGTAGACAACATCCGTTTCTGAACAGTGGCAAAAGGTGCAATAATAATATCATCCTGATCCTGTCCAAACGTATTCTGCCCCTTTTTATCCAACAGCCCTATTATCTTAAAAGGAATTCGGTTGATACGAATTGTTTGTCCAATAGGATCAGCATTTTCACCAAAAAGATTTGTTGAAACTGTAAGACCAATTACACAAACTTTTGCCGCGGCTTTATCTTCCAACAAACTAAAAACAGCTCCACTTTGAATGGTAAGATTTCTCGCAAAAAAATAATCCGGAAATACGCCCAATACCATGGTTCTCCAATTTTGTGAACCGGCTATAATTTGTGCTCCAGTTTGTATCACCGGAGAAATATATTTTACGGCATCGCATTTTGAACCAATAGCTTCAGCATCTTCACGGGTTAAACTTTGCTGAGAACCCGCTTCCATGTGAACGCCTCCTTGCGTAATTGAACCCGGCATGATCATAACCGAATTAGTTCCCAAACTGGAAATAGAAGCCTGAATGTTTTGCTTTGAACCTTCACCAATAGCGAGCATGGCAATTACAGACGCAACGCCTATTATTATTCCCAACATCGTAAGAAATGTCCGCAGTTTATTTCTACTCAAAGAACGATAAGCCACAATTAACAGATTCCCGATTTTCATGCAGTTGCTTTTACAATAGTTTGTTTTTTAATGATATCCAATTCCTTTGTTGCAAACTTTCTATCTTTTACCGGACTATTAGCAATTATTTTCCCATCCTTAAAAATGATATTACTCAATGCAAACTGTGCGATATCGGGTTCATGTGTGACCATAACAATCGTGATGCCTTTATTATTCAGGTTCTGAAAAATTTCCATTATTTCATAACTTGTACGTGAATCCAAATTTCCTGTAGGTTCATCCGCCATAATTACAATGGGTTCATTTACTAATGCGCGGGCAATTGCAACGCGTTGTTGCTGTCCACCCGACAGTTGATTTGGAAGAGAATATTGCCGCTCTCCTAAACCCACAGAGCGTAAAGCCTGATAAGCCCTTTCTTTTCTATCTTTATTCGTTACCGAGCTATTATAAAGAAGTGGTAATTCCACATTTTCAAGTGCAGAAGTCCTTGCAAGAATATTAAAAGACTGGAAAATGAATCCAATTTTTTTATTCCGGAATTCTGCTAATTGGTTCTTATCTAATTTATTCACATCTGCCCCATCAAGGAAAAAAGTACCTTTAGAAGGCCGATCTAGGCAACCTATAATATTCATAAATGTAGATTTACCACTGCCACTTGCACCCATGATCGCAATAAATTCGCCTTTATTGATATCAATGCTCACATCACTTAATGCATGGACCTCAATTTCGCCCATACCATATATTTTACAAATGTTCTTTACAGAAATAAGTAGATCAGACATGGTATTAATTTTTATTTTTTAGGTGCGGAACGTTTCATACTCGGCATAAATGGATTTTTTACGCTATTACCGTCAACTTCTTCCTTGTTGATACCGGTCACCACTTCCGTTCCAAGATTGATATTTCCTGAAATTTCAATATTACTATCATCGGACAATCCGACAACAACTTTTTCAGGATAAATATCATCACCTTTTTTTATCCAGATATAATGAGTTGAATCTTGTTTTATATTACTGAACTTATTTTTCTCATTAGTCTGATTTAATTTATTTTTCCAAAAGCTCTTTGTAGAATCTGATAAGACAGTAGTCTTATCGAAATATTCAACCGGAGGTTGAAAGCGGAGTGCATTTGCAGAAACTCTTAAAATATTATCATGTTCATTCACGATGATATTGATGTTAGCTGTAAGTCCAGGCATAAGCTTTAGCTCAGGATTTGGAACATCAATGATCACTGTATAATTAACTACATTTTGAATGACAGAAGGCTGCAACCGGATCTGTTTTATCACTCCATTAAAAGATTCATTCGGATAAGCATCCACAGTAAAAAAAGCTTTCTGATCGATCTTAATTTGTCCGATGTCTGCTTCATCCACATTTGCATTTACCTGCATTTTTGTAAGGTCATTAGCAATAGTAAAAAGAACAGGAGAATTAAAACTAGAAATAACAGTTTGCCCAACATCCATATTACGAGAAATAATAGTTCCACTGATAGGAGCGCGAACAAAAGCATATTGTAAATTTATTTTCGATCTGTTCAACTGTGCTTTCGCGGATTTTAAAACGCTTTCAGCCGTTTCATAATTTGTCAACGCCAAATCATATTCTGACTGAGAGATCACACTTTTATCGAATAATACTTTTACCCGTTCGTATTCACGCTTCGCCTGTATTACTTGTAAAGTGGCTTTTTCAACAGCTGCTTCAGCATCTTCTTTCGAGGCAGAAAGAAACGTTGTATCCAATAATGCGATCAATTTCCCCTTCTTAACAACGGAATTGAAATCGGCAAAAAGTTTTGAAATTGTTCCTGAAACCTGCGTACCAACTTGAACAGTTGTCAAGGCATTGATTGAACCTGTTGCAGTAACAATTATCCTAACATTCCCTCTTTCAACTGCAGCAGTTTTCCAAATAATAATTTTCTCTGAAGTTCTAA
>CANJPX010000015.1 GCA_947476185.1 Bacteroidota bacterium
AAAATTGTTTTGAGCTACTTCTGTCATCTTTTATTCCACTTACTTTTTGTAGCATTGAATCTTTTGAACTCATTTTGGCAATCGGAGATAAATTTATCACTTCAATTGTTTTTGTAGAAAGTAATTCATCCTTTCGAACAACAATTCCGTCAGTATTGGGGTTTTCAAGTGTTAAGGAATCGATTGAAACTTTTATGGAATCTGCTTTTGGAGATGCAATATTTTCAAAATCAGTTTCTTCCTTTGATGTTTTTACAGCTTTTGTCTTGTCCTTTTTTTCTTTTATTTCAGGTGTCAAGAGGTCTTTGACTGCTGGAGCCTCTTCTTTTTTATCTGATGAGAAAGTTTTAGAGACTGATTTATAGAAATTTAATTCTTTAAAATAGTCATCTAACTTGAAAACAAAAAATCCACCGGCAACAATTAATCCGACTAAAATTCCGATAATAAAACCTTGCGATTTTTCCCTAAAACTGCTCATTAGATTTAATACAACTTTTTTTCAAAAATATAATTCTTGCGTAAAGTTAAACATCCTTTACAAACTGATGTTAAACAATGTTAAAAATAAATGACAAAAATAATATGGGAACAAAATTTGTGTTACTATTCGTATTAAATTTCGTTATAATAAAAACAATAAAAATTAACAACTATGAAAAAGATTTTAGGAGTTTTTGCAATTGCAAGTATCGGTGGAATTACCGCTCTGGGTCTTAATCACCTACTTGGCAGCAAAACAGATGGTCAAATATCTCAAATTGCTTATCAGACACCCGTTAAATATGTAAGCTTGCCGGGAGGAAATTCCCCGGAATTAGCAGTTGATTTTACGACTGCTGCTGCTGCTTCTGTGCACTCCGTTGTGAATGTCAGAACGACCTATCCATTAGAAACTCAAAATCAGTATCTATACGATCCTTTTCGCGATTTTTTCGGACAACACACCCCGAGACAGCAGGAAGCACCCATGGCGACAGGTTCTGGCGTAATTATTTCTCAGGATGGTTATATTGTAACAAATAACCATGTGGTGGATGGAGCAGATAAGGTTGAAATTACCTTGAATGACAAACGCAGCTATATTGCTGAAGTTATTGGAAAGGATCCGGCAACAGATTTGGCCTTATTGAAGATCAAAGAAAATGACCTTCCTTTTATTTCATATGGTAATTCTGATGAAGTTAAAGTTGGCGAATGGGTATTAGCAGTTGGAAATCCTTTTAACTTGACCTCAACAGTAACCGCTGGAATAATAAGTGCGAAAGGCCGAAATATTAATTTACTTGAAAATGATCCTTCACGGGGACAGTTTCCTGTTGAATCATACTTACAAACGGATGCAGCAGTTAATCCCGGTAACAGCGGTGGCGCCTTGGTAAATGCAAAAGGCGAATTGGTTGGAATTAATTCCGCTATTGCTTCAACTACAGGCTCGTACACGGGTTATTCATTTGCCATTCCTGTAAATATTGCACGAAAGATAGTAGCCGATCTTCTGGAGTTTGGCGAGGCACAGCGTGCATTTATTGGCTTAAGTATTCAAGATCTGGATGGGAAATTGGCTAAAGAAAAAAGTATCTCCGAAATTAAAGGAGTTTATATAAAAGGCGTAGTAGAAGGAGGCGCCGGAGCTGAAGCAGGAATAAAAGAAGGTGATGTAATTACCAAGATTGGTGAAACTGTTGTAAACAATACACCAGAATTGTTGGAACAGATCAGCAGATACCGTCCGGGGAATAAAGTGGATGTGACAATTAATCGTAATAATCAGGAAAAAATATTGCCGGTAGTTTTGAAAAACAAGGATGGAAATACTGATGCTGTTACAAAGCCTAAAATTGAAGTTGTTTCTACATTGGGAGCTTCTTTTGAATCGGTGAGTGCTGATGAAATGAAGAAACTTAATATTGAAAACGGTTTGAAAGTTTCTAAACTTACAGCCGGTAAATTATTGAGTGCCGGAATAAAAGAAGGATTTATTATCACTAATGTGGATAAAAAGAAAATAGCATCTTTTGATGATATTAAGAATACACTTGAAAATAAAAAAGGCGGAGTTCTTATTGAAGGGGTTTATCCGAATGGTATGAGAGCATATTATGGATTTGGAATGTAGCCACAATTTATAAATTCAATCCAGATATTTATTACTAAAAAAGGGCAGTAAAATAATATTGCCTGATGAAAAAAAATGTCCACTTCATCCCAATTCAAATGAATCGATTTGAATATTTGTTAGATTTAAAATTGGAGTTTTTTTTACAACTGAAATATACTTCGCCGCTATGCCAAAATGTTATTACTATTCAGGCATAACGGTTAATTGGTCGATTATTTCTTCTTCACAAAAAATTTCTTTATTGGATCGACGTATGCGTTCAAATCGAACAACGTACTATCTGATGTTGCCTTAATTGTCAGAAAGATCCCGACAGGCAAAAGTATGGCAGTTGCCATCCACATTCCTTGATAAGGCAAAACCTCTCCTTCTTTTGCTAATTTTTCGCCTGTAATAGACAATATATGAAACAGTATAAAGAAAAAGACGGAAACAACCACAGGCATTCCTAAGCCTCCTTTACGAATAATAGCCCCTAAAGGAGCGCCGATAAAGAACAATACCAAACAAGCGATGGAAAGAGTGAATTTACGATGCCATTCTACTTCACATCTATAAATGGAGTAATCTTCGGAAATGATCTCCGAATCAATACCTTCAGCTGCCGCTTTTGCATTTCTCGCCATATTAGTTGCAGCTTCGATGATACTTAATTTCTGCGGTTTTGATAATTGAGCAAAATAATCATTGGTGGTAACTGCAATTTTACTTGAATCTAACTTAGATAAAAACTTAGTTGATTTGCTATAATATGAATTATTCAAGTGTAACGAAAACTCAGCTCTCCTTTTATCGTTTTTTTTGTTTAATGAATCGGAAACCGCATTGAGCTGAGAAAGTGTCATCATCTGAAAATTGCTCTTGAACAGGTCTTCATTTGTTCTATTCATTTTGAATTCAGAAAGATCAAAACGTATCACTCTTTCTTCAAATTTATCTCTAACCATTGGATGCGTTTCCGTATCTTTTGGATTATCATTCATATCTTTATAACTGACACCATCCTTTAATGTAAGAACCAAGAACATTTTATCGCCAGTCTCTTCCATTTTCCCGTATTTAGCAGACAAAACAGTTGTATTGCCTTTCATATCGCGGTGGTCATAGATCAAAAGATCCCTTAATGTTTTGCCATCTTTATCTTTTTTATTTACCCGAATACTGAACCCTTGAATACTATTATTAAAAACACCTTCTTTAAAAAGTAGTGCAGGCTTAGATTCCCGAACATCATAAAGCAAAGAGCCTGCTTTTAAATTAGTGTAGGGTAAAATATTGTTAGAAAAATAAAAAGCTCCGACAGATAAACAAACGGTTGTAAAAATAAGAGGGGCCATGATCTTTTGCAAAGAAAGCCCTGAGCTTTTCATCGCAGTAAGTTCAAAATGTTCACCCAAATTACCAAATGTCATTAAGGAAGAGAGTAAAATGGCTAAAGGCAGAGCCATTGGGATGGTTGTGAGCGAGAAATAAAAGAATAACTCAGATAATATACGCGCATCAATTCCTTTTCCTACAAAGTCATCGATATATTTAAAAATAAACATCATAAAAAACACAAACATCGCAATGAAGAATGTCATTATAAATGGACCGATATAGGACTTCAGGATGAATTTATAAAGTGTTTTCATATTTGTCTTAGGATTACAAATATAACAATAACTATGCTAAAAATCGCTTTTTGGAGCCCTGCATAATCATAACGTAAACACTAAAAATTGTTAATATTATTATTGGTCTATAGAATTTCAAAAGCAAAATAAAATCTTCTTTATCCTTAATTGTATTAATTGAACTTCAGTTTATTTTGCTTTGAATACAATTGGTATTCCTTTGTACCCAAGCGATATGCATTTGAATTCAAATGCTCTTCCTTTGAGTTCAATTTATACTCTTTCAGATACAATTTATATTCCATTGCATTCACTTGAAACTCCTTCAAGCTTAATTGCTCCTCTCTGAGGTTCAATTGGTATTCCTTTAACTGCAATTGATACTCCTTAAGGTGCATTTCATGTTCTTTCATATTCATTTATTTTCAATTTAGTTGAATGTATCAATTATCTATCCTTTTTATAAACGCATAGTAAAACTATTACAAAATAGGATCGTGAGAGAACCATTTTTGATATATACATTTCTTATGAATGAATATTCACGAATTTGTAAAAAACAGCAATAACAGTAAAAGTTGTTACATACAATTCATTAGATTTGGTATAGGAAATAAAACAACTCAGATCTAAAATTCGGGTTATCAAATGACATTAATTTTTTTTCTAAACTGTAAAATCAGGTGTTTCCTAATATTTACTTGTCTGGTAATGTTGCTGGGTAACCCTTTTAGCAGAAGTTAAACTGATTTATATCATATGCATGATAAAGTGAATTTTCAACTGATTTATTTTACTAATTTTGTTTTCAAGAACACACCGTTATGATAAACAATAAAAAAGTAATAGTGGTTTTGCCGGCATACAATGCAGCACTAACACTTGAAAAGACATATAAAGAGATCCCTTTCGAAATTGTTGATGAGGTAGTTTTAGTAGATGATGTGAGCAAGGATGACACTGTTGAAGTTGCTACCCGCATTGGGATAAAGCATATTATCAAACATCAGAAGAACAGAGGTTATGGTGGAAATCAAAAATCGTGTTACGATAAAGCACTTTCATTGGGTGGAGATATTGTAATCATGCTTCACCCTGATTACCAATACACTCCTTTGCTTATACAGTCCATGGCGCACATCATCGCAAACGACCTTTATCCCGTTGTTTTCGGCTCACGGATCCTTGGTAAAGGTGCTCTAAAAGGCGGAATGCCAAAATATAAATACCTTTTTAACCGCTGCCTTACACTTACTCAAAACATTTTACTCAATCAAAAATTATCTGAATACCACACAGGTTTTCGTGCCTTTTCCAGAGAAGTATTGGAAACAGTAGATTATGAGGCAAATAACGATGATTTTGTTTTCGATAATGAAATGATCTCTCAGATATTTATGGCAGGCTTTGAAATTGCAGAAATTACTTGTCCTACAAAATATTTTCCGGAAGCATCCTCGATAAACTTCAGTCGCAGTGCTAAATATGGAATGGGTGTATTGCGTGTTTCCTTCTCACACTTTTTCTTTAAACTGGGATTGAATAAATGTAAACGCTACAAAACGAAAAAATAAATGCTTTGGATCTGGCTGGTCTGGCTGAGTTTTTTCATCTATTGGATGAAAAAAAAGAAGCCATTCAAAAGGAAGTGATCCGAATTATTTTGGACTTCTTAACCAAAACACAAATCCATTTTTCCGATTTAGCTCTACCAGCTCCGGATAATACTGCTTCACATCCTCCACTGCGGTAATCTTACTAACAAAGTAAGCAGGCTTATCAATTGCTCCGCGAAGGAGCCACTCACTATTATTACTATTTGCATTAGCTTGCGGCTTCTTTTTGGAATAAAACAAATGCGCATAACTCTTAAAAAAAACAGGTTCTATATAACAATCTTTACCTTGCATGGATTCATAAAACTCGATTGCAGCACCTTGGGAATATTTTTCAATTCGCGGAACAACCAAAACAGAGGCCATATTGACGGCAAACAAGCTAAACAGAAAGATCCCGATTATTCCCCATTTAATTTTTCCTTGTTTTATGATCACCAGCATCGCTCCTACTCCAACTATCAAAATAACACCAATGAGCCATTCTACTCCAGTCCAAGAAACTGTTGCTTTTATATTTTCAACAGCAAACTTATCGTTGATGAGATCAGAATCGATGATTTGTTGTTTATATTTATCAATTACCGGTAATGCTGAAATCACAATTCCTATTATGCTTGCGATAGACATCAACAATATGCCTGTACTTTTTTTCCACTTTAGTTCACCACTTATTAATTTATAAATTGAATAGGCTGCCAAAAAACTCATTGGAAAATAGCATAAAGAAGAGTAATGCACAATTTTCGTTTTCACAATACTGAATAATATAAGCACTACCCAAAACAAGATCATCATCCACAATTTAAAATGTTTTTGATAGGGTGTATCGAATGAGCTTCGTCTAAATCCTCTTAGTGCAAAAATGGATAAAGGGAAACAGCCAATCATAAGGACGATTAAATGGTAGAAAAAAGGTCCTCCATGACCCGAATCTTGGGTATTGAATAATCTTACCTGATACAGGAAAAATTCTTTAATAATGCTTACATGACCTGTTAATGCTAACATCAAAAACCACAATCCGCCAACGCATGCAACAGTTAAAGCATAAATGATAATTTGTTTACTATTAATTATTGACTGAAAGCGTTTCAGCATCCAAAAGGTAACAACACATAATCCAATTACCAATACCGCAACGGGCCCTTTTGTGAGAACCCCCAAGCCAATGAATAAAGCAGAAAAAATTAATGCGCGGGTATTTTTATTATTACTGAATAAAATGAAATAATAAATACCACAAAAAATAAAAAGATTGAACCAAGGGTCGATTATCCCTGATTTAAAATAAAAGTGAGGAAGAAAAGAACCTGCATAAGCCAATACCCACAAAAGCCCAAATCGCTCATCAACTAATCGTCTGCCTATATTAAAAATAACGATCAGGGTAACTATTCCGCATAGCGCATTTGGTAATCTGGCTGCAAACTCTGTAATACCGAAAAGACTCATGGATAAAGCCTGCATCCAAATAAAAATGGGCGGTTTTTCCCAAAATGCCTGATAGTTAATTTTTACAGAAAAATAATCGTGTGTCACCAGCATTTCACGGGCACATTCCGCAAAATTGATCTCGTCCCAATCAAATAAATGAACAGATCCTAGAAACGGAACAAATAAAAGGAATGCTCCAATGGTTATTATTATATTGTATCGCAGCGCACTTGCGTTCATTTGTTGAAAAAGTTTACAATAGAACCATCCATCCAATCATGCTCCTTTTTATGAACAAAATAATATACCAGAAAAGTTGTGGAAACTCCAATAATTGAACCTGCATAAACATCTTCCAAAAAGTGCTGTGAAAGATATATTCTGGAATACCCGGTTAAAAGAGCCAATATCAAAAGTAATACTTTGTAAAAACGATTTTCTATCATCAGCGCAAAAGAAAAGTACAAGGCAAAGGCACATGTACTATGTCCGGACGGAAAACTATTGTAATAATAATTCTCTGTACCGGGAACAAAATATAATTGTTGTATACCTTCAAAAAATTTTTTCGGTCGCACCACATCAGCAAAAACAAAATGTTTTAAACCTTGCGTGATCATCGCTGAAATAAGATTTGAGAATGCTGCTATAATAAAAAAACGATACTTAACAGCCAACATCATTAATATTAGCAAGGTTGCAGTAACACCATCACCTAAATAAGTTGTATAGGTATTTAAGGTATCCAAAAATGAATTATGTAAGGAATTAAAAGAAAGGTGTGTTTCTGCTTTAGAATTGACAATAATAATAATAGCTCCGATAACAAGAAACAGGCAATAGGGTAATAAAAACGAAAGATTGTTTTTAAAAATGGCTTTCACATCAAAAAAGAATGAGCGTAAAAAAGAGATTAATTAGAGCCTAAAACACCCAATAATTTATTCACTTGACTGTCCCATAATAACTTGGATGTTTGAAGATCAGAAGCTTCATCAGCAAAGTCAATGATGATCAATGAAATATCGCCAGTTAACTCATCCTTATCGATACGAAATTCGAAATAAGTTCCCTCAGGCTTATCTAACCAGCTTAATCGGATATATTTCTCTTCTTTAAAGCCAAGTAATTTTGCTTTCTGTTCACTACCGTCCCAGAAGAAAGTAAAGACCCCATCACGAATGTTTACATCATCTGCAAACCATTCCGATAATCCACTTGGGGAGGTAATAAATTCATATAAAATGCCGGCAGAAGTACGGATAACATATTCCAATTCAAATTTACCTTTCGGTTCTTTCTTTGGAATAGAATTTCCTTTTTTTCCATTCGTTTCTGAAGGTGCAACAGTCAGAGAGGTCATTGGATTCACGAATGTTTTTAAGATCTTAGGAACCTTATGACCCTGTTTTTTCTTTTTGGTACTTAATATCAATTGTTC
Organism: Bacteroidota bacterium; assembly: GCA_947476185.1. Taxonomy (GTDB): domain Bacteria; phylum Bacteroidota; class Bacteroidia; order 2-12-FULL-35-15; family 2-12-FULL-35-15; genus 2-12-FULL-35-15. Next base: position 8,233 of record CANJPX010000015.1, read on the forward strand.
GATAAGTTCGTCATGAACAATTTCCGGTTCATCATCGTCACCATCTTTACGTTTCGGCTTCCTTCCACCTTTCCCTCTGGCTTTTTTACCTTTTTCGGGTATAATTTTGACCTTTTCTTCCTTCTTTACTGCCAACTTAACAACTATCTCCTCTTTTAAGGGCTTTTTGGGCCCTTTAGATTTTACTATTTCCACTTTTGCTACTGGTTTCTTAACTACCAATGGCTTTATCGTTTTTTTTGCAATAATGGGCTTAATAGCCTTCTTCCTCAAGACTTTAATTACTTTTTTGGGCACTAGGTTCAACGCGCTCTTTTTCAATAATTTAGCCGAACCAGCTACCTTTTTAACAACATTTGCTGATTTAGTTGTGTTTTTAGGAACGGATTTCTTTACTTGCTTGACAATTTTAGCTTTGTTAGCAGGCTTTGATTTAACTGGTTTTATATTTTTCTTCACCTTTTTGGGTGTAATTTTCTTCTTACTCATTTGAATTGTATAATTTAACAAAACTTTCGCAATATATAAAAAAATATTAATCTTCCTATACATATCATTTGTTAAAAATATTTAATAGGGCTTTTAATTATGAAAAGATAAACACTATATTTGCGCCCTCAAAAACTATGGCGAGGTAGCTCAGATGGTTAGAGCGCAGGATTCATAACCCTGAGGTCAGGGGTTCAACTCCCCTTTTCGCTACTAAAGGGGGGAATTGATATAAAAAATCAGTTCTCCCCTTCTTTTTTTCGTCCAAATCCTTTGTCAGCATTACAGTTGATGTATAGAAATTATTGATATTATCGGTTAGAAATTGCCTCTTTCTTCCATCGAATTTAATTCCATCGGGAAACATAAGGGTCTGAAAGCCAATTTTTGTTTCAAAATCCGCAGAAGCCCATATTTTGTTGCTATTCTGATAAAGTAACATAGCTTTTTTAATTAAAATATCGAGGTTAGAAATTTCAGATGGTAATTTTGAAAGCTCCTCTTCAATGGCTGAAATCTCCTTCTTGATGTCAGTCATAACTAATCTACAATTTTCCTTCTCATCGTCATTAGTAGAGGTTGCCATATTTCTGCTAACGCTTTTAAGGTCAGTAATCCTCTTTGATTTGTTCTTTACTAATGTATCTCTTAAATCATAAGATTCCTAAATAGAATAATAAAAAGTTTATAAAAAAATGAATTAAGAAAATGTAACTAAATTTAGTGTTTTTGAGGAATTAAACAAGTAAAAAAGAGGAACTATTTACCAATTATAAATTTACATAACAAAATACAGAAACCTAATTAGACCCTTACCCCTATAACCAATATATCATCCGTCTGCTCCATATTCCCTTTCCATTCGTCAATAAAAGAACCCAGGTATTCTTTTTGTTCTTCCATTGTTTTATTCTGAATGGACAGAATAATCTCCTTAAATTTTCGAGTCATTAATTTTTTGTCCTGCGGACTGAATTGATCGGCATAACCATCTGAAAAAAGGTAAATAGCATCGCCTTTCTGAAGACCGATCGTGTGCTTTGCAAACTCCTGCGTATCTTCTGTTAATCCACCAATAGCAAACTTTGTGGCTTTGATCTCCTCAATCTCCAGTTGATCTTTCCGAATGATCCATAGGGGACGGTTGGCGCCTGCATATTCCACCTGAGACAGATCTTTATTGAAAGCACAAAGGGATACATCCATTCCATCACGCGTTGAATCCATTTTATCGGTCTGGCGCAATACTTTTTTCATCCCACGGTTCACCAGATTCAGGATCACTGAAACATCTGAACTCTCTTTTACGGCTTCATTTAATTTCTCGGAACCAATGGTGCTCATAAAAGCACCTGGTACGCCATGACCTGTGCAATCACAAGCAGCAATTATTTTTTTATTATTGATTTGAGCGAACCAATAAAAATCTCCTGCAACAATATCTTTGGGCTTAAAAAAAACAAATGAATTGGGAAGAGAAGCGGAAACTTCCTGAAGTGGAGGGAGTAATGCATTTTGAATTCGTTTAGCATAACTTATGGAATCAAGTATTTCTTTTTGTTTTTCTTCAACTATTTTTTTTTGATCTTCTACTTCAGTTTTTTGCCTTTCAATAATTTCTTTTTGCTTCAATAATGTACTATTTATTTGTTTTCTAAGATAATTACTTCGCAAAACAAAAAACACTAACATAAGAAAAACCATAATAACAAGTATGAAGTAAACAATAGTTTGCTTATTATCGCTTAACTCAGAATCTTTGGCATTAAGCAATTCCATGCCTTTTTCATTTTCACTTTGTAACTTCACTATTTCCTCTTGCTTTTTAATAGCATCATATTTTGAATTAAGATTTGATATTTGACTAAACAATGCTGTATTAAAATCTTTATTACCAGAATTTATAATGTCGGACAATGCTTGGTATTCAGCATTTTTAATTTCGTATTGAATATTAGTAAGCGTATTAAAAACATATAATAAAGGCATTAAATTAAAATTAGTTATCTCCCAACTAACTGGCTGATCTTCTTCTCCTGAATAATTACCTGTACTTAAATTCAATCCCTCTTTTATAATACTACGATTTTGTTCTTGAATTAAACTTAATAATGAATCTCTGAAGTTATTTATAACTGATTTTAATTTTGATGCAGAGTATTTGTCTTTATTGGGATCATATTCATTACCAATTAAAATATTTGTTGTAAGAACAATATTTACTTTGTTTTCTATAAATAGAGATGATAGGGTGTCTGCTTGTGTTTTTGGAATTTTATCTATAATGACTAATAGATGTGATTTTAAATTTTTAATATGAATTATTGCAGAATCGGCAGCGGTTTTTAATTTGTTAGCTCTGATTAAAATATCATTGTTTTTATCTATGCCAACTTTATATAAAGTACCATACAATTGTTTATTTCTTGAAGAAGCTGTTCTGAGTGCTTCCTCAGTATTTACTCCTTGTTGCAGCACAGTGTCTATATTAATTCTGCCGCTTCCTGAATTTAAAAGAGCACTAATTGTATGGCAAAAAAAATATATAATGAGCAAAATATTATGAGCAGTAATAAAATTTTTCTTTCTCGATAATGCTAAATGATAGAGCGCAAATGGAACAATAATATATAGAAGTATATAATTATTGATAAAATAAAAAAATCCGGCGCCAGGCCAATGCATTATTAAAAATGTAAAACCAATTGCAAAAAGCAGTAAGATAAAGGTTTGAAGAAGTAATACTAACTTTGATATTTTTGTTTCTTTTGTTTTCCAACATTCAATAGTAAATAGTGGCATATAAAAGAATGTAAAGATAAAAGTGCTAAACATTATTAAAATTCCAGCACCAGGCCAATGTTGGATTTTAAAGAACTCTCCAATTAAAATAGGAATTATTAAAATCCAAACAATAACATTTAATGGTTTGGATGGTTTAATTTCATTTATAATCATAATTTTTTATTGTTAATATATTAATGTTCTAAAAAAAATTAAAAGAATGACTTCTTTTTTAATAGATTTGGTTCTCTAAAAATAAGAATAATAAAAAACTTACTCATTTATTTCTTCTTCCTTACAAATGTTCCAGCCAAATTAGCCCCCGCCTTCAGAAGTTTCTTGAGTCCGTCAAAATATAAAGTCAGCCATAAAAATAGTGTCATGCACCATATTACAAAAATATTCACCCAATAAGTATTGTAAGATTTACCAAAAACACTTTTGGTAGGAGCAAAAAAGTGTGCACGAATAAAATCATCGCTGGATCCATCTCTGAATATAGGATTAGCAGTTGCTATCAGTTTACCATCTTCCACAATAACTTCATCTAGATCGGAACCAACATTTTTTACAAGATCTTCGAGTTTCCCATTCTGTGAGCCGTTCATCAGTTGTTCATAACGAACTTTACCTGTTTCTGTTTCCTGAAACTTAGCCATCCAGACATCTTTACTCTTCACAGCAGCATCGTAATTTTCTGCGTAGATCTTTTTCAATATTGTTAAATAGTCTTTTGTTTCACTGGCAGTATTGGCATCAAAGGCTCCAACATTAAATTTACTTATGGCAGTAAAACTAATGGCGGGGAAGGTTTTCATTTCTTTTTCTATTTCCGTCTTTAATATTTCCAGATCTGTTGCTGCATTTGCTGATTTATCTTCGCTTTCATTAATCAATTCATTCATTTTTGAAAACCAGTAGACTTTTTTATATGAATTATAACTGATGGCTTTATCAAAGGCATAAATATTTTTCTCGTAATCATTTCCCATGAATTGATTAACTGCTAAGGCCTCAAAAGCCCACCTGGATGTCATTACATTTCCCCATATAGGTACCACTGAATTACTTGAAATTTCAGGATTTAACTCCTCAAATTTCACGATCACTCCACTTAATAATATCTGAGGGATCAATAAAAATGGAATAAGAACATAAATTGTAACAGCTGAATTAAATGAAGCAGAAATGTTAAGTCCTAGCATATTCGCAAAACAGGAAGTGGTAAACAATACCAACCAGTAATCGAAGTACATACCTTTAATCTCTAGAATATAGTTACCGATCAGGACAAACATCACCGTTTGGATTGCGGAGATAAAAAACTGAATCATAATTTTAGAAGTAAGATAACTACCTTTACTCAAATTCAAAAAAGATTCACGTTTCAATATTTTCCGATCTCGGATAATTTCCTCAGCACTCACTGTTAACCCAATAAACAATGCTACAAGCACACACATGAATAAATATGCCGGCATATTCTTGTTATTTGATAACATATAACCTTTATCAGCATGATAATATTTTATCAGAGATGCTAATATCAATGCTAATACGGGTGCCTCAAATAAAGTGATTGACAAATATTGTGAATTCGATAATTTAGATAAAACATCTCTTGTGGTGAATACCTTGAACTGTTTCAAGAAATTTGGTTTCCTGAATGTGTTTTTTATCGGACGTTTTTCATTATTCTTGGCAGCATTGGAATCAACAGTCAACTTTGCGGTGTAAAACTCATTCCACTCTTTGGAGGAAACTCTCCTGTTTCTGGTTTGATTTCCATTTTCATCCAACACTTTTGATTCGATGATATTAAATATCTGCTCCGGATTCACATTACCACAGGCATTACATTCGCTTTCATTCGCATTAACCTGATTAATAAGGGTTTTGAAGTACACAACTGATTCAACCGGATTTCCGTTATAAATAGGATAACCACCCACATCGAGTAATAAAAGCTTATCAAACATTTTAAAAATATCGGATGAGGGTTGGTGAATAACAACAAAAACCAATTTACCCTTTAATGCTAGTTCTTTCAGCAAGTCCATTATATTTTCTGAGTCACGCGAAGACAAACCGGAAGTTGGCTCATCAACAAATAAAACAGATGGTTCACGGATCAATTCAAGCGCAATGTTCAACCTTTTCCTTTGTCCACCGCTAATTGTTTGATCCAAGGGATTACCTACTCTCAGATCCTTTGTTTCCAATAATCCCAGATCACTAAGCATATCTAAAACCATTTGATGAAGTTTCGTCTCCTCCATCCCATCGAAACACAATTTAGAATTATAAAAAAGATTTTGATATACGGTAAGCTCTTCAATTAAAAGATCATCCTGAGGAATATAACCAATTACACCTTCCAGCATTTTCTTTTCATTATGAAGATTATGGCCATTCACCAAAACCTCACCGGAGGAAGGTGCATTATTACCATTCAAAATATTCAGCAGGGTGGATTTACCAGCACCACTTCCACCCATTATACCAATTAGTTTCCCTGAATTCTCTGTAAAATTCAATGGTCGCAATCCAACTTTGCCACTTTTGAATTTATACTCCAGATTTTTAACTGCAAAAATAAATTTGTCTTCTGAAGCATCTTTTAAAAAACAGCTAACGATATCACTATAATAAATGGGTTGTACTTTAGAGCTTCTGATGGACGAACCTTGTGATAATATATATATTGCATGCTGATTGATAATCTGTCCGTTTAAGAACAATTCGGTTTTACCAAAGTAGCGAATAAGGTAGATTCCAATGCTGTTTACACGCAGGACGGCCAGATCACCGGAAATAGAATCGGATTGAAAAAATTTAGTATATACTTTTGACTCATTTTTTTGTTTACCAGCAATTAAAAATTCAGGTACATCTTCAATTTCAGTTGTAGTTGCTTTTGTTGCTAGTTGAATACATTGATTTAGTTCTTCATTAGGGATATTAAAGGAAGAGGAAACCGTCTCAACAAATTCCATTTCCTGTTCAGAAATTGTATTATTAAAATTAACAAACTCTATAAGATTCAAAAGAACTATGTATTTCTGTTTCTGAGTCAACTCTTCATTGATCTGTTCGCAGATAACAATAACTTTAACTGAACTTACAGCCAAACGTCTTTTTTTCTTTTCTCCATCGGCTCCTTCGTTCTGTTGTTTAAGAAAATCCTCATAAACAGCAAGATATTCATTCACCTGTTCCTTATTGAGTTGTTGCTTTAGGTATGATTCAACAACATCCGTTGCGTTGGAGGAACTTTCATCAGCCTTTGCAATAATTGCAAACAGGCGCATTAAGGCTTTCAGTATTTTCTCACTCATAATTTCCGTTCTCTATTTTTTCTGTTTAAACAAAAAAAGCTTTGAAGAATTATTCACTCCAAAGCTTTTTAGAAATTTTAATTAAAATCTATACTATTAGTTTACGATTTTCGATCTAACTTCGCCTAATTTTGCATGTAATTTCTGAAGAAAAGCAGCATCTACTTCTCCATTTTTGATATTTGAATATAATTTATCCAATTCTGAAACACCGGCAATAACAGATTTAAAGTCTTTTTCTTTCTCGTATTCTTTTAAAAGTTCAACTAATTTCTGTGAAGTGAAATTTTGTTCAGCAACTTTTTGAAATAAAACTTCATTTTGTTTATTTTTAGGCTGATCCTTTATTAATCCAATTGTTATGTATTGGCTCTCGATCCAACTTCCAACCAATATTTGAGTTGCAGTCAATAAACGGTCGTTCGAACGAAGATAACCATCCATTTCAGTGTATATCTGATCTATTACCTTATTAATAGTATCTTTTTTATCAATATTATTCTCTAATCTTGAACCGGCAATATTATCAAAACTTTCAGCGCAACCTAGACTTTGAGCAAGATTTCTGGATGTTTTGAAATAATTTTTCACAGTAGAGAACTGTTCATTTGTTGACAAATAAACAAGGTCAACTATGTAAGAACCGTAATTCAATCCTTTCTTTGTTGTGGTGGTATATTTTGATTCATTTTCTGTTGCATTGATCAAACTTTTATTAAAAGTAAGACCTGCTTTAGGCAATAAAGTAATGATATCCAAAGGCGAAGGAACATTTATTACTAAAGCATGAAATTCAAAATCTGCCAACTCATTGGTTGGCTGCGTCACTGTTTCTTTTTTTACTGAGTCGGTTTTTGCTTCAACAGTATCAGGAGATTTAGCTGTATTGCCACCACAAGAAATTAAAAGTGCTGTACAAGAAAGTGTAATTAATTTTTTCATAATGATTATTAAGGTTTAGAATTTTCTATTTTGTGAATGATACTAAATTAAATGGAATCTTTATTATCGATTTATAATCCTCCCCTGCTTCAAGCATATCATCATCTTGATCATCATAAAGCCAATTGATTTGTGCTTCGCCTTTTCCATTTTTTGTTATCTGCTCTAACTTTTTAAAAAGGTCGACAATACACTTTGACGAACTGGTATTAAAATAATCCAATTGAATATTCAATGTTGTTTTCGGAGCAGGGTTTTGAATGTAATTATCTAACCAATCAAACAATGGTTTGTAAAACAATACAGAATTTTCAGGGATTGATTTCCCTTTTAAATCGAAAACACCCGAAGTTCCATCAAAGTTCACGGAGGGAGTTTTAGCTGATTGCTCAGCAGTAAATGAGTTTTCTGCCATATTTTTTGGCTTTTAGTATTTAAGTTTTATTCTAAACAAATATATACAAAAAATTAAAATTTCAAAGATATTTTTACAAGCCTAACAACTTAAATATTATTTTATCAACCCGACTAATTTTCAATACGACAGATAAAATAAATAAGGGTGATATAAGCTTAATAAAGGTAAAGAGATTTTGACCTGTGTTTTGGAGCTATATGATTTGTATCGGATAATTTTAAACCAATTTAGGAACATTGGTTAATTAATTGTATAATTTAATAATTGATATTAAATTTTAATTCCAATCACCAATATATCATCCGTCTGTTCCATATCTCCTTTCCAGTTAACATGAAACTCTTCCAAGAATTTTCCTTGTTCTTGCAATGTTTTATCCTGAATCGATAACAATGTTTCCTTAAATCGTTTTGTCATCATTTTTTTATCCTGTGAGCTAAACTGATCAGCGTAACCATCACTGGAAAGATAAAAAGTGTCGCCTTTTTCTAATTGCAAAACAGTTGTTTGAAAAAAAACAGCCTCCTCACGTAATCCACCAATTGCGGTTTTAGTTGATTTTATTTCAAGGATTTCTTTGGAAGATTTTTTTACTATCCAAAGTGGTCTGTTTGCACCAGCATAATCAATTGTCTTTTTTTCTTTATCAATTATACAAAAACAAACATCCATACCATCACGGGTGGAGGTATCCTGATTATCTTGTCTTAATACTGTTCTTACATTATTATCCAGTTCGTTTAATATCTTTCCAGGATCATTGAGACCTTTTTGCAAAACGATCTCATCCAATAAAATATGACCCACCATACTCATAAATGCCCCAGGAACACCGTGCCCTGTGCAATCAACGGCAGCTATAAATATTTTCCCATCCTTCTCATTGAACCAATAAAAATCTCCGCTCACAATATCACGTGGCCTGAAAAGCACAAAACATTCAGGAAGAGCTTTGTTAATTTCGTGTTCTAATGGTAAAAGCGCAGACTGAATTCTTTTTGCATAGCTGATGCTATCTATTACCTCTTGATGCCGGATCTCTACCTCTTGTTTTAATTTTTCAACAAGTTCTTTTTCCCGGTGGATGGCTTCACTCTGCTCCCATAATTTTATATTTCTCTCTTCAATTTTCTTCTTCTCTGTTTCAACATGCTCTTTCTCCACGATCAGATCTTCCACTTGGGCATCCAATTCCTTCTTCTGTTTTAATATCTTTTCATTAAGCTCCATCAGGAGCTTTTGACGCATAATCGTATTATCCTGTTCTGACCCCATTTTATTTTATCAAATTACCTTCTTTGTCAACTTTTGCAACAAAACCCTGAAAAACAATACCGCTGGCGTTTGTAAGTTTGTTTCCAATCAACATGTATTCATTTTCTGTAATTTCCTTGCAATAAGATGAATATGAAGTAACTGCATTTTTGGGAAATTTAAAAGTTGAAACAACACTTCCTGCAGGATCTATTTTTGAAACTCCTATATAATTTCCAACCGCATGACTTGTTGCTGAATTTTCTTCTTCTTCATAATAAACAAGAAGTTTTCCATCCGCTGTCACAGTTGAACCATTATAACTCTGACCTGACCTCACTCCATGAAAAACATAATAGTTCAGAGGACTCAACGTATTATCAAATTTTAGAAAACCAAAATGCTGATAGGAATTATCCGATACATAACCAATGCAAACAATTTCATTATTAACATATTGCAATTCATGAAAATTAGCGGTCCATGAGGGTGGTATATAATCCTGTATTTTTTTAGATGCGATTAAATTTAAATTTAAATTATATTTTGAAACGTACATATAGTTTGAGAAATTTTGATTTGAGTAAAGCAAGTAAATTTCATCATTCACTATTTTAAAATCTTTTAAAGCACCAGTATAGCCTATTATTGAATTATTAATTTTAATAGATTTCACGAGATTAAAATTCAAATCCAATTTGTATATATTCAAAGAATCTTTTACTGTCCCTGACCCGCTTAAATCTTGCCCTAATTCAAAAGCAAAATAATAAAACCCATCATTCTCTACCACCTTTATATCATTAGGGTAAGGATAACTACCAAAATAATTGTTCATAAAATGACACTTCCGTGTTAAAAATTCGCCCTGCTTGTTGAATTTCAGCAGACATAAACTATCCCATTTACCTGTTGAGAAATAGCTTGAACATTTTATTGCCGGAAGTATATATTCATTGTCGTCATTTTTATATGGATTGGATCCCATAATAATATAATCGTAATCTGATGAACTTGAAGGCAAGAGCTGAGATTCAGAATACGATTTTTCGGAAATCTGCTCAGCATTTTCACTAAAAAAACGGGTATCCAAGACAGTATAATAACTGGCATCGTAACGCAACAAAAATGAAACAAAAGAATTGTCATCATTTATTCCAATCGGATGTTTTATACGGAAACTGCCATAACTGGGGTCATCAAATATAAAATTAAATATTTTCAGGCTGTTAAACTCAGGGGAAATGGACTCTTCCTTTTTGCAAGAAAATAGCAATAAAATGAAGGAGAATGAAACAACTATGTTTTTCATTTTTGTGGAAGTTTGTTGTAAATATAATTTGAAAGAATAAAATTAACTGAAAACTTTAAGATATGATTGTAATTTTTAAAATTACTATCTATATAAAATGATTTCAACATTACATCTTCCCCTAATACAAAATTGCTACTATTTGTTGATGAATAAGTATATTCAAAAGCATAATTTAATGAAAGAGAAATAGTATTATTTATTTTATAATCAATACCTACAATCGGTTTAAAATATAGTGCCGTTTTTTTTCTATTTTCCAATGTGTTTACATCTATTTTTTCAAGAGCATATTGATCCGTTAAGATCAAAGCACTAGAATTAGTTGAAGAATATTCCAATGCCGGATAATTGTAAGTAATTTTTGAATTGGAAAAGTTTAGACTTTTAATTACACCACCTATCCCTATATAAAGAGAGATTTTTTTAAGGATGAAATGTTTTGCTACTTCAATGCCACCAATATAATAATTATCGTGTTCATCCAATTCCGAATAATACTCAGCATCAGTATTGTGTGCAACTCTCCTTTTGAAAAACAAATCCTGTGTCCCGAGACAAATCCCTAACCTGAAGTTCTTATAAACATTATACCCGCCCGAAACACCATATCCCCGAGAAAGACCAACGGCTTCGTAAGAAGCTTCATAGTTAAAATTAGAGTTTATAGTATTGAAAGCTCCTATGTTTTTGAATTGTGGGGCAATTGCCTCGTAATAAATACCAACTGTCAGCTTAGGAATGATCACATAATGATTAAATGTATGGATATACGTTTCCTCAACCCTGTTATTATTAGGTTTATAATTAGGAAATCTTTTCAATAATTTTCTAAATACAGTATCCGCTTCCACAACTTTATCCGTTTCTAATTGAGTCCGAATAAGTAATTCATAAGCATCCTGCTTGCCTGTTTTGCTTAATTTACATTCAGATAAAATTTCATTGAGCAGTTTTTCAGTTTCAAAATACAATCCGTTTGAATATAAATTTTGAGCTTCTTCTAATTTTTTATCGCATTCAATTACTTTGTTTTCAGAATTTGCTGCCCTATCTTCTAATTGCGAATATGCATTAGTCATTACAAAAAGTAAAATCAAGAGGGACACTATTTTAAAGTGTAATTTCATTTTTTACAATTTAAAGGTTTAAATTCCACTTCATCACCAAAATATTTTTTCCATTCTTCCGGAGTTAAATCCCTGTTTATCTGAGGACATAATTCAGAATACATTGTATTAGCATTAGAATGAAATTGTTTAAAAGTTAGATCCGAAAGAGCCACATAAACATTTCCATCGTTATCGGCATAAACAGTTCTGGCATGAGTACCAAACATAAGGTTAACAGGCTTTCCTGCTGCATGATCGAAATCAATCATCCAGATCTTATTATCAGAACTTATACCTGTCAGGACAGAACTTTTTTCGTTAAAAGAAAGTTTTTTAATGATCGATCGGGAAACCTTATATTCATTTTTAATCACCAATACATTATCCTGAAGTGTAAACTTAATTATTTTGCCATCCGAAAATCCCGCATATACAATCTTTCCCGATTTATCCGTTTCAATAGAATAAGGAATTTGCTTCTGTTTATCATTAAAATATAGTAATTTTTTTTCTCCGGTGCTTGCGATCTGATAGATATTTCCTTTAGTTGTCCCTATCAGGCATTCGCTTTTATTTAATGCAGAAAATGAAACCACTTCTTCTTTTAATTCAATTACTTTTTCAGGATTTTTATTTCCTTTATTATAGATTGATATAAGACCGGCTTTTGAAACCAAAAGACATTTTCCCCCATCATTAACTATCATACCGCCTCGCAATGCACCACCCAATCCCTCAAACTGTCCTATAGGACTGATCTCGCCCTCTGATAATGCATATCCAAAGACAAGTCCGGTTTTAGTTTCAGTAAACAAAGTTTTTGCTTTTTGCTCTAAAAACAGGTTTTCTACCAAACCATTTTTCTGAATTTTTGACTCACTAACATTTATATTTCCTTCCTTCTTTTGTCTGTCCCATTCATATAATTTACCATCCGTACCTAATGAAAACAACTTATTATTCGCTTCGAAGATCACCGACTGTTCAACAGAAGCTCTTTTGCTAAAATTAAAACAATCTTTACCATTCAAATAATAATTTGCCTGGATAAGACCATTGTAAACCACAGGATCAAAAATGTCCCCATTCACTTCTTTATGTAAATCCAACGCATGCATTGCAAATAAGGCTGAAAGCTGATCCTCTTCATGCTTGTCAGCTGCCATGTATGCAATTTGCTGGGACAATGCTTTTGACGAAAGAGTTTTTGTTTTAAATTCAGAATTCAAAGCCTTTACTTTAGCACTTTCGGCTATAGTTTTTTGAGTCACAGCATTCGTCATTTCTGCATTTGCTCTTTCAGCCTGTTGATTTGCATAAGCAGATTTAGTTTGGGCTAATACTGTTGCTTGTTCAGCAATTATTTTTTGAGCGATCACATCTTTTGCAAATTTTTCAGTTTCCAGCTTTGCTCTTAAAGCATGTTGTTCATTTTCCTGAGCTTTTAACTTAGCTTTTTCAGCTTCATCTTTTGATTGCAAAGCCTGAGATTTAGAATTTTCGGATTCAATTCTTTTCTGTTCGGCTAATTCCTGCTGACTTGCCGCAAAATTTTTCTGATTAAATGCCCAAATGGTTAATCCGGATAAAACAAGCATAATTAAAATTGAAATAGAAACAAGAACTTTGTTTTTTCTCTTTTTTGCTTTTTCAATACTATTCAGATATTGCCTACTTTCTTTGATATAAACAGTGATATTGTTGATCTTACTCTTTGCATTATTAAATTTCTGTTCAACCGGATCAATACTTTCATCATATTTAACAAGCCAGTGTTCATTAATAAAAGAATTTTCATACCATGTTTCGAATTGCTGTAATGGACCTAGTGGAAGTAAAAAACTATCCGACTTATTACTTTCTTGCCATCTTAACAGCTGTTTATTAAAATCTACGAAATCATTTAAATTTTGCGCATCTTCTTCGGACCACATCCTTAGTTTTTCCCAATTACGAATTAATGCCTCATGGGTAATGTCGATGACAGAGTCTGAATTTAATTTTTCCTGCTGGCTGACAAAAGGATTCAAAAGTGTGTTGCCAGGTTCACGGTATTTTCTAAGCAGACTATCCAGTTCGCCTAAACCAATATCGTTTTTGTTAATATTTCCTATTAAATCGTTTACACTGGAACGGTGACGAACAGAACGCCCCTCATCAATCTTTGTAAGGGTCTGAAAGGAACGTTTCAAAGCAAAAAACAGAGTCTCCTCAGGAATATCACTCTTGTTATTCTTTTTAAACTCCGTTACAGTATCCTCCATTAACTCATCAGCATGCGCATTAATAACATTTTGTAAAGAAGGGTTTTTAAAATGAGCTTTTTTATATTGCGGATTTTTTTCAAAAAAAACACTGAACCTTTTTCGGTCAGACTCTGAAAGTTCAACCGGGTCGATCCCTCCGGCCATTGCTAAATGGATCAGACCCATTTCTTCCTTATTCTCCCTAGCAATATTCCATATTCTATTCAGTGCATGCTGAATAGTCGGCAATTGATCTGTTCCATCGGCAGCAGCAGAAGTCAGGTAATTAACCAATTGATCTGAAATAGAATCTCCATTTAATAGAGCCGGTTCCAAAATAATTTTTTCAATTTCTTCACGGTTCAATCTGGGAATAAAAAAATGACTGAACCCAACCAGTTCCGGCAAGCCACGGAATGCGGGACTATTCCCAATAAAATCGGAACGCATCGTAAACACAATATAGATCGGCAGTTTTTCTTCATTAGCGATTCTTATAGTTTCCACTAATAAATTTAAAACCGTTTCCGCTTCAAGAGTGGGCTCATTTTTGAAAAAATTTTCTGTGTTTGTGAAAAACTCTTCGAACTGATCAACGAGAATAAATAAGTTAGCCGCTTTTGATCTTTTTAATTTTTTTTCATCTAGTGAAAGATCTTTCCAATCCTGACTTTCATTATTAGTATAAAATTCACTTCGTATATAGAGTTCAACAATCGATGAAAATCCAAATGAGAGATCTTCATAAACCGTGTTTACAGGTAATTTAAAAATTTCCGCAAGGGATTTGGAAAGATTGAATAAAGGCCGGTCTTCCGGTTTAATTATTGAAAATCGCCAGGCATTGTAGGTTGCTTTAATAAATCCAGCTTTGATGTTAGGGATCACACCAGCATAAACAATAGATGACTTACCATCCCCGGAGGCACCCGTGATCATTACAAAACGATTCTGCTCAAGCTGACCGATTATATCATCTATGTTTTTTTCCCGCCCTTTGAAAAAAATAGATTCTTTTTCATCAAAAGGTCTAAGTCCGGGATAAGGGCATAATACGGTTTCCATACTTCAATTTATGGTTATTTTTTCAAAAAACATTTTTATTTCCAACCCTGCCAAAGTATCCTCTGTAAACATCTTATAAATATTAGGGACTTCGAGCGACACTTGCTCGGGTGAAGTGAACTCTTTATCAAAAATTGTCAGAATAGGAACATTGGAAGAAACTCCACCTATTATTTTCCACACTTGTTGAGAAAAGTTCACCGCCCATTCTGTTGAATTTTTGGAATAGACCACACATAAGGTAGAATTTAAAATACTTTCGGAACAGATTGAAGCATAATTCATTTCATTCGAATAGTCGATGTAGATGGGATTTATTTTCAATATATTATCAATTATTAACTGAATATCTCCGGCCTTTTTTTTATCGTTCTCATTGCAGATAAAAGTAATATCATGAAGCTTTTCACTCTTCTTTTCTTCTTTATTTAGCTTCATCCTTCGCAGATCATCAACGAGTTTAATTAGCGAAGAATAGGATATAAAATGTTGATTGGAAATAAGTCTTTTTAAATTTTCAATTACTTTGAATTCGCCTTTGCCTTTAAGCACTTCAATCAACTCCTTAGAACACCAAACAATTGTTAGCTTTTGAGAGATCAAATCAGCATGTTCATTTAGGGACTCAATTCCTTGAAAAATATTTTTATTTTTGTTATCAAGAATTTCAGAAGTGATAACGCTCAAAATAATATCTGAACTTTGAATTAATTCACACCTTTTTTCATCAGAAAAATCATCCGTCGGGTTGACAACTTCCATTCCTGCACGATTAATAATTCCGACCATTTTTTTTCTGAGATACATATTAGACTCAGGAAGCCTTGATAAAAAGATCTTTCTTTGCACGGTTATCAGATAATAAATTTGTTTTAGAATGAGTTTTACAAACATAATATTTAATATGTTACGTCCTAAATTAAAAAAAATTATATTTGTAATGATATATACCACTCCAACTTGAATAAAATGATCGCTAAACCTCTTGTATTACTGCCTTTTTTGATTTTATCATTTTTAAATAATTTCGGTCAAGCACCGATAAATGACGACCAATGTAATGCTATTCTACTTTCACCGAATTCCAATTGTATTTATACAACTTTTTCTAATGCTGGCGCAACTCCTTCTTTAGGAGTGCCGGATCCTGCATGTGCAAGTTATCTTGGGGGAGATGTTTGGTTTAAAGTTGTTGTTCCGGCACAAGACATTTTAATTGATAGCAACACAGGAGTTATCCTAGATGGCGGAATGGCAATTTATTCAGGAAATTGCTCCAGTCTAACATTAATTGAGTGCAATGACGATGACAGTCCGAATGGTGCAATGCCGCAGATAAATAATTCCACTTTAATACCTGGAGACACTATTTGGATAAGGTTCTGGGAGTTCGCGAATAATAACAATGGGACTTTTCAAATATGCATTTCCGAAGCCATTACTGTTGGCGATGAACCTTGCAGTGCTTCATTGCTTTCTGTGGGAACGACATGTTCTTATACTAGTGCTTCCAATATTGGTTCTACAGGTTCCATTGGGGTGCCTTCAGCGGTTTGTGGATCTTACGTTGATGGCGATGTTTGGTTCAAGGTTATAGTCCCCCCAGCAGTAACACATCTTATATTTGACAGTAATAGCGGAACTATGACAGATGGCGCAATGGCAATATATTTTGGAACTGTTTGCACTAGCCTCAATTTATTAGAATGTGATGATGACGATAGCCCCAATGGAATGATGCCCTTAATCGATAATTATACATTCGTCCCAGGTGAGACTATTTGGATCCGTTTTTGGAAATATAACGGTGGTACAGGTACTTTTCAACTTTGTATATATTCACCTGCACTAATTTCTGTACCGGAAAATCAATTGACGAAAGAAAATGTAAAAATTTCTCCTAATCCTTTTTCAGTATCTGCAACAATAAACTTCGAAAATCCTGCTCACTTTGGTTCGGATACTGAATTATCTATTTATAATATAATGGGAGAAAAAGCTGAGGCAATTATCTCTAAAACATCTACGGGCTTTTTAATTCAAAAAGGGAATCTTAGTAGCGGGATTTATTTTTACATTATAACTACCAATAAAAAAAGTATTTGTACAGGAAAACTTGTGGTGGAATAAAAAGCACTTCACAAAAGGTTTTTAAATTCAAAAAGTAATTTTCAATATTACTTAATGTCGGTATCACACTATTTCAAAATTCTGAAGCACAAACTATTTACAATTATTAAAAAAAAATGGGATTCTACTGCACAAATTATAGATCCTGAAACCCTGGCGTTTTTGTTTCTGCTCCAATTAAGGATGAGGTAATGGGCTATCTGATACCTAAAATAATATTCCAACTTGTTTATATTTCAAGGGAAGAAAAAAAAGAAGATATTTTTTTTATCTCAGCAACGTTACAGAACCTTTAAACTCTTTGTATTCGCCTTTAGAAGTTTTGAATCGAACTAAATAAACATAAACACCCATTTCTTGTTTGGCGCCACCGTTCATTCCGTCCCAACCCTGTTCTACATTTGTGGTTGTAAATACTTTTAATCCCCACCGATTAAATACATCGAATTCATAATCAGTAAAATCTACGAAAGTGGTAACCGGAATAAATAGCCCGTTATATCCAGATGGTCGAAATGCATTCGGAATAAATACGATTGGATCCTGATATGCTTCCGCGATATTGGAAATGCTATTATCACTAAAACCAAAGGTATTACCCATTCCTTCTTGCGCTTCCACATAATAATTAAACACTCCCTGCCCTTGTAAGATCCCTGAAATATCATCCGTATAGGCATTCATTCCGGAACCAGTAAATGGAATAGTCGCAATTGGCGTTGGGTTCATCACACCACCAATACCTCTGTAAATACTGTATGACATAACATTCCCTAACCAATTTTCATAGTCGTTCCAGGATAAATAATTTAGCATGGTTGTACTGTTACTAACAGCATTAAGCAGCATTGTCCTGCCAATATTGGTTTCCAACCCATCATAACCACAGCTATCTACATTTATAATTTTGTAATAATAACTATTCTTATCAGTCAAAACATTAAGATCGTTGAATACGACCGGCGAAGATGCGCTTACAGGCACAGTTCCCACATGCGTATAATTTGCAGGAACATTATCCAAAGAACGCATAATCTTGTAATTCAACGTTGAAGCAGCAACATCAACATGACAGGTCACATCTACCCTATCCGGATCTAAAACACTTACTTTCCTGAGATATGAGAATGTTGGAGGAACCGGTACCGCAGAATAAAAACTAATTCGATTGGAAGAAACTGTTCTGGTTCCTGATGCATCATATGCTTCGATTTTATAATAATACGTTGTACTTGCTGCCAATCCGGGTGATGAATATGTTAAAGCTCCCGGAGCAACAGTCGCTAATAATGAGTATGGCCCTGCAATACCTGTGGTAGCTTGATATATTCTATAACCTGCTAATCCTGTTCCAATAATTGGATAAGCTGTCCAAGTCAGATTTACACTTCTGCTGCATATATTGGCAACCGAAGAAAGGTAAATTGTAGAGAATACAGCACCTAGCGGACTCACATTTCCACATGTATCAAACGCTGCCAAACGGTATTGTTCGGAAGCGAGATCGGCATCAGATAACGAATAATTATAATTTGTATTGTTTATTCCATAAACTGTATCAATTGGGATCCATGCTGTGCCATCAAATCTATAAACAATATAAGCGGCCACATCCAATGAAGGATTTACATTCCAGTTCATTAAGGCATTGTTGCTATTATCAACACTGAGTGTATCAAAAACAGGAATTGCAGGAACAATAATATTTTGAAACAATCCTCCATCAATAGAAGAAACTGAAGTACAACCTGTGTTATCTGCGATTTCAACACGATAATTAACCGTTGCATTGCAAACCATGATTGTATCAATAAAACTCAAACTTGTTGTTGTTCCAACCAATGTCCAACTACCTATAGGGAACTCCTGATAGATATTATAAATTCCGGATGAAGTAGAAATTGAAGGGCTTGCAATTGGGTTCCAAGACAATACAGCTGTTCCATTACTCGGATTGCTAACAGTTAGATGAATGGATTCAACAGTATCTTTTGCAGTTGAATAAACTTGTCCGGCACATCCCGATCTTGTTTCAATATAATAGTAAACAGGAGCGACATTTGCGTTTGCTCCTATATGTGTGTAGGAAGTTTGTCCGTATACAAAAATGCTGTCTAGCAATGTAAATGGCCCGGCAGCAGAAGAGGATGTATAAATTTGATAACTATTGAATGTTCCGCCTGTATCGGCAGGAGTTGACCAGGTAAGTGTTACATCGCCATTCGGCAAAACAGAAACACACCGAGGCTGAGGTGACTCAACTATTGGTAAAGCAAGAACGGTTATGGAAACGGTTGTAATTTTTTCGGCAGGAGCGGGACAAAAATCATCTTTCGTTTTAAAAACGAACGTATACGTATTTGAATGCGTATTGCAGGCCGAATTATTGGAAATGTGACTACAGCTTGTTTGCCAGTTAAACGTTGTAGATGCATTCATAGAGCCTGTTACAGGAGATGCAGGCGTTAATGTAGCACAAGGCGTATTTAAGCAACCTGAAACAGTACTCGTAAAACCTATGCCAAATTGTGTTCCTGTTGCGGAAATAGTAACTGTTTGCGGAGTGATACCATCCGATAAAAGATCCATGTCATTACCGCTAAGTGTTAAATTAACAGCTGTTCCTGCCAATACTGTATCCTGATAAACTGTTGTGGTAACGGTGGGCGGATTATTAGACGCGCATGGCAAAAGAACAATTTGAATTTCACGATAGATCTCTGCAACTAATTGCCCGCATTTCCAGGCTTCCACTTTTACTACAGTCACAAAATTCCCTTGCGTGTAGGATGTAAAAGATATCTCTCCTGTTGCAGGATTTATGGTAGCAGGGACATTCAATGGATTTTGCAAAACACCAGGTAAAGGACTTGTTGCACTATAACCTGGTGCAAATGGAATCAAAACTGGGTCTGTCGGAGGATTGTATACAGGACTGAAATCATCTAATGGTGCAGCCCATGAATAAGACAAAGAATCTAATTCCGGATCGTATGCATTATGATTATATGTAAAAGGATACCCTACACAAATCACTGTGCTCGGACTTTCCAAAAATTTTGGAGATGAATCAAAACAAGGATTCGCATTCATACCACTGTATGAATACATTACAGCCCGGAGCGTAAAGCCGTATGCACCCGCGGTTTGTAAATTGGTAATTGACCCATTTCTGCAACAATCATCATAGGTAAAGATCCAGCCCTGAGTCGGGGGAACACCTGGCAAAGCTATTGGAGCTGACTGAAATACAGTTTCCTGAACAGCACCGGAAACAGGAGTTGCGCTTAAAGGCCAACCGGGTGAAGATTCAGCTCCTGTGCAGGAAATAGCCGGCCCACCTGCATTACAAGAAGGAGATATATCTGACTGTGAGATAAGGCTTAAAGGTATAGAGGAAACTGTTGGGTGATTAAAAACAGATAAGGAAACGATGGGTGAAGTAGCTATTCCATTGCAATCGCGGTAAAGCTTCATTGTAAAAACATATTGCCCACCTCCAACACAATCCCAGGTTATCTCTCCTCCCATCAAATGGGATGCATCTGTTTCAAGCGAAAACAAAGCAGTAAATCCAAGAAGAAGAAAAAATTTCTTTAACATCTAAAATTGGTAATAGCTACAAATTTAATCTATTATAGGTGCTTTGCCAATTATTTTTTACCTACCACCAATTCGATCATGCTCTCTTTTTCGAAATAAGTAATGGCGAGTTCACGCAGTTGAGACGCAGAAATCCCCTTAATGGTTGCAATGTATTTATCAAAATAATCATATGATAGTCCATATTCAAGGATTCCTTTAAAACGCTCCGCCATAGCGAAAGGACCATCAACAGACCGAAGGAATGTTCCTAATAAATAATTTTTTACCAATTGCAATTCATCTTCAGGAATAATTTCAGTACGTAAACGATCCATTTCAAAGTATATTTCGTTGACTGCATTTTTACATACATCTACTCCTACTTCAGTAGAAATAAAGAAATAACCGGAATGCTGAAGAGAAGCTATTCCTGAGCCGATACCGTATGTATAGCCTTTATCTTCACGGATATTTGACATCAAACGTGAACCAAAGTATCCACCGAAAATGGTATTTAAAATTTGTAATGATTGGAAATCAGGATGTGTTTTATTGAACATCACCTTCCCTATTCGTATGGCCGATTGCAAAGCATCGTCTTTGTAGATCAATTGTTCTCTTTGCGGATTGGTAATGATCTCGATCTTGTTGGTTTTAATGGCACTTTCCGGAGACCAATCATTACCGCCAAAATGTTCGTCCAAAAGCGAAAAAACATCCTCATCTATTTTCCCGGCAAGCACTATTTTGCAATTATCAGAACGATAAAATGACTTATAGAAACTCTTCAAATTACCAACATTAATCAATTCAAAATCAGACTCTTTTACATTTATTCCATAAGGATGTTTTTCACCAAACAGCAATTCGGTAAAACGCTTACGTGCAACGTTCGCCACCTTCTGATTATTGACATAAAATTTCTGTTTCTTATTTGTTAAATGAGTATGCAACTCCTCCTCCGGAAAAGTTGCATTTTTTATTACATCTTCCACTACAGATAAAGTAGATCTCAAATGTTTGTTAAGTGTATATAAAACAACAGAAGCATTATCCTGGGAAACGCCAACTTCTAAAAAAGCACCATAATAATCAACAGCATCTGCAATTTCTGCAGCTGACATTTTTGTTGTCCCCTCCTCCAGCATCGTATTAACAGAAGCTGCTTGCAAGGGCTTTTGCTGATAAAACATACCGGCAGCAAATAGAAATTCCACCTTTATCAATTCCTGGGTTCCTGCATTTATTGAATAAACAGGGATCTTATTACGCAGCTGCTTTTCAGTAGCACGGATAATTTCTATTTTCTCAACGGTCTTAAATGCGGGAGATACTTTTCTATCTATAGCCATAAATGAGTTCAAAGTTTGAAGTTTAAAAGTTTAAAAGTTTTATTTCTTAGCTGAATAATACAAGGTCGAACAATTCTCTTTTCTGAATATGATGTTCGCTTGTTCTTTTATCTGCTCTGCTGTGACTGACAGATATTCCCCAACCTCCTCGTTCACCATGTTTGCATTACCCAAAAGTTCCGAAACAGCCAAATTAGTTGCCTTATTTAACACTTCAATTTCTCCGAAAACGTGTGATGACTCCATTTTATTTTTCACTTTTTGCAGTTCATCAATAGTTACCAATTGTGTTTTTATTTTTTCTAATTCTTCGATGATCCCCTGCTCCGCTTCACCCATCGTTACACCTTTTGAAAGTTTTCCTGAAACAACAAACAACCCTTTATCAAAATCTCCCATGACATAAGCCTGAAGATCGCTAAACATTTTTTTATCCTTGATCAACGCATTGTGCATACGGGATGAATTGCCTCTGGAAAGTATATCCGAGATCAAGTCGGTTGCATAATATTCTTTATCGAAGCGTGAACACATGTGGTAGGCCATGTATATTGCATCCGCAGGAACATCTCGTTCGACCATCAAACTTCGTGCTTCTGTTTGCTCCGGCTCTACCGGCAAATTACGTTTATTATCAGGGCCTTTAGGAATTGGTCCAAACCATTTCTCCGACAGCTTCTTCACTTCTTCTAACGCTACGTTTCCGGCAACAACCATAATCGCATTATTTGGACAGTAGAATTTTTTAAAGAAATTCTTCACATCTTCCATTTTAGCATTTTCAATATGGGAGATCTCTTTCCCAATAGTATCCCATTGATAAGGGTGAACCTTATAGATCATTGGCCGCATCAACAACCAAACATCACCATAAGGTTGATTTAAATACCGTTGCTTGAATTCTTCGATCACAACACTTCTTTGCACTTCAAGACTTTTATCCGAGAAAGCCAGACTCAACATACGATCGCTTTCCAGCCAAAATCCAGTTTCAAGATTTTCGGATGGTAGAGTCAAATAATAATTGGTGATATCGTTTGTTGTGAACGCATTGTTTTCACCACCTACACGCTGCAAAGGTTCATCGTAATTCGGAATATTGATTGAGCCTCCAAACATTAAATGCTCGAAGAGGTGCGCAAATCCTGTTTGTTCGGGATTTTCATCACGGGCACCAACATTGTATAAAATGTTTATACAAGCAATTGGAGTAGATTTATCCTGATGAAAAATAACTTTCAGTCCGTTCTGCAATTCAAATTTTTCGTATTTTATCATAGTATATTTTAGATTCTAATTATCATTTTTACACACCCCTGCCCCTCTCTAGAGGGGAATTCATTCTTCTCAATTTTGAAATTTACGTTTCAAATAAAAATATTCATTAATAAATTAATCTTTAAATGTTTTCAGTATCGATTCCCATCTTGAACGGGGAATTCATTCTTATCAATTTTGAAATTTACGTTTCAAATAAAAACATTGAATAATAAATAAAATTCAAATGTTAGCACTATCAAATCCCCTCTTGAGAGGGGTTAGGGGTGTGTTTTTTAATTATTATTACACTAAAACCCTTTCATTAATTCCTCTTTCGCTTTTTTATACTCTTCAACTATTTCCTCAACAATCGCTTTTGCAGGTTTTATTTCTTTTATAAATGCAGAAACTTGTCCGATTTCTAATTCGCCTTCAATTAAATCACCGTCAAACATACCTTTTTTTGCACGACCACGACCTAATAATTGGCTTAATTCTTCAAGAGAAGCACCTTTGTTTTCTGCATTTTGAACCTCATCAAAAAACTTATTCTTCAGCAAACGGACAGGAGTTAATTGTTTCAACATTAATTTCGTATCGCCTTCATTTGAAGATATTACCCTATTTTTAAAATTAATGTTGGCAGACGATTCTTCAGATGCAACAAACCGGCTCCCTACCTGAACTCCATCGGCACCCAATGCCATGACTGCTAACATTGCTCTTCCGGTAGCAATTCCTCCTGCTGCAATTACAGGAATTGATACAGTTTGTTTTATCAATGGGATCAAGCAAAGTGTGGTTGTTTCCTCTCTTCCATTATGCCCACCCGCTTCAAACCCTTCGGCTACAATTGCATCCACTCCGGCTTCTTCTGCTTTTTTTGCAAACGTTGCATTCGCTACAACATGGACAACGATGATACCATTATCTTTTAATTTTTGAGTCCAGGTTTTAGGATTACCAGCCGATGTAAAAACGATCTTAACACCTTCTGAAATAATCGTACTAATATGTTTGTCAATATCAGGATAAAGCATCGGAAGATTTACCGCAAAAATCCCATTATTGGTCGCTTTTTTACATTTTTTAATGTGTTCAAGCAAAATTTCAGGATGCATACTACCACTTCCAATTACCCCCAATCCGCCAGCATTACTAACAGCAGCAGCAAGCTCCCAGCCGCTGCACCAAATCATCCCCGCTTGAATGATCGGATATTTAATATTAAAAAGTTGGGTTATTCTATTGTTCATAATTATAACTTTTTTATTTTTGTAGAGAAGTACGAAGGTAAATAAAAAAAAATGCGTTATTTTTATAAATAAATTTTTATATATTTGTGGTATGCGTAAACTATTCGTTCTCCTATTACTCTCTTCTTTTTCTGTTAATGCTTTTAGCCAATATCTTTGGGATTTTGGAGCACATGTTGGTGCCTCCAATTACCTAGGTGAAATGGGGGGGAAAGCAGGTACACGCAGGGACTTTATTTCCGACATGAAATTATCCAAGACTCAATTTGCTGTTGGTGGATTCGCACGTTATAAATTAAACCCCATTGTTTCAGCTAAGCTTGGGTTAAACTGGAATCGTATTGCCGGAGCAGACTATCTTTCAACAAATCCAGGGAGGGCAGGAAGAAATTTGTCTTTCAGAGATGATATAATTGATCTTGAACTTACAGGACAATTCTTTTTCGTTGATATTCCTGATTTAGGCCATACCTATCGTTATAGAAATGATTTTAGGATGTATGCTTTTGTCGGTGTTGGAGCATTTTATTATAATCCTAAAACATACTACAATGGAAGTTGGGTAGCGCTTCGCCCCTTAAAAACTGAAGGTAAAAAATATTCAGCTGTAAGTGCTTCTATTCCATTAGGTATTGGAATGTATTTTACGATTGATAAAAAACACCGTATTGGTTGGGAATTTAACTGGAGAACGACATTTTCAGATTATTTAGATGACGTAAGCACTGTTTATGCTGACCCTGCTGATTTAACAAGTGCTGAAGCTATTGCTTTAGCGAACAGAAGAGGTGAATTAGGTAATACTAGCGGTATACCAAACAAGGATAACTATTTACCTGGTACAAAACGTGGAGATCCTTCTCATAAGGATTCATACATGACCACTTCCATTAATTACAGTTATATTATCAGAGGGCGTAGTTCATTTTACCGTTCTAAATATGGTAGTATATTCAAACATAAGAAATATAAGAAACGTAAGATACGTGCTAAGTTCTAGAAAAAAAAGTCCCGCTATACAGCGGGATTTTTTTTTGAAATTACCCACCTTTTTATTTTTCTCTATTTGGAACTGTTCAATAATTAGATGTACATCTGAAAATCAAAATTTCAATTTGATCTTTTCTATTTGATTGATATTAATCAAAAGATAACTTGATTAATATTATAGTTCCCTCCTATCATCAAATCTACTTTTGGCATTGAAACAGTTTGTGTTCTAATAACAACATTGTTTCCTGCTATTAATCAAATCTATATAATCAAAAAAATGAAAACAAAATCAACTCTCCTCAAGAAGTTAGCGTTAGGCATTTTGATAATATCTTCATTAAATGGAGTATCTCAATCTAATCCAACGCCATTTAATTTGGAAACAGGCGGAACATATACATTTACTGATTGGCTCTCAACAAGCACGCCAAGTACGTATCCAAATAATATGATCTTTCATATTATGGCCAATGTAAATCCTACTTTGACTAGTGTTGCTAGTTCGGATGTGGTAGCAGGTGTTTATAATGACGCCAGTGCAAAAACGAGAATGAATGGATTGGGAACCGGTGGTTTTTCGTTTAGAAATAGTTCAACAACACCGGATATTACCGGCTATGTCTCCAACAGATTAGGTGAAGCAGTGTTGGGTATAAATACAACAAACCGGACAACTATTAATGTGTCATTTAAGGCAGGTGAAATTGGTTCAGCTACACCTGTTTATTCAATTACTTGTCAATATAGAATTGGAACGACAGGAGCCTACCTTTCATTGCCGGGAGCATCTACCTTATGGCAATATATTTCCACAGACCCCGCCAGCAGTCTTTCGTTCGGTCCAATAACGCTTCCTGCA
Source organism: Bacteroidota bacterium (assembly GCA_947476185.1). Lineage (GTDB taxonomy): Bacteria > Bacteroidota > Bacteroidia > 2-12-FULL-35-15 > 2-12-FULL-35-15 > 2-12-FULL-35-15. The sequence goes on from CANJPX010000015.1 coordinate 34,628, forward strand.
GCATGCGATAACCAATCTGTCGTTCAATTAAGATGGGCCTATACTTATGTTTCCGGAACTACAGCCGGCTTAAAACCACAATTGTTTGTAGATGATATTACAGTTACAAGTATTCCTTTGATTACACTAACGCCCTTGCCAAATACATGTTCAAGCAACCCTCCTTTCTTATTAACGGATGGGCAACCGGCTGGTGGAGTTTATACAGGTACAGGAGTCGTTGGTGGTAATTTTGACCCTTCAGTAGCTGGAATAGGTATTCAAACAATAACGTATACCTATACTGATATCAATGGCTTTTCAAATTTTGCAAGTACAACCATCGATGTGGAAGCATCCTACTGTGTAACAACTACTAGTCTTAAGCCTGTTTCATGTGGGGCAACGGGATTATCAATAGGAAACTATATTTATTGTGAACCTGTATATGGAGCCACAGATTACGAATTTTCAATTAACAATGTATCTTTAGGGTATTCCCAAACAAAGGTAAGGGCAACCTACACAAGCATAAACTTAAGTTCGTTCACAGGATTAAAATATGGTCAAACTTATAATGTAAAAGTTAGAGCAAAAGTTGGCGGAATTTGGGGAGGCTTTGGAACAAGTTGTCCGATAACATTAATGGCATTCCCGTCAACTCAATTGACAACGGCTTCTTGTGGGGCTACAGGGTTGTCTATTTCTTCCTATATATATTGTAATCCTATTGCAGGGGCAAGTGATTATGAGTTTACAATTAACAATACTTCTTTAGGGTATTCACAAGTAAGAACGAGAGTTTTATATTCTTCAGCTAATCTAAATCAATATTCAGGATTACTTTATGGTCAAACCTACGATGTAAGCGTTAGGGCTAAAGTAAGTGGTGCTTGGGGGCCTGTTGGATCTAGTTGTCCGATAACCTTGATGGCATTCCCGTCAACTCAATTGACAACGGCTTCTTGTGGGGCAGTTGCCCTTACGATATCTTCTTTCATTTATTGCAACACTATAAGTGGTGCATCCGACTATGAATTTACAATCAGTAATTCATCTCTAGGTTATTCGCAAGTAAGAAACAGAGCATTATATTCGGCAATCAAGTTAACCTCTTATTCAGGATTAATCGCTGGAACGACTTACGATGTAATCGTCAGAGCAAAAGTAAGTGGTGTTTGGGGGCCAACAGGAACTGTATGCCCCATTACAATGGGATCAACAATTGGTTTATTAAGTCAATACTCTGAGGAAACAAAACAAATGGAAGTCGAAATAAGTGAATTTGGGAATACCGAAATTAAACTATATCCTAACCCTATTAATATTAGCAATCAACTTAACGTTGAATTAGCTAATCCTCAATCATTGACAATTACGATTTCTGATATTATGGGCAAAAGAATATTTGAAAAATTTTATTCCGAAGTTAATTCAATTGATATTCCACTTTCCGAATTGCAAATTGATGCAGGGATTTATAATCTTTCTTTAATGTGCGGAAATACAGTACAAAACAAGAAACTTGTTATAACAAAATAATAGTAAATAGAAAAGGCGCTTCACAGGAATGTGGAGCGTTTTTTTTACCTAAAAAACTGCCCTAATTTCGATAATGGCTTTCTAATAAAAGTAGAAAAATTAGGCGTTAGATTATTTATTTCCCAGGCCTTCTTATCTTCTCTGTTGGCTTGTAACCTATTCATTAATGATACATTACTCTTACCTCCTATCCTCATTTTTACCAATACTATTGGGAGATAAGCTACAGAACAATTGTATTTATATAATAAACGTAACATTAATTCGTAATCTGCAGCAGATTTCAAATTTGTATTGAATAGTCCGAACCTGTTGTAACATTCGTTTTTAACAAAAAATGAAGGATGAGGAGGCATCCAACCTTTTAAAAAGTTTTGTTTCAAATAGGTACTAGAAATCCAATTTCGTTTTATTTTGTTTGTATCTATCCTATCTACATATTGAAGATCACCATAAACAGCATCTACATTATTTTGCTGGAAACAATTTACTACTGTCGAAATAACCTTTTCATTCGTATAAAAATCATCCGCATGAAGAATCGCAATAATATCACCTGTGGCCAATGCAATACCTTTGTTAATGGCAAAATAAATTCCTTTATCCTTTTCTGAAATAATTGTAGCGAGTTTACTTCTATATCGCTCGACAATATTTAAAGTACCATCGGCAGAAGCTCCATCAACAATTATATATTCAATATTAGAATAATTTTGAGAAAGGACAGACTTAATAGTCATTTCAATTGTTTCAGAGCTATTGTAACAGACTGTAATTATAGAAACTTTCATCTGTAAGCACTTATCTAGAAACGATATAATTTTCAATTACCAACATATCCATTTTTGTCCTTAAAAAGCAATCTAATGCATTTGCCGGTGAATTTACGATTGGCTCATTTTCATTAAAAGAAGTATTCAATAATATTGGCACACCTGTTTTTTCATTAAAAACCGAAATTAAAGCATGATATTTTGGTTCATATTTCGAATCAACTGTTTGCAATCGTCCTGTTCCGTCAACATGAGTCACAGCAGGTATCTTGCTTCGCATTTCCTCCTTGATTATGTACACCTTTTCCATAAACGGAACATTATCAGCATCTGCAAAATAATCAGCTACAAATTCTTTTAAAATTGATGGAGCAAATGGACGAAAAGATTCACGTCTCTTTATTTTTAAATTTAATATTTCTTTTGCATCACTCCTTCGTGGATCTGCGATAATTGAACGGTGTCCCAATGCACGAGGTCCGAATTCCGCTCTCCCTTGAAACCAACCTACGACTCCTGCATTAATAATACAATCCGTTACTTTATCGTATAATTCTTCATCACTATATTTTGAATATTTTATCTTCTGAGATAGTAAATATTCTTCTATTTCTTTATCCGAATAGTGACTGCCTAATGCACCCGAATAAGTTGGTGCAACTCGTTCTTTCTTTAGGATATTATTATATAAAAACAAAGCAGAACCTATTGAAGTTCCTGCATCATGGCCGGCAGGTGGAATATATAGATTTTTAAAAGGTGTATTTTTCAGAACTTTGCCATTCGCAACAGAATTTTGAGCAACACCACCGGCAATACACAAATTATCTGTCCCAGATACTTTATGCAAATGTGTTAAAATATGAAATAATAATTCTTCACATATGCGCTGAACAGATGAAGCCAGATCTTTATGATATTGAGTAAGTTCATCTTCTCGTTTGCGAACAGGCCCAAACTTCTCAACCATATAATCACTAAAAATATTTTCTATATCTGGTTCTCCTCCATCCCAACTCATTTTTACACCGTCCTTATGATGTTTAAAATATTTTAAGTTCAGCTTAAACAAACCATCTGAAGAAAATTGAATTACATCTTTTAATTTATCCGTATAAATCGGGTTACCGTAAGGAGCCAAGCCCATCACTTTATACTCATCGCCATATTTTGAAAACCCAAGGTATTGTGTAAATGAAGTATAAAAAATTCCTGCAGAATGAGGGAAATTAACCGTATCGAGAATTTTTATTTGATTCCCATTACCAATTGCAGTCATAGTGGATGTGAAGTCTCCAAATCCATCAATAGAAAGAAGTGCTGCTTTTTCGAATGGAGAGGCGAAAAAGGAACTTCCTAAATGAGAGCGATGATGTTCTATATTATGAATTTCAGCCTTAATATCTTTCTCTTCTACTCCAAACTCTTCAGCCAACAAGGCCTTCACCGATCTTACTTTTTTAGAATTAGTAAATCTATCTAAAATAGTAAAAACGGAAACTTTATTTTTAATCGTATGTTTTATTTTTTTTAAAACATTTGCAGATGGATCACGAGAAATAGTGATGTGATCAATGTCTTGAATTGAAATACCTGCATCCGTTAAGCAGTATTTTATAGCTTCAATAGGGAACCCAGCCCAATGTTTGATTCGTCTGATTCGCTCTTCTTCTAAAGCGACAATCACTTCGCCATTTTTCAGAATACATGCAGATGAATCACCATGAAAAGCATTAAGTCCTAATATATACATACTATAAGTAAATGATTTTAAAATTTATAAACAAATTAACGACTGCTTTACAAAGTTAAGGAAGATTGCTAAAGTTGCAAGGGAAAATACTAAATGAAAAGATGACGATTTTGCTCAACAATTTCCGGATTATCGATGTATTTCTTTGCAAAATTAAAGGCCGCGACTGTCATTTCATTATATTCTTCTTGTTTCATTTCTGCACAGTTTTCAATGGTTTGAATGAACAAATCTTGTCGATCCAAAGGAATATCCCAGCCAACATTTATTTCAATCAAATTTTTCCATGGTGTTTGATCACTTATGATCACAGGACAACCAACTGACAATGACTGCAAAATGATATGGCCGAAGTTTTCTCCACGGGTTGGCATAAACATAAAATCATAGTTGATGATTTCATTTGTTACTTTTTCAGATTCAAGGCTGCCCATATAGTTTACTTTAATATTATGAGGAAGAATAGCCATCACCGTTTTGCACTCCTCCCAATATGCTTCATTATAAATTGGTCCGTATATATCCAATTCAACATTCCCCTTCACTTTTTGCAATAATTCTAAAGCAAATAGTAGATTTTTCTCAGGAGAAATTCTGGCCACATTGACCAATTTCAAACTTCCTTTAGATTTTTTTCTTTCATTCAAATTATCCGACACATTTTTTTGAGGAAGATTTCCTGCAGTTTCAATTTTTACGGATGGTCCCAAAGCTATTTGTATGTCATTTTTTTCTTTCGCTGTAGAGGCATGAAAAATGACACTATCGAACAAATTCAATATTTTCACTGAACGTAAAAAAAATCGTTTTTTCATTTTTTTTACTCCTAATGCACTTTCTGCAAACATTCCTCTAGTAGCTATTACTATTTTTTTATTTTTTTTCTTACGAAGAAAAAATAAGGGTAACAATGTAAAATATAAGGAAAATATGCCATTGAGGTAAACAATATCGAAATCGGTCTGGCGTATTATTTTTTTTATATTCGAACGATTTAAAGCACTTTGAGAAAAATAATACACGTTCACTCCATCCGATTGAAGGTTCCATTCATCGCTCTTAATAGTAGAATAAGGAATTGATTCACAATAATCTGTGTCACGCGTAATGATAGAAAAATCGAACTCTTCTTTCAAATGGGCAACTAAATTTGCAATGGACTGTATGGGTCCACCAGCTTTGTATCCAGGCAGATACCAGTCAATAAAAATCAATATTTTCCTTTTTGCCATTAACTTTCAATTTTATTTTCCTGCAACCAATTTTCAAAAACAACCAAATGCCATATTCTCGCCCAGGTCACTTTGGGATCATCATTCAGAAAGCTGTTCCACAATTTCATCACGCCTTTTTCATTAAACAAATCACGCTTAGATAACGAAAACATTTTTTGCTCGCAAAACAACTTTAAGTCATTTTTCATCCATTCTTTCCATGGAAATGTAAACCCCATTTTTTGTCTGTTTACAACCTCTGCGGGCAAAAGGTCTCCTAATGAATCAACTAAAAGTTTTTTCGGAGAACGTGTACTTTTAAATTTATCAGGGACACCTAAAACATATTCTACTAATTTGTAATCCATGAAAGGAACTCGAATTTCCAGGGCCAAAGCCATACTCATTTGATCAGCATCTCCCAACAAAACATTTTGCATATAGGTAGAGATTTCAGCAACAGAAACATTCGAGATCTGAGAATAAAAATCTGAGATTTGCAGTTCCTCAATTATTTCAGAAACACAATTCGTAGGCAGCTCAGTTTTTTTGACAATACTAGAAATAGTTGAATCCATTAGCACTTGTCGAGATAATGGATAAAAAGTTTTAAAATTTATACGATCTTGATTCAGAAGTTCTGCAATTTTTTCTGATGCAATACCCGGTTTTACCTTTGTTAATATTTTACCACTTGCATTGCGCATACTATGTGGGACTGAATTTAACCAAGCTCTTTTTTTTAGCGCCATTGCCCTTTTAAAAACATCATATCCTGCAAACAATTCGTCACCTCCTAAACCAGACAAAGCCATCGTGATTCCCGCATTCTTTGTTGCTTTTGAAACAATATACGTATTCGGCCCATCACCACTCGGATGATCCATTGCCATTAATGCGTTCGGTAATTCTTTCAGAAAATCTGAAGGTTTCAATACTATTTCGTGATGATCTGTATTAAATTTTTTAGCAATTAGTTGCGCGTATTTTGATTCAGAAAATTCAGTTTCATCAAATGTCACAGAAAAAGTTTTGATCTTTTCTGCGGATACTTTGCTCATTAAACCAACGATTGCGCTAGAATCTATCCCACCGGAAAGAAATGCTCCAAAAGGCACATCCGCAATTAATCTTCTTTCAACAGCTTTTGTCAGAAGATCATTCACATCTTTACATACCTCAGAATAAGATTTCTCATTCGCATCATGATTTATATTTTTCTTGATATCCCAATAACTATGAATTGTAATTTTTTCTGAATTCGCTTTAATATAATGCCCGGGCATAAGCATTTTAGCGCCTTTGATAATGGTATTTGGAGCATGAACCGTTTGGTAACGAAGATAATCAATTAAACTATTTTCATCCAGTTTCCTTGGGATCAGCTCACAGGCTAATAAAGAGCGTAGCTCTGAAGAAAAAGCAAGAACATGATTCGTATATAAATAATACAGCGGTTTGATTCCCAAGCGATCGCGGGCAATAAAGAGTTCTTTTTTTTGATTGTCCCAAATAGCAAACGCAAACATGCCGTTAAAGTGATTTACACACTCTGCTCCCCAACGAATATATGCAGCAATAATAACTTCCGTATCTGTATTGGTCTGAAAAAAATAAGATTGCTGATTCGAGCCAGAAACAACACGGTTCAATTCAAATTTCAGGTCTTTATAATTATATAATTCACCATTATAAACGATCTGATATCTTCCATCATAGGATTGCATAGGTTGGTGCCCTGCAGCGGAAAGATCGATAATTGAAAGTCTTCTATGTCCAAGAGCAATCATAGAATCAACGAACACGCCTTCATCGTCAGGGCCACGATGCTTCATAGCATTGTTCATGGCTATAACCTTATGTTTTGCAGCATCAGTATCGTTAAAACCTAATATCCCATTTATTCCGCACATAGTTTATTCTTTGCTATTCCGTCTTGACAATTGCGTCCAAACCAATTATTGAAATTAAAGAAAGTTAAAAACGGGATCAAAAAGTTCTGATCGAGTATTTCACACTCCCTTAACGTTTTTCGTAAAAAGAACTAATTACAGAAATGATATATGAAAGCTGCTCGTTTGATAATTCATAATAAAAAGGCAATCGCAACAAGGTATCAGCATATCTATCTGCATTCATAAGTTTTCGGCCATCATGTTTAGAGGTATAATACGGACTTTTATGAAGGCTCAGGTAATGAAATACTGCATAAACATCATTCTCCCTCAAATGCTGAACAAGTTGTGTGCGTTCATCAAGTGAATTACATAAAATATAAAACATATGCGCATTATTAGTCGCATATTCAGGGATAAAAGGCAATTTGATCTTACCTGAACGCTCTAATCCTTGAAGACCTTCTTGATATACCTTCCATATTTTCTTTCGTTTCTCCTGAATATCTTCCAGGTTTTCTAATTGTGCATATAAAAAAGCAGCAATAATATCTGAAGGTAAAAATGAAGATCCTATATCAACCCAACCATACTTGTCGACTTCTCCCCTAAAAAACGCAGAACGATTCGTTCCTTTTTCCCTGATGATCTCGGCACGTTGCAGAAAACGATCATCATTGATCACCAGCATCCCTCCTTCGCCGGAAACAATGTTTTTTGTTTCATGAAATGAAAATGCTGATAAATGCCCTATTGAACCTAAAGGCTTATTTTTATAATAGGAATCAATAGCTTGAGCAGCATCCTCAACGACAAACAGATTATATTTATTTGCCAATTGCATAATCTTATCCATCTCACAAGCTATTCCGGCATAATGCACGGGAACAATTACCTTCGTTTTTGGTGTGATCAATGCTTCAATTGCCTCCACATCCATAGTTGGATTTTCGACACTACTGTCGATAAAAACAATTTTAGCGCCTCTAAGTACAAAAGCATTCACTGTTGATACAAATGTATAGGATGGAGCAATTACTTCATCTCCTTCTTTGATATCCAATAAAATTGCAGCCATTTCAAGCGCATCTGTGCAGGAGGTTGTAAGTAATACTTTTTTGAAGTCGTATTTTTTCTCAAAAAAGTCATGACATTTTTTTGTATAGACACCATCACCTGAGATTTTCAGGTTAGAAACGGCATCTTTGATATAATCGGTCTCTTTTCCTGTTAAATAAGGCTTGTTGAATGTGATCATTTTTGTACGGATAAATAATTTAATTAGATTTTATTAGAGGTATAGAAAATTATATATCTATTCATCGAAATCTTCCAATAAAAACAATTTGGTAGCTTGTAGCGCTGCATTTGCTTCACATTTGCGCTTAATTTCATTCCCAAAAGTTCTGGAGAAAATGATAATAACCTTAGGAGGATTCTTTATCAGAGAATTAAAATTTTCGATAGTGTTATTAAAAAATGGGAAGTAGTTTCCAAACATATCAACTGTATCGTCCACCAAACGACAATCGTTAATTCCAATAATTGACAAGGCATTCAAGGCTCTTTTCGGACAATAGATCGCAATATCTTTTTGAGAATATTCTTCCAGTTTCTGTTTAAGTTTCTTTAATGATGCGTCAATCTTATCATCAAAAGTGCTCCACTTTGTCCCAGAATCAATATAATTTGAAGTAGAAGTTCCATTCTCCTTCATAAAGGAACAAAAGATCATTCCATTGCTGGCACCCGTCGTAATTGAATCAATCACCAAGCCTGCACTTTTTGCGATATAAATAAAACTATCACGGGTAAAATAATTAAAATGTTCATGCGCAAATATGGATATATCTCCCGTCTGAAGATTTGGTTCGCTATTTGGCATTCCAAAAATAATTTTCCCGGAATCATTCAACAAAGCACCTTGTTCCTTCAATGATTGAACAGGATTTTCAAGGTGCTCCAAAACATTAAAATGCAAAATCAAATCAAACTTCCCTGAAATTTTGGAAGACGGAAAAAAATCATTGATCAGTTCAATATCCCCATTACTCAAATCTGCTTCTTCAATTTGAGGCCCCGGCTCCAAGCCAACGCAGGTCGCTCCTTTTTTTATCAATTCTTTCAGGATAAAGCCATTTCCACAACCAATTTCAAGGACTCTTTTATTTTTTAAATCGGAAAAGGATTTATAAATAAAATCCAAAGCCGCTTTTCCCTGATGCCCTCCGTCAAGCGCATTCATTTCGCCATTCAACATTGAACCCTTTAAATAAATATCCTGAAGTATTTGCCTTAATTTATCATCGCTTTCCTGAGAATATAATTTCAGGTCTTCGTCAAAAGAATATTTAAAAGGTAAAACGGAAGGGATGCCTCCATTATTTTTATCTTTTTGAACCCCATAAAAAAAAGGGATATTGAGTGATTTTATTTTTTTCATATTCCTTTTTACTTATCCTCAGAGACATTTGTAAATTCTTTTACTGAAAACAGAGGTCTTCTTTTTGTCTCTTTATAGATCCGTCCAATGTAGATGGCTGCAATTCCAATAAAAAATAGTTGCAAGCCTGCACCTATAACAATTGCTCCGATCAAAGAAGGCCAACCTAATTGAAAATTAATAAAAAATAATTTGGCAATTAAAATACCTGCCAAAAATAACAAACCGAAAAAGAATAGAAAAAAACCAAGTTTTACAGCCATCTTAAGAGGGATTTCCGAAAAGTCGAAAATAACATTGAAAGCCAAACTCATTTTACGTTTAAAATTGAATTTGCTCACTCCGGCAAATCTGTCTCGCTGAGCAATGACAATTTCACTTCGTTTCATCCCAATATGCATAAAAAGCCCCTCAACAAAACGATTCTGTTCAGGATATTCCAGAAACTTATTTGCAAATTTTCTGTTGAAAATCCGCATGGAAGAGATTCCTTTCGGAATTTTTAATCCTGAAAATCTAGCCAATAAACTCCAAAACATTTTAGAAAAAAGTTTATTCAAAAGGCCATCCACCTTTTCTTTACGGATTCCAAATACAAGATCATATCCTTTTTCAATTTCTTCAATAAAACGAGGAATTTCTTCGGGCGGATCTTGCAAATCAGGATCCATGGCTATTAAATAATCGCCAGTTGCATAGGTTATTCCAGCTGTTACAGCAGCCTGTTTTCCATGATTATAGGACAATTCGATCAGTTTTATGAAAGGGCGAGATTCAGCTGCATGTTTGATCAGCTCAACTGTTTTATCAGTACTGCCATCATCCACAAACACAATCTCAAATTCCATTTGAAGGGTATTTAAAACAGCTTCCGTTTCTTTTATGAACTGAAGAATGCATTCTTCCTCAAAATAAACAGGAACAACTAGGGACAATTTTTTTTGTTTCATTTCTTTTGCTGCAATCATTCTACAAATATAATGTTATCTGTTCTAATGAAGTAATTCTGTTTTCATAAACGGGGTACACCTTCTCTCTGTCGATCAAAAGGCTCTTAAAATTTGTAATTATGGAAGGTTCCATATCCAATTTTATTGAATCTCCAATGTACAGAATCTCATCTGGAGAAAGACCTATTTCATGCAATGCTTTTTCATAAAATAAAGGGTTGGGTTTTGCTACACCGTAATTTTCTGAAACAAAAATATGTGTAAAGGTTTCTCCGAATTCTTTGGTAATTATTTCTTTCAAACTACTATTGAAATTAGAAAGAATACCCATCGGCAATTTTATTGAGTTAACAATATCCGTATCCGAAAATTTTTCCCAGGGAAGATAAGTGCAGGAAGAAAATATCTCATTTAATAGATCTGGGCTAGGAGAAATCCCTAATGAATAAAGCAATTCAGCATTAAACCCTTTATAAAATTCTTTTGATGTTCTATCCGGAAAGCGCAGACATTCACTTAATAGTTTATGATTCCTTTTGAGAAGCTCATCGGGCACGTTAAATCCAAATTTTCTCAATGACAAATGCATATTTTCCCAAACCTTTGGTTTATGAATGAGCGTATTTGCAGCATCGAAGAGAATATATTTTATTTTACTCATCACTAAAAGATATAATTCTTAACTGAATTGTCTTTCAAATCAGTATAATCCGTTTGATCAGGATAAATAACATCCAGTAACACACGAACCGCAACACCTGGTCTGACAATAGGAACATCAGGTGCTTCATTAAATAAAAACTCCTGAATGGTGTATTGAACATCTTTAAATCCAAAATTCGATCGAATGGAATTTGTCCCGGAGATCCGGCAATTGACTTCAAAAGGTATTACTCTTCCATCTGCAGTAGCAATTGATTGTAAATTTGCTGACCCAATGATCGGAGCATGTTCAATCATTTTTTCCAAAATAGGCAAAATCAAAGGATCATATTTGGAAGACACTTTACATAAACTGGTCGTACCATTTTCCAATGACCTGACTAAAGTAATACATCCGTGCAATTTATTTGTTTGCGTTACATAAAAAGCAGTGGTGATCTCTTCCCCAACATGCATTTCCTGAACCATATATTCCTCATCACTAAACAAAGAAAAATCAGCTGGATCAATATGTAATCCTCTAGAACCTCTGCCTTTCTTAGGCTTAACAATGCATTTCTTAAACTCATTCTTATAGTGGGATGGCTCACAAGATGTTGCAAAAGGAATCTCATATTTCTGGTGGTGAAGCCATGATTCATATTTATCTAAATAAATTTTTGCAGCATCCGTTAAGGATGCAGCAATTTTACATGGAATAGTTGAAGCATTAACAGAGAGGTAATATAATTCATAATCTGTAGAGGGAATGATCAGATCGATCTTTTCTTTTTTGACAATATCAATAATTTCAGAAATATAGTTTGAATCGTAAGCATACGGCACTTTATAAAATACGTCACATAAATAATTGCCTGAAGAAAAATCAATAATATTTGTCCCAACAACACTAATTTCATAAGGCATAGACCTAATATTGCGAATGATCCCCTGCCCTACGTTCCCCCCTATTCCTGTGACTAAAACTTTTTTTGCTGCCATTTTATTAATTCAATTATTCCCTCATTAATACTTTTTTGAGGCTTATACTGTAATGATCCGTATGAAAATTTTCCATCATATAAAAATGAACATGAACTATCTTCTCCCACAAATGATATTTCCACATCCAAAAGTTCCTTTTTGACCAAAGAAGCTAGCTCAAAATTACTGTATGACCTTTCTGCTACTGCAAGGTAAGTATTATTTGTATGTTGTTGAGCAGCTCTTAAAAATAATTCAGCAACATCAGATACATGAATATAATTTTGAAGTCGGCCTCCATTTCCAAATATCTTGATGCTTTTTTCTCTTAGGGCCGATAGTATTATTCGTGGAAGAAAAGTAGATTCATTCATTCCAATACCATACATGGAAGAAATGCGAATAATGCTGTGACGAGGATGTTTACTTATAATCTTTTCTCCCTCCTCTTTACTCTTTCCATATTCGGAATTAGACTTTAAGTCAGATTTTTCAGAGATAACACCTCTATTTTCAGGATAAACAGAAACGCTAGAAGCATAGATCAGCTTCGCATTTTTGAATTTATTACTGATCATTTTAGGCAAAACGACATTCACATCATTCAACAATTCTAAATTTTCAATTGAATTTTTATCCGGAATAAATGCACTGATAATAAAAACAGCATCATATTCATCATTTAATTCATTCATTTCTGAAATAGGAATATTCTTGATTTCTTCGGTCAACCTTTCAGTGCCAATATGGTATACTCCTGTAACCTCTGACTCTATTTTAAGCCGTTTAATTAGGACTGATCCCAAAAAGCTATTTGCACCAACAACAAGATATTTATTCTTATTTACCCCCATTTAAATATCCTTGTAGAAGTTTGAAATCCTAAATTTTGAAAAAGAGAAAAACGATGCAACTAGCAACAAAATCAATACACGAAAGACTCATAATCCGATAGAAGAAAGGAAATATTTAGAAGCGATCATTTTTCCTATTCCATCCTCTAAAGTAATTAAGGGGCGTCCTAAAACCTTTATCATATTCGAATTATCAGGTTGCCTGCGGGTCATGTCTCCCTCTTTTAAAGGTGGCAAATGAATGATCTTCGAGTTTGAATTCGTAATAGCAATGATCAAATTAGCCAGCTCCAATATGGTGCAAAGCTTATCATTTCCGATGTTAATTACATCGTTTAAATGTAAATCATCTAAAAAACAGCGCATACACGTATCAACTGTATCGTCAACATACGTAAACGTTCTTGTTTGCAGTCCGTCACCATAAATGGTGATATCCTGATTCTTTAAGGCTGCAGCTAAAAAACGGGCTACCACAAAATCGGAACTTTGATTTGGTCCATAGGTATTAAAAAACCTAAAGATTGTATAATTTAAATTATATTCTTGATGAAAACTTTTACAATATGACTCACCAACATTTTTAACTACCGCATAAGGCACTCTGGAATTCAGAGGCGTCGTATGCTCATGCTGAGGCAAAACAACAGGTTCTCCGTAAACTTCTGAAGAGGATGAAAAGAAAACGCGCTTGACTGAAGTATTTTTAGAAAGATTCAGAACATTTCGAATTCCGTCAATGTCATTCAACACTTTTACAGGATTTTCTTGGGTACGTTTCACTCCTACAACTGCTGCAAAGTGAAATACATAATCAAATTTATGCGAATTCATTATCGAAGATATGTCATCAAAATTATTCACATCCGCTTTAATAAACTCCCATTTACCATTCTGTACTTTTGGCAGTTTATAAAGGAATCCTGTAGAAAGATCATCAACAATTACAACATAATTGTCAGGGTTAAAGATCAATTTTTCTATTAATGCACTTCCTACGTTTCCTGCACCTCCCGTTACTAATATTTTTTTCATTTTATTATAGTTATTATTTGTTGTGCCCATATTTCAGGGGTAATTTGTTTTGCTTTCTCCACGCTCTTTTCTCCCATTTCCAGTAATTTTTCCGGACTTGCAAGTATCATTTTAAGCAGTACAGCTTTTAATGCCTTTATATTTCCCGACTCGTAAATATAACCATTATAATTATTTTCTACAAACGCTGTTTTGGCCCCCACTTTATCGGAACAAATAATAGGAAAGCCAGATGAAGCAAACTCATGTATAACCACGCCCCATGGCTCAAAATGACTTGGCAAAACAAAAACACCGGTTTCTTTTAAATACTCAGGTAAAGCCTTCGGTTGTACAAATCCAAAATGCTTGATTTTTTCATGATAAATAGGTTCAATATCACCAATACCTAAACACCATAATTCCCATTCGTTTGGCGATTCATTTTGTAATTCAATGAATGCATTCCACAGATCTTTCAGCCCTTTAAATTCATAATATCTCCCCACATAAATAAATCGTTTAGGGAAATTAATTCGCTTTTTATCTTTGTTAAGGTTGTATTGTTCGTAAAAAAAATCAAAATCACAAGCGTAAAATCCGCTGAGTATTTGTTTTTCTTTAAATCCTAATTTAAGCGCATATTCCTTTTGCAATATCCCGGGCACCCAACAGTGTGAAAAATGATTCAGGATCTTAAACGGACTAATTATACGGGCTATTTGTTGTTTAAAAGTTGCTTTCCACTGGTTGTCAAACCCAACAATTACGGGAATCTTATGTTTAAAGTGCTTACATACTTTTAAGTATCCTTTGTCCATCCAGCCACTACAATAGATTATTGAGGGATTTAAATTATTTACAAACGTCAACAATTTGTCATCTGACTCAAAATCGTTTCGTTGATAAAAAGAAACGGATGAAGGAAATGAAAAGTCAAAAGGGGCTTCCTGATTAACTGGCCAACGAATAACGATGATTTCGATAGTTGGTTGCAAGGCTAATTTTTCAATACAAGCCAAAAAATAGGAAGCGATTTCTGTGTATAAAAAAACTATTTTTTTCTTTTCCATTTTTTATAAACCCATCTAAGACTAAAAAACAGAACTAAAGAAGAAACAAAACCGATCCAGAAATAGTAATGTAAAAGCATTTGTTTTGTCAAATAGGGCAGTAATCTATAATTAAATTTTTGCTCCGGAGAAATTGTATTTTTCCAAAAACTTAAATTATAATTCTCGACAGCATCAAGATTTTGTCCCGTTAAAGAGATACCATTAAAGCGAACGACTCCTTTATTAATAAAAATCTGAAGCACAGCATCTCTTTCCTGATCACGAATAGCCGATTGCATATACGTAATAGTTGATACAGGGTCTTTATCATAAAAAAAAGAGGCAGGACCACCAGCCATTGATCCGGAGATCCAATAAAAATGTTTGACTTTCGAGTAATTCATTAATAAAGGAAGAACAACATCTTCAAAATTATTCCTACCTATTTCCGTTCTCGTATTTCCAATAAAAAGATTTTTGTAGCGGGAATTGTTTTCTGCCCAAATAGGACGATGGGAAAAAATAAAAATATTTTTATAATTCCCAGCTGATCTAACTGCTTCAACAAGAAAGTCAAATTGATCCCCTTTAATACTTCCATCGTTGATCTCTGTATTTAAGATAATAAATAATTCAGTGCCATTTTTTAAGGTAAAATAAGAACTCCCATATTCTTTTTCATACCTATTCCCGTTTGAAACATCGTGATTACCAACAGCATTAAACAGCGGCATTTTAAGTTTATCAAACAAACTTTTCTTATAATTATGAATATATGTTTCATTAACATCAAGAAACATATCTCCTAAACTCATTAAAAAAAGAGGATGCAATGCGTTTAAGGTATCAAGATTGGAAAGTATTGTTGAAGCAGGAAAAGTGGAAACATTTGTAGACGCACCGTGAAAATGTCCGCTAACGATAAAAGAATAAACAGATGATGTGTCTTTTAAAGCTATCTTATTAAAAGGAGATATTACCTGTGCTGATAAAATATTTACCAGCAGACTAATTGCAAAAGCAATAGAAAATAGTTTATTTATGCGCCTTTTTACCACTTTTGATTATCTCTTTTACATTGTCTACTTCTTCAACGATGTTTATACCGTTAGCAGTAATTGTTGCGTTTTTTTCTTTCAAATAATTCTTCTTTAAATTTGTCAAAAGCAATCCTCCCATTTTTACCGATGGATAGCCTGCATTTGACTTATTTTCAAAAGCAACGATTCCTATTTCAGAATCAGAAATAATTACATTTTGCAAAGCGACATAGGAGTCGTCCTCTGCTGAAAGTGCAATAGAAGCATTTTTGATCTTAACATCATTACCATTTAAATCTGTTCCAGCTTTAATATTTAAAGCTTTGTTACCTATCCCATTAAAATAGACAGATTTTACTTTTACCTTTCCCATTGTGATATCCAAGGCATTATTTTTACAGTTTTCAAAAGCACAATTTGTAATTGTTCCTTCAGAAAAATCTATCGCTAAGGCATTTTCTAATTGATGAAACAAACATTCATTAAATGAAAACTTTGAACGAATCAAATTAATTGCACATTCAGATCTACTGTTATAAAAGCTACAATTTGAAAATTCAACTGCTGATTCATAAAAAGTAATAGCACCAGTCCTTAACCATTGCGTATCGTGTACTTTTGGCAAATTTTTAAATGTTACATATTTAAATTTTGAGCCAAGGGCATTGATCAACACTATTCCTTCTGAGGTTGAATCTGTAGATTCGATAATCAGCGGTTCATCTTCTGTTCCTTCAAATACAAAAGGGGAATAAGATATAATTTTTGCATGATTCTTAAGATCAATCGAAACACCAGAATTAGCAAATACGCTATATCCTGCAGGGATTATTAAATCTTTTGTTATAAGCTGTTTTCCAGGTTGTATATATATTAATTTGCTCGACTCATTTACTGTAAGAAATGTATAATCCGCAATTGTACTCTTTTTATTTTTTAAGTCGTCTGAAATATATTCATTATCGGTATGCGGAAATGGAAATACCTTCGCTTCCATTAGAACTGAAGAACCCAAAATAGAATATTTAATTGTAACGGAATCTGATAATTTTCCTGACCAATTAAAACCAGCAGGCATCGTAAATTTCACAACTCGATATTTCACATACGAATTGGCTTGCTTTGCAGGAAGAATAGTATTGATGCAAATTAAAGAATTGAACCCATTAATAGATATTGATTTGATCTCGACGGGCAGAGCGTCAATAGCCCCAATTTGCACAGAAGCACTATTTCCATCCACTTTAGCTAAATAAGCATGAATTGCTTTAGGAGGGTTCAAAAATTTAGTTATTATATGCTGACGCATATAATATCCTCTGGGATCAAATTTTTTAAATGGAAATTCTTTATAAATGATCGCTAAATTTTTAGTTAATTGCTCGTTTGAGTCAGCAAAAAAAGCATCTAAATACCCGGGCTGTATGAATCGCTCTATTTGTTTAACATATTCTGAAAAAAATACTTTATTACTAAATATCATCGTATGCCAATCGACATAATTCGAAATACTATCTAATTCAACATATTTGTAAAATGCCGTCAGATCCCTTGAGTCGAGATTTGTAAAGCTTTCATAGGCAACAGGTTCCAGTTTGGCCAAAACAGGATTGTAATAATACTTGATATCACTCCAATCGATACTGTGTTCACCTCCTACCAAATCTATAATTGCATGGAATTTCGCTAAACGCGGAATATCAAATGCCTGATCAACAGGAATGCGTCTACTTCTCAAGCCTTCAATCAATGCAATTGCTTTCAGATAATATTGTTTTTGAGTACTATCCTGTAAAACCTTATTTTCGCGATATGCTTCCGGATTAGCCGAATAATAAGAAGCATATTCATCAACTGAATTTTCCTTTAAAACTTCATTGTATCTGTTTACCCAATATAGATCAGGGCTAAAGCGAACTATAGGTCCTTTTTTCCTTTTGTTATTTTCAACTAATTCATTTTCAAAATTCTCCTCAACAGCATAAATCCCCCAATCACGACCATTAACAGTTACATTAATAAACGTATAGCGCAAAGCGATTACCTCTTCACGTTTCATCAATTCATGATAGATCCATTCATAAATATAACCACGAGTCCCGGGATGCATAATAGAAAACCGTTTCATTCCCATGAATGCATCGTTATCCTTCACAGCAATACGAAACGACCATTTGTTATCTTGCAAATGATCTGTCATATGCCCTTTCAGCCGCAGTTTTATTTTCAATTTTTTGCCTTGATATTCTAAGGTAGCTGAAACATAATCGCCGTCAATATCATTTATTATAAGCCCTCTTTCTAAAGCTTGTTGCCTGTTTTTCTCCAGTTTTTTAAAATCTTTTTCATTAATTTCTATAGAAACATTTTCAGGATCTGCTTTTAATCCTTTCTGATAATTGGATGAAATAGTTGATACAAAATCCCATAAACCTGAATACCCTTTTGTTTGAACAAATTTTGAAGATTCTTTACCTACAAAAAATAACCCAATAATTACAAATAACAAAATCCCTCTTTTAAAAGGTCTTTTATTATTTTCTAAAAAGCTTTTTGCTTTTTGCAGTTTATTCTTATTTTCTATATTATCCTTAATTTTCATTGTTGTCATCAACTATAATAGCTTTCTCCTCTTCTTCTGAATAAAAAACATCATCTGAAATAAGAGTAAGTATCAATAAAAATAAAATATTATGTGGATTCAATGAACCCACCAACCACGACTCAAATACTGCTGTAAAAGTAACCGCAAAAAGAATAGGAAATGCAAACAATGTTTTTTTTGCAGCAGCAATAAAAGCTAAGAAATACGATCGCAAATAAATCAATAGTCCTACAAGTCCAAAATCCATCCAAAAGGTAAGAAATGTATTATGAATTCCACCTTGATGTCCCATACGGGAAAGTAAATCCCAATTACTTCTCATATAATGTTCATCGTATCCAAAGCCTTTTCCAATAAAGAAATTTTCCTGAACATGTTTCCAGGCAAAGAGCCAAGCTACATACCTTCCACTTCCATTATCGAGTGTACTTACTCTAAAAAAGCCCCCTAATCCAAGTGAAGAGACAATCACAGAAAAGTGATTCCCGACAAACTCTA
>CANJPX010000016.1 GCA_947476185.1 Bacteroidota bacterium
ATATGTATCGTGCTAACATAAAGTTAGGTCAGGAGGTTGATATTGTTCTGAAAAAAGATCAGCGAACAGGAAAACGAACGCGTGGAAAAGTGCAATTTATTCTTACTAGTGCAGCATTTCATTCCCGCGGAATAAAAGTTTCATTGGATACAAGGCAAGTAGGAAGAGTTCAGGAGATAATCGACTAATTCTTTTTTTTGCAGTTTGTAATAGACATGTTTTTGATGTAGATTTGTTAGTATTCACATTAAACTAATCTATGAAAAAAATATTTACATCCCTTTTTCTAATCTCTTCAGTCTTTATTTATTCTCAAACTTTTACAGGTGGCAGTGGCCCCATCTCCGATGACGGAATGATCAATGATTTCCCCATCGTTGTTTCAGGTTTAACTCCAATAACATTGAATGCAACACATGGTTTGGTCAGTGTTTGTATCGATATTACGCATACGTATGATTCGGATCTTAACATAGATCTGATCGCACCTGATGGAACAGATATTTTACTATTATCATACGTTGGTGGCGGTGACGATAATTTTACAAATACTTGTTTTAGTCAGGGTGCATCAACTTCTATTGTTTCCGGAACAGCTCCTTTTACAGGAAGTTTCAGACCCATGAATACGCTTGGAAATGCAAACAACGGACAAAATGGCAACGGGACCTGGAAATTAAGAATAGTGGATACCTATGCCGCTGATGCAGGAAATGTGATCAGCTGGAATATTTCTTTCGGTGCCGGCGCTCCTCTGCCGAATGTGTTTTCTTCTTCCAATTTACCTATTGTATTGATAAATACATTTTCTCAAACCATAGTTGATCAGCCGAAGATCAATGCGAACATGAAAATTATTTATAACGGTCCGGGAATAACAAACCATGTTACAGATGTCCCAAATGCCTATAACAATAATATTGGAATTGAACTACGTGGAGCATTTTCTTCTACATTCCCACAAAAGCCTTATGGTTTTGAAACTCGGAATAATTTGATGGTTCAAAATGATACCACATTGTTAGGTATGCCTGCTGAACATGACTGGTGCTTGCTAACAACCTATAACGATAAAGTATATATCCGAAATACCCTTGCCAATAAATTGTTTAGTGAGATGGGACATTATGGAACGCGATCGCGACATTGCGAAGTAGTTTTAAATGGCCAGTATCAGGGAATTTATTTTTTGTCCGAAAGTATAAAGAGGGACAGCAACAGGGTGAATATTTCTAAACTGGATACAATTGACAATGTGGGGCTTCAGCTTACCGGAGGATACATTATCAAAAATGATTACTGGGATGGTACAAACAGCTGGTTATTGAATTATAATCCGATCGATCATCCAACCTACGATGTACATTTGGTATATGATTATCCTAAGCCCGATAAAATTACTCCACAGCAAAAAACATACATTCAAACGTATATCAACAGTTTCGAGAGTGCATTATATAGTGCTTCCTACGCTGATCCGACTACCGGTTACCGTGCCTATTTAAGCACAGGTTCATTCATTGATTATTTTATTGTTAATGAATTATCACGTAACAATGACGGATTTAAAAAAAGCTGGTACATGAATAAGAACAGAGATGATAAGGGAGGGAAATTGAAAGCAGGTCCCGTTTGGGATTTTGATTGGGCCTGGACGAATATTCCTGGATGTGGCATTTTTTCTGCAACAGATGGTTCCGGTTGGGCATATAAGATCAACGATTGCGGACCAGATGTAAATTCTAATGGCTGGTACGTTCGAATGTTGCAAGACACAACATTTCAAAACGAATTAAAATGCCGATGGTTGACCTTGCGTTCTTGTATTTTGGATACAACCTATTTGTTTCATAATATTGATTCTACAGCAATTGCATTGGATTCGGCACAGCAACGTCATCAGGATAAATGGAGTACTTTGGGAATTGATGTAGGAACACCTGAAATAGGTTTGCAGCCTGCAACATTTCAAGGTGATATCGACTTATTTAAATCCTGGATAAGAACAAGAATTGATTGGTTGGATGCTAATATGCCGGGTAATTGCTATAATCTTGGTGTAAACGAAAATGAAGGGTATGATAATGTGATAAGTTTATTTCCCAATCCAACAAGTGATCATGTTTTTGTTAATATGGAAAATGCGGCGTTCAGCAATTCAACAAAAATTATTATTTCTGATATATTGGGAAGGCAAATAGCCGAACTGTCGATGAAACAAATTATTGATAACGGAATGCTTATAAATTTAAATGACTATTCTAACGGCACTTATATCATTCGGTTTTTGGAAAAGGGGAAAGACGTGGAGAAGCCTGTCAGATTGGTTATTCGGAAATAATTTAACAAAATAAAAAAGGCTCCGGTGAAAATCAGGAGCCTTTTTTATGTATAGAATATTTATCAGTTGATCTTTTTATGGTAGAAATTTTTTGCAATAACTTCTCTCATCAGAACTCTTTGACCTTTATACATCGCAGTTATCCATGCATCAGTAGTTCCAAGTTTAATACATTCTTCTCTAAAAATTTCAGCATCTCCAATTGTTGAAAATTCACGCATTGTAAATCTGGTAATTCCATCCGGATACGGAGTAACTAGTGCCGGAGGAGGTTCTAAACTGTTAAGGTTTTTATGTTTAAAGTTTTGTGGCTTGCGATAAGCGCCGATCTGAACTCTGAATATTAAACCTTCTGTGCATACATGAGCCGCTTGTTCATTAAACTTTTTGAAAATTTCTTTATCATTAAAATCTTTTCCAACAAAGTAAGAGAAATCTTGTGGTGCATTCGGGTCACATGGATTATTATATTCTTCAAGTGTTTTACGGACACCAAAAAAGAAAACAGTAACAAAAGATTCTGCTGATGCAGGGTCTTTTTCCAAAAGCGTTTTTTTGAATGCTTCAGCCTGGGCTAAAGTTTTAAAAGGTCCCATTGTATACCTGGTTTTGCCATCCGGGTATTTTTTACTTTCTATCTTTCCGTATTTATTCAGGTTATCAAGTTTAAAATCAGCTGGATTCTCAACTGCACCAATTTCTAATTTATAGGTTAATCCTGAAATTTCTGATGTCCCTTGGTCCTTTGAAAGATTTGTTTCTACATTGCCTGTATTTAATGCTATAATTCCTTTTTTCTCTTTAATTACTTTCGTGTCTGTTGGAGCTGTATAATCTTTACGAGTATACTCACTTGCATAATACTGTTGTATCAATTTGCGTTTGTTGCAGTCGTCAACTGTAACTAAGACATTTTTAAGTGATGTGTCCTTGTCAATTACTTTGTATTTAAATATTTCTGCATCCAAAAGTGTTTTGAATCCTGCAAAATAAAAAGTGGTACCAATAGAATCTTTTCGTTGTTGAATATCTCCAAGGACTTTTGTTTTTTCAGGATTAAAGTCAATTGGATTTTCAAATGTTCCTAATTCCAGGTTATAAGAAACACATTCATTTTTAACTTCTCCATATTGTCTGATAATATCTTGGTAAACTCGTGCTTCATAAATTTCAGCCTTGCGTTCTTCGTTATACCTTCTTATTTGATCGTTTATCTGTGATTGAATAACATTTGATTCTTCTTTAACCGAAACTATTCCGTTTGCTTTTTTATAATCATCGGTATAAAATTTGAAATCTTTTTGAATTTGAACATAGGTCTCTAAACTTTTTACATTTACGTATTGTATTTGCGCCTCGTAACCTTCAACTTCAATAGCAACTTTATAATTATTACCAGGAGTAAGTGCGATCAAATATTTACCACTTGCAGAGTTTGAATGGTAAGTTCCTATCTTCTCACCGATATCATTATTTGATACATTTATAGTTGCATCTACAGCATTATCATTGGCAAATACAGTTCCTACAACGAGTGCAAGAATTGGTTTTTCACCAAAGAATCCTGGTGTTACTGTATAAAGATCTTGTTGTCCTTTACCACCATTCATGTCAGATGAATAATAACCATGTTCACCGTCAGCAGTCAATACATAAAAGCGTTCATCCTCAGTTGTGTTTATCGGATAACCAATATTGGTAGGATCACCCCATTTGTCATCCTTTAAAGTGGAATACATGATGTCATATCCTCCAATGCTATTGTGCCCTTCGGAGCTAAAAAATAATGTAACTCCATCCGGATGAATAAAAGGGGAGTCTTCATTATATAGTGTATTTATTGAAGGTCCCAGATTCTCTGCTTTTCCCCAACTTCCGTCAGGCATTTTTTTACTGATATAAATATCTTTTCCTCCCAATCCACCTGGTCGTTCACTTGCAAAATAGAGTGTTTGTTCATCGCTAGAAAGCGAACAGCTTCCTTCCCAATATTTTGTATTGATATTTGGTCCAAGCGCCTTAGCTTCTCCCCAAATATTTCCTATCAATGAACTCATATATATATCGCCACCATCTTTATCTGTGCTATGGAAAATAAATAATTTTTGTCCATCAGAAGATAATGCGATACTTGCATCGTGATTTTTTGTGTTGATATTCGGACCAATACTTTCCGGAGTCAACCAGTGATCACCAACACGCTGAGAAACAAATACATCTTCATAATATGAGCCATCCGGGTCCGCATTGAAGTCAGCATCCATAAGACCTCCGGTACATTTCGGACCGGTATAAGTAAAGATCAATATCGATTCATCTGAAGATATTACCGGTACATATTCTTGGTTTTCTGTATTTACACCATCATCAATATTTTTAATATCACATTTTACTTTTAGCCCCACAAATACTTTCGCGTTCTTGCTGTTTTCGATGTATCTTTTTGCTAACAGTTGTTGATTAACGGATGGTGCAGGTTTTAGGGCCAGGTATTTATTTAATGAAACGATCGCAGATTCAAAATCATAATTTAAATGATATGCTCTTCCAAGGTAGAAATCAATATCAGGATAGGAAGGGTCGGTTTGCTGGACATCTTTGAATAATTGAATGGCTTTATTTTTTTCATCAATTTTATTCAAATAACAAATACCTGTTTTATATTTAAAATAGATCTCTTCCGGATGGGCTGTCAACAGGTCAAGAAAGAGTGGAAGGGCCCTTAGGTAGTTTTCTTCTGTATAAAAGTATTCGGCATTTTGTAATTTTTTTGTTTCGTCCTTATTTAACTTTTTCAGATTGGGTTTTCCGCTTTTTTGGGCAAAAGCATTGGTAAATAAAAGCAAAACCGAAAAAATGACAAGTATTTTTTTCATAAAATAGGTTATCGTTAATACAATCGAAAAAACACAGTTCTCCCATTAACATCACTAAATTCACTATAATATAAGGTATATTGACTTCCGCTATTTCAAACTTATAAACATCGGCTCGTTGAAAAAGCTGACTTTTATGAATGTTTGTTTTGGTGGAATGGTTGATATGAAATAGTTATAAGCGTTTTTTCTTAAATTTTTTTAAGCAGAATATATTTGTGTACTTTCGTATTATAAATATTGCATCAATGGATTTTATTGACGAAAAAATAGAAAATTATGCCTTAGCTCACTCTCAGGATGAGTCTGATGTGCTCAAAAAATTAAATAGGGAAACTCATGCAAAAGTGATTGCTCCTCGAATGTTGTCGGGTCATATGCAAGGTAATTTGTTAAGTATGTTGAGTAAAATGATACAACCGGAACAAATATTGGAGATTGGCACTTATACAGGGTATTCTGCTATTTGTCTTTCACAGGGACTGCAGGAAAATGGTAAACTGCATACAATTGATATTAATGATGAATTGGAAAAAATGACTCGTGCTTTTATAGATGAAGCGGGTTTGACCAATAAAATAAATGTATATATAGGTAATGCATTGAATATTATTCCTACTATAAATGAGCTCTTTGATCTGGTTTTTATTGATGCGGATAAGAAGAATTATTCGGCATATTATGATCTGGTCTTTGATAAGGTGAGACCAGGAGGATTTATTATTGCTGATAATGTTCTTTGGAGTGGAAAAGTTATAGATAATGAGAACATAATGGATTCGGATACAAAGGCGATACACGAATACAATAAAAAGATTCACATTGATCCTCGTGTTGAGCATATGTTATTGCCCGTTCGTGATGGATTAATGATAGCAAGAAAAAAATAAATATTGCTCTTTCGAATTGAGCGGTTGTACTTAATAAAACATTTATGATAATAGATCTTAGAAGTGATACAGTGACAAAGCCAACAAAAGGTATGCTGGAGGCAATGTTCAATGCACAAGTTGGTGATGATGTATTTGGTGAAGAACCAACTGTGAACGCTTTGGAGCAAAAGGCTGCCAAATTATTTGGCAAGGAAGCCGCAGTTTTTTGTCCTTCCGGAACAATGACAAATCAAATAGCAATTAAGGTGCATACACAGCCCGGGGATGAAGTCTTGTGCGATACCACTGCGCATATATATAATTATGAAGGCGGTGGAATATCCTTTAATTCTGGTGTTCAGGCTAAATTGATTCCCGGTGAACGTGGAAGGATTTCTGCTCAACAGGTTCAGGAAAGTATTAATCCTGCTTTTGATTGGTTAACAAAAACAAGTTTGGTTTGTGTCGAGAATACAGGAAACAGGGCAGGAGGGAGTTACTATTTTTTGGATCAATTGCAGGAATTGGCCGAAGTATGTAAAAAAAATAAATTGAATTATCATTTAGATGGGGCAAGGATCTTTAATGCAATCATTGAAGCAGGATATACAACTTCTCAGATCGGAAACTGTTTCGATTCTATTTCTGTCTGTCTTTCTAAAGGGTTGGGTGCTCCGGTAGGATCTTTGTTGCTAGGCGACAAAGAATTTATCCGGAAGGCCAGAAGAGTCCGTAAAGTATTCGGTGGAGGCATGCGACAAGCTGGTTATCTAGCTGCCGCCGGGATATATGCCCTTGACAATAATGTTGAACGTTTGAAGGAAGATCATAAACGAGCGAAAAAACTAGCATCTACAATGAGCACTTTAGGTTTTATTGAAAATGTATTGCCTGTTGATACGAATATTATCATATTTAATTTGAATGAAAAATTACAGCCGGAAGCATTTGTTCAGAAATTGGCAGATAATAATATTAAAGCCGTTGGATTTGGAAAGCAAGCTATCCGCTTTGTTACTCATTTGGATTTTACCGATGAGATGTTAGAAAGAGTTGAAAAAGTTTTAAGATCAATTTAAATTTTTATAAAATGAAACGTATTGCTTTTTTATTTTTATTCTCGTCTTCTGTATCTATTGCACAAGACATGACAATGATCAAAGCAACCAAGCAAACGATAAATTCTGGAGCAGCACCAACTTCAACAACAAATTATTTGATTGAAATAAAAAAATCGAAAAAGTGCAAACTTTCGATAGATTCGGTTGTTAATGTTTATACACAGAAAACAACAGCTTTTAACATTGTAAAAGTTGATAACCCTGAAAGTGTTTCTCCGAACTATAAACAAGTAAATGCTACATCCATTAAAGACAAGGGCGTGTTTCAGATTACCTTCGCATCAATGAAAAATCGCGGAAGCGGCCGGCCGGGAACACCTATGAATTTGATGGTTCCTATTGCCGATTTTACGCAAGGTGCAATTGTTTATTATACTGTCGGGAAAAAGAAAAAACAATTGTTGGTTGAATCCTTTGAGGAATTAGAGACGATAAATGCTCCTTAGTTGGTGCAAGTAAAAACGAATGCAGGCGGCAGATTCATTGGAGTGAAATTCAAGTCCACATTTTTAAAGATCGTTCTTAATCTTTTATAAACATTCAATGAATATTGATATTGAATGAAGGCTCCTTCCTTGCTTAATACTTTCGTTACAATAGCAAGAATGGCATTTACCACTTTATTAGGGATCATGGCAAAGGGCAAAGAAGAAACAATGTAATCTACTTTATCAATTTTATGTTCGACAAGGTACTGTTCCAGTTTTTCCGCTGAATCACTGATGATAACCAAACGGGGATCGTTGATCTTATTAAGCCTTTCGCAAAATTCTTTATTGATCTCAAAAGCAAGTAATATTGAATCACTAGGCATTTTCTTTAAAAGTTCGTGAGTAATAATTCCTGTG
Source organism: Bacteroidota bacterium (assembly GCA_947476185.1). Lineage (GTDB taxonomy): Bacteria > Bacteroidota > Bacteroidia > 2-12-FULL-35-15 > 2-12-FULL-35-15 > 2-12-FULL-35-15. The sequence goes on from CANJPX010000016.1 coordinate 8,059, forward strand.
CCCGGTCCGAATTCAATAATGCATTTCACATTCGTAAAATTGATAGGGTCAACCATCTTTTTTACTAAAAATTTGGAACTGGGTGCAACAGCACCGACATTTTTGCCTTGTTTGAAAAATTCTTTTAAAAACTCTTTCTTGCTCACTATCTCATCGGTTTGGTAGTACAAATAAAACGATTTATTATCGAATTATGAAATTTTAAAACAGTTCTGTTTGTTTTCCGAAAATAACATCATTTTCATGCTTTAGAAGCCATTGTTTTCGCCATAAACCACCGGCATATCCGGTGAGCTTGCCATCACTGCCAATTACCCGATGGCAAGGTATTATTATTGGCAGAGGATTTTTTCCGTTGGCATTCCCGACTGCACGGGTGGCGTTTTCATCTCCCAATAGTTTTGAAATATCTAAGTAGGAACTCGTTTTTCCAAAAGGAATATCTTTTAACTTTTCCCACACCCGTTTTTGGAATTCACTCCCGAGCGGATTTAATTTTAATCCGAATTCTTTTCTGATGCCTATAAAGTATTCATCCAATTGATAAACAACTTCTTTTAATGATCCGTCAATTTTTTTTGTAGGATCTGTCTTTTCATCCTGGAATAATATACTGGAAACACCATCTTCGTTCCCTTTTATTTCGATTGTTCCGATAGGCGATGAGTAATATGCAGTGTGGAAATCCATGATAACAAAAATAAAACTTTAGAAACAAAAAACCTATAGTTTCCTATAGGCTCTTTGTATTGATTAGAGATCATTCAGATCTCGATACTATCGTTGCAGATAATAATGCAATGCCTAAAAACAATATTTGTTTTCTGCAATTAATTTTGCAGAAACATTTCTGCGCAATTCAGTTGTATTTAAAGGTTCTGTTTTTGTAAAACGCTTTAAACCCATTAACATGGCGCGTTGTTCGTCACCGGTGGCAAAAGTATTCACCGCTTCTTTTCCCGATTTGTGGATCTTATCTGCTGCATCATTGATGTATACTTTCATCATATCCAACTGTTCCTTGCAAGCCGCCTCACCTTTTATTCCGACTAGTTTTTCAACACGTAAAAGTACCGATTCGGAAACGTATGTTTCAATGATCATATCCGCCAGATTCATCAACACTTCTTGTTCTTTGCCAAGTTGCATCATCAGTTTCTGAACAGCTGCACCTGCGACCATTAATACTGATTTTTTAAATCCTGTAACATATTTTTTCTCATTGGAGAAAAGTGTGGTTTCTGTCGATGAAAAATCAGGTATTGCCATCAATTCAGCGGCAACAGCTTGTGCAGGTCCCATAAGGTCTAATTCGCCTTTCATAGCACGTTTCAACATCATATCAACTGTTAGCATTCTATTGATCTCATTAGTACCTTCAAAAATGCGATTGATACGTGCATCACGGTATGCTCTGTCCATAGGCGCTTCTGCACTATATCCCATTCCTCCATAAATTTGAACACCTTCATCAACGGCATAATCCAAAACTTCTGAACCATGTACTTTTACAATTGCTGCTTCAACCGCAAATTGTTCTACTCCTTTTAGTTTAGCCTTCGCTTCATCTATTCCTCCTGCAATAAGCGTTCTTGTGGCATCTTCAACATTTTGACTTGCTCTGTAGATTGCTGCTTCACTCGCGTAGATACGAATTGCCTGTTCTGCAATTTTATGACGGATAGCACCATATTTCGAAATTGATCTTCCGAATTGTTGACGCTCATTTGCATATTGAATTGATTTGCTTGTAACTTCTTTGCTTGCTCCGATGGCAGCACCGGCAAGCTTGATGCGGCCAAGGTTTAAAATGTTTACTGCGATCTTAAATCCATTTTGTCTTTCGGATAATAAATTTTCTACAGGGATTTTACAATCATTAAAGAAAATTTGACGGGTAGAACTTCCTTTTATTCCCATCTTATGTTCCTCAGGATTTAATGAAATACCTGATGAAGTTTTTTCTACTATGAATGCACTCAGATTAGCATCATCATCAATTTTTGCGAACACAGTAAACACATCGGCAAATCCACCATTTGTGATCCACATTTTTTGTCCGTTTAAAATATAATGTTTACCGTCAGCGGTAAGTTTTGCATTCGTTTTTCCCGAATTAGCATCAGAGCCTGAATTTGGTTCTGTTAAACAATATGCAGCTTTCCATTCTCCACTAGCCAGTTTAGGAATATATTTCGCCTTTTGTTCTGCAGTTCCGTAATATAAAATTGGTAATGTTCCAATTCCTGTATGTGCAGAAATGGCAACCGCGAATGAATGACCCGCACCCAAAACTTCAGTAGCTAACATGGAGGTTGTGAAGTCTTTTCCGAAGCCGCCATATTCTTCCGGAACGGAAATGCCTAATAACCCAAGTTCTCCGGCTTTATTCAATAGTTCCGGCATTAAACCTTCTTCTTGTAAATCAATACGATCTAAATGGGGCCAAACATTTTGGGCTAAAAAATCATGGCAGGATTGAGCGATCATTAATTGTTCTTCATTCCATTCCTCAGGAATAAATACATTTTTTGCTTCCGTTTCTTTGATGAGGAATTCTCCTCCTTTTAGTGTTGTTTTTGTTTCAGATGTTGTCGACATGTTGGATATAGAATTTTATAGTATGAATATTATTATTTTTAAAAAGCTGTTCTAAATCATTTCAAATATACCTGCAGCGCCTTGCCCTGTACCAACACACATGCTGACAATTCCATATTTTTTATTTCTTCTTTTTAATTCACTGAACAATTGCACCGATAATTTCGCTCCGGAACAACCTAATGGATGTCCGAGTGAAATAGCTCCGCCATTTACATTTACAATATCTTGATTGAGATTTAATTCTCGGCAAACTGCTAATGATTGAGATGCAAACGCTTCATTCAACTCTATAAGATCTATTTGATTCAAATTCATTCCAGCTAATTTTAAAGCCTTTGGAATAGCTGCAACAGGACCGATTCCCATAATACGCGGAGGAACTCCCGCTGCTGCAAAACTTATCATCCTTGCAACCGGTGTCAGATTATTTTCTTTTAAGAATTTTTCACTCACCACCATAACAAATGCAGCACCATCACTGGTTTGCGAAGAATTCCCTGCAGTAACACTTCCCTTCGCATCGAACACAGGCTTTAGTTTCGCCAGCGCTTCCAATGTAGTATCAGCTCTTGGTCCTTCATCCGTATCAACGATAAATTCTCGGGTTTTCTTTTTTTCGTTTTCATCAACATATGTTTCAGAAATTTTTATCGGAACAATCTCTTCTTTAAATTTTCCTTCTTTGATTGCTTTGATAGATTTTAAATGAGAGTTCAACGCAAACGCATCTTGGTCTTCACGACTTATCTTATATTCATTGGCAACAGCTTCAGCCGTTAATCCCATTCCCCAATAATGGTCAGGATGTGCGAGTGCAACACCTGCATGCGGAACAATTCTCCATCCACCCATTGGAATTAAACTCATGCTTTCTGCGCCACCGGCAACAATACAATCAGCCATTCCTGCATGAATTTTTGCAGCCGCAATTGCGATGGTTTCAAGTCCTGAAGCACAATAACGATTTACAGTTGCTCCCGGGACTTTATCTGTATTGAACGATAGTAGTGAGATCAATCTTCCCATGTTCAATCCTTGCTCAGCTTCAGGCATTGCATTGCCTACGATCAGATCATCGACCTGGTCATGAGCAATAGTTGGAACACTTGCCATCAAATGCTTTATGACTTCTGATGCGAGATCATCGGGACGAGTGAAACGGAAACCTCCTTTGTTGGCTTTTCCTACTGCGGTTCTAAAACCAGCTACTATATATGCATTCATATTAAATTAGATTTGAGATTTTAGACCTGAGATTTTAGATTTGTTCTCAGGCCTTTTCTAAATATTGTTTTTGTCAAGTGTTTGGAATTGTATATTAATTACGTAATATTTTACCACCGGTAATTATTGATTGCAATCTTTCTAATGTTTTTCTTTCTCCGCATAGTGATAAAAAAGCTTCACGCTCCAGGTCTAATAAGTATTGTTCACTTACTAATGTTGGAGTTGAAAGATCACCACCGCAAAGAACGTAAGCCATTTTTTGAGAGATCTTAACATCGTGTTCACTGATGTAATTTCCCGACATCATTGAATTAGCGCCAAGATAAGCCAAGCCTAACGCTTGTTTCCCTAATACACGAATATCTTTGCGGTGACTAGGTTGCGTATAACCGGCAGCGGCAATTTCAATACAATTTGCTTTTGCTTCTGCCAATACGCGGTTACGTGAAAGCACTACAACATCTTTGTTTTTGCGTAAGTACCCTAGATCAAATGCTTCATAAGCTGATGTTGATACTTTTGCTTGTCCGATTGTTAAAAAACGATCACGGAAACTATTTAATTCAACATCGCCTTCTTTTAATTCATCCGATAACCGAACAGCAAATTCTTTTGTTCCGCCACCTCCCGGAATTAATCCAACACCAAATTCTACCAATCCCATGTAAGTTTCTGCATGCAAAACAACTCTGTCAGAATGCATACTCATTTCACATGCTCCGCCTAATGCCATGTTGTGAGGTGCTACCACCACAGGGATGGATGAGTAACGGACACGCATCATCGTATTTTGAAAAGTTTTGATGGCGAAATTTAATTCATCATATTCTTGTTCCACCGCCATCATAAATATCATTCCCACATTTGCTCCAGCGCTGAAATTTGCTCCTTCATTTGAAATCACCAATCCTCGAAAATCTTTTTCTGCGATCTCAATTGATTTGTTGATGCCTTCAATTACTTCGGCACCGATAGAATTCATTTTTGTATTCCATTCTAAATTTACAATGCCATCGCCAATGTCTGTGAGTGTTGCTCCGCTATTTTTCCAAACCGTTTTGCTTGGACGGATCGTGTCGAGTAAAATAAATGACTCGGTACCGGGAATTGTTTTGTATGATTTTGTAGGAATATCATAATATTTACGATTTCCATTTTCGACTTTATAGAAAGAGGTAGCGCCTGAAACGATCATGTCATTGATCCATTGTGCAGGTTTATTTCCTGCCTCTTCCATTGCTTTTACTGTTTGGGCAATTCCGATAGCATCCCAATATTCAAAAGGTCCAAGATCCCAACCGAATCCGGCTTTCATTGCATCATCAATTTTATATAACTCATCACTTATTTCTGGGATGCGGTTAGAAACATATTGAAACAATGCATAAAAAGTTGTACGGTAAAATTCACCGGCTTTATCTTTTCCTGCAACCAAAACTTTAACGCGTTCAGTTAAATTATCAATTGATTTTGTTAATTCTAAAGTTGGAAATTTTATTTTTTGTGAAGGTTTGTATTCGAGTGTTTTCAGATCCAGTGCATGAATTTCAGATTTGCCACCGGCTAATTTTACTTTCTTGAAAAATCCTTGTTCTGTTTTACTTCCCAGCCATTTGTTCTCAACCATTTTTGAAACAAAAGTCGGAATCTTAAATAAGGCAATAGATTCGTCATTCGGACAACTATCCGATACACCATTTGCAACATGCACTAGGGTGTCTAGTCCGACTACATCACATGTACGGAAGGTTGCAGATTTTGGACGCCCCAAAACAGGACCAGTCAATTTATCTACTTCTTCAATTGTTAATCCCATTTTTTCGATCAAATGGAATAAACTCATGATACCAAAAACGCCAATTCTATTAGCTATAAAAGCGGGTGTGTCTTTACATAAAACCGTTGTCTTTCCTAAATATAATTCACCATATTTCATCAAGAAATCAACAACTTCCGGTGATGTTTTAGGTGTAGGAATAATTTCCAGTAATTTTAAATATCGTGGAGGATTAAAAAAGTGTGAACCGCAGAAATGTTTTTGGAAATCTTCGCTTCGGCCTTCATTCATTAAATGAATAGGGATCCCGGAAGTATTTGAAGTGATCAGCGTTCCCGGTTTACGATATTTCTCAACATTTTCAAAAACCTGTTTTTTGATATCAAGTCTTTCAATTACTACTTCGATGATCCAATCGCATGTTGCGATGTCTTTCATGTTATCATCAAAATTCCCTGTCGTGATACGTTTTGCAAACGCTTTACGATAAATAGGAGAGGGGTTTGATTTAAGAGCAAAGGCAAGAGCATCGTCCACAATTTTATTGCGTGATCTTTTATCTGCTGTTGCATCTTTTGGCACAATGTCAAGTAAAATTACTTCTACTCCGATGTTTGCAAAATGACAGGCGATCCTGCTTCCCATCACCCCGGAACCAAGGATGGCCACTTTTTTTATTGTTCTGTTCATGATATTATGAGTTAATCATTTTCAATGTTCTGTTTTTTTCTTCTGCCAATAAGATAATGTCGTTGACAGTTTTTAAAAATTCATCGATCTTACTTTTTCCAATCTTGTTCTCGATCTCAGAATTAAAATTACGCACAATTTTTTTTGCCAGCTCCTTATTTTCTTTCCCTTTTTCTGTTAAAATGATCTTTACTTTTCTCTTATCTTCTTTATCTGCTTTCCTGATAATTAATTTCTCTTCTTCGAGTGCTTTGATGATGCGTGAGAGCGAAGTACTTTCCATCCCAAGTTTTGGTGCAATGTCCGATGCAAAGGCGCCTTCTACTGTATCTATATTCAACAGGAAATGTCCAATGGCAATGCTTCCTCCGTGTTTAGCGGCTTCTGCATTGTACATGCGACTGATGATCTGCCAGGCAGATTTTAATTTGGAATCAACGGTTTCTGTGTGCTTTTTCGACATCGGTTACAAATGTAAACTATTAATTTTATATTATGCAAGCATAACAAATAATTTTTTCATCATATTCGTCACTATGATATTCTTGTATACCTTTGTGCCTTATTTAATAGAATGCAGACTCAATACATTTTAGAGCTAATCGGTACAGGCTTTTTTGCTATTTCCGGAGCTTTAGCAGCGAATGATAAGGCTCAACCCGATTGGTTCGGTGCGGGGTTTATCGGATTTATTACGGCTATCGGTGGCGGTAGTTTACGGGATATCCTATTGGGGAGTTATCCTTTGGTTTGGATCCATGATATTAACTTTGTATTTGCCATTATTTTAGGTGTTATAATGGCAAGTGTGTTTTTTAAGACTTTAATTAAACTGAGGAAAGCTTTTTTCTTTTTCGATACAATCGGGATAGCGATGTTTACAATTGTGGGAACCGAAAAAGCGATGAGTATGGGAGTGAATCCAATAATCGCGGCAATTATGGGAATGTTCTCGGCAGTGATGGGGGGAGTGATCAGGGATGTGCTCACAAATGAAATTCCCGTTATTTTTAAAAAGGAGATCTATGCTACCGCATGCTTGTTTGGGGCAATTTTATATTTATGTCTTGAATATTTGGGCTGTGAAAGAAATTTAAACTTTCTAGTTTCGGCTTTGTTAATCATTATTATTCGGATCGTTGCGGTAAAGAAAAATTTAAGTATTCCTAAATTTATTAAAGAAAGAAATTAATATGAAAACAAAGATCATTTATATATACGATCCTTTATGCGGTTGGTGTTATGGCTTTTCACCTGTAATCGAGAAGATTCAAAAGGAATATAAAGAGAATATCGATTTTGAAATTATTAGTGGTGGAATGGTGGTAGGAGAGCGAGAAGGCTTGATAGGAGATTTTGCTGATTATATTTTAAAAGCATTGCCTCGTTTGGAAGAATTGACCGGTGTAAAATTCGGTGAAGTCTATTTATCAAAATTGAAAAATAAAACTTTGTTTCAATCATCCTTAAAACCTTGTATCGCTTTGGAGGTATTTAAATCCTTTAATGAGGATGAAGCCATTGCATTTGCTTCATCCATGCAGAAGGCACAATATCTTGACGGGAAAGATCTGCAAGATGAAACAGTTTACTTGGAATTGATCCAACCGTATAAAATTGATCCTGTTGAATTTTTAAAAAGACTGAATAGTGAAGAATATAAAATTGAAACGATTAAACTTTTTACAATGATCCAGGAATGGGGAATAACAGGGTTCCCTGCAGTAATTATTGTAAAAGACAATGAATTCTTTTTGATCGCTAAAGGCTATGTGGATTTTGTGAACCTAAAAGGAACAATAGATAAGATTATTGCAAATTGATAACAGGATTTAAATCTAAGGTAATCAAGATCTGATCTTAGCAGCCTTGTCCAGAAAAATTTGTCCGTTTATTGAATCACCCATGTTTTTATAAGTTACGCCAATAAATTGATACGCCGATTTATAGTTAGGGTCGATGATCGTTGCTTTCTTAAAATTATCGATGGCAAGATTAAACATTTTGTTCGCGTTTTCCTGATCATTTTTGTTTTTGAAAGCTTCACCCATTGCTCCGTAAGCGCTTCCTAAGTTACATCGGGCATCCGCATCAAATTTGTCAATTTCTGCAGCTTTCTCAAAAGCTTTTGCTGCTTCTTCATAATTTCCAATTGAAAACAAACAAGTTCCTGCATTGTTATGATACATTCCTTTTCCGGGATTCATTTCCATTGCTCTGCTATAACTCTTAAATGCGGCTTGATAATTTTTTTGCTCGTAATAAATTCTTCCAGCAACATTGTGTGCATCAGGAAAAAGCTCATACAATTCCAATGCTTTGGTAATACTTTTTTGCGCTGTTACCAAACGCTTTTCTCTTTCAACAGGATTTTTTACAGCATTCAAAGAATCTTTGTTTGCCAGATTGTTGGCATAATAAAAAAGCATGTGTGCACTGTTCGGAACAGATTTAAGATCATGTCCGAATAAAGTAGTATCCGATTTCCAATCTTTATTTCTCGAATATGTTTTAATGGAGAATAAGATCAATACAACTCCAATCACCATCAATAAAGAGCCATTCATGTTGAATAAGGATTTTACTTTATAGGATGCTTCTGTAATATCGATCTTCAAAAGTTTACATACTAAATACACAGCAGCTAAACAGTAGGCAATAGAAGGGAAGAATAACAAACGTTCGGCTAAATGAGTTCCGATCAGCATCAGAATATTAGATGCAAGCACCATGCTACCTATATAGAAAAGGATACAAAACGAAAGAAGGTGTTTTTCCTTGATATTTTTGATCGCAAAATAAAGCAAGAAAATATGAAATAATAATGCCAGGAGAAAACCAAGGTTTGCGAATGATGACACAATTGGAATTGTATTAAAGGAATAATCGCAGGATAATGGATGAGGGAAGAGTAGCAGTAAAAAATATTTTCCCATGATCAATATGGCAGTTGCTTTTTGCTGAATAAAATCAGAAGTGTATAATAAGGAATTATCGATGACCGGAATATTCTTTATTCCAATGCTGCCAATTATTTTAATGTGGAGCAATATGTATAAAAACCCGACAATAGCCAATGATCCTGTTATCCGGAGATTGTTTTTGAAAGAAGTTTCTGTGAAGAAATAAATGAATAATGGAGCCAATGCGATATAAACGATAGCTGATTCCTTCGACAATAAAGCCAGGAAAAAGCAAAACAATGAACTTACAAGTAAGAGCATTTTTTTATTCGTCAGGTAATGAGAGATACTGAGAAGCGACAATAATAAAAATAACATACTGGAGATCTCATCCCTGCTCTTAATATTTGCAACAACCTCGGTATGTATGGGGTGAGCAGCAAATAGCATTGCTATAATGAATAAAATGTAAATATTGATTTTTGTGTACCGTAATAATACAATGAATAATAATACACATACGAATGCGTACATCAGAACATTAATCAAATGGTGAAAGTGAGGATTGTTTGGTGATAATTGCCATTCGATAGCGAACATGGCTTTTGTCAAAGGGCGATACAAGTTGTTCTCATTGTTACCGTAACCTGTTCTGTAGCTGCTTGCGAAAATTTCTTTCAAAGAGGCAGTACCTCCCTTTGTTAATTGATTCTCTTTTATTACCGAAAAATCATCTAAAACAAATTGGTGTTTAAGTGTATTGGAATATAAAAGAAATGCAAAAAGCGCAATTACCAGAGATAGCTTTAAAACTAATTTATTGTCAATGGTAAAAGAGTTTGTTTCAACTTTTATTTTCGGCTCATGCTGTTTGTTCTTATTGTTTTTTTTTGTCGACATGGTATGGTGTTCTATTCTGCTCCGAAAATTTTATCAATTAATTCTTTGTTTGAAGCCATAATTACTTTTCTTTTTAGCGAGAGCTTTGGCGTCATTTCATTTTTATCTATTGTCCATTCTCTGCTGAGTAATTCGGGGCGTTTAATTTTTTCGTATTGCGCCAATTCATTATTTTTCTTTTCTACTTCAGCAAGAATAAGTCCTCTTATTGCAGCATTCTTTATTATTTCTTCATTACTTGTGAAAGGAATATTATTGTTCTTGCAATATTCTTTCAGATAAGCAAAAGCAGGAACGATAAGTGCCGATGCATATTTTTGATTTTCTCCGATCACCATTACTTGTTCAATAAAAGGCGATTCTTTTAATTTGTTTTCAATCATTACAGGAGCAATGTATTTCCCTCCCGATGTTTTGAAGATCTCTTTTTTGCGATCTGTGATCTTAAGGAAGCGGTTATCTTCTAATATTCCAATATCACCGGTATGAAACCATCCTTCAGCATCAATCGCTTCTGCAGTAGCATCCGGACGGTTGAAATAACCGAGCATAACATTCGGACCTTTTACTAAGATCTCTCCGTCTTCAGCAATTTTAACGGTTACTTTATCAATGACAGGACCTACAGTTCCGAACCGGATGCCATTTGGTAAGAAATTATTTACAGCAATAACAGGAGAGGTCTCCGTTAATCCATAACCTTCAAGAACAATTATTTTTGCAGAATTAAAAACGCGTGATAACCTTGGTTGCAATGCCGCACCACCTGACACAATAGCTACCACCTTTCCACCTAGAGCTTCTCTCCATTTCGTGAAAATTAATTTGTTCGCTATCTTCAATTGAAATTCATACCACCATCCATTTGCTCCATTTAATTCGTAGTGTAATCCTAATTCAAGTGCCCAGAAAAATAATTTCTTTTTTATTCCGGTTTGTTCAGATCCCTTTGCAACAATTTTGTCATATACTTTTTCTAATAAACGCGGAACAGTAGAAAAAACTTCCGGTTGTATCTCTTTTAAATTTTCACCAATCGATTCCATGCTTTCAGCATAATAAATGGATATACCCAGATAAAAGTATAGAGTAGTTAGCATGCGTTCATAAACATGATTAAGCGGTAAAAAGCTTAAGGCTTTCCATTCACTTTGGAACGGACATAATGTTTGAGAAGCAAATGAATTGCTGATGAGGTTATTATGGGAAAGCATTACGCCTTTTGGGTTTCCGGTTGTTCCGGAGGTATATAGAATAGTAAGAAGGTCGTTAGGTTTTATTCCTTCCTTGATAGCTTCTATTTCAGTGGTCTTAGGATTTTTTTTACCTGCTTCTAAAAGTTCTGTCCAGTGTTTCGCACCCTCGATCTTATTAAACGTGAAGATCTCTTTTATCGATGAAGAACTATCGATCAAGCTTTTTACTTTTTTATAGATATCCGCACTCGACACAAAAACGTATTTTATTTTTGCATCATTGATAATAAATTTAAGATCCCCTTCACTGATTGTAGGATAAATAGGAACGCTCACAGCACCGGACTGCTGAATTGCAAAATCAGCAAAATTCCATTCGGGACGATTATTCGCAATAATCGCAATTTTATCTTCCCGTTCAATGCCAAGATTAAGTATACCATAACTTAAGTAATTAACAGTACTTACAAAATCCTGCGTTGAATAAGTAACCCATTTCCCATCTTCCTTTGCTCCTAAAGCATTGGGTTTGTTATACTTTTCAAGAAGTTGAGGCAGAATGTCGAAAACGCGTGTTACTGACATAGTTTTGTTTTTAATGATTGATTTATAGAATTCTTTTTAATTTGTACTTTTACACCTCCAAAAATAAAATTTTTTGTCGATTTACCAACTATAATTGATATCCAAATGCAAACGAAACTTACCCAAACACTTTCAATAGATTTCCCAATGATCATGGCCCCAATGTTTTTGGTTTCCAATAAAGAAATGATTCTTGAAGGAATGAAAAGTGGCATCGCAGCAACATTTCCAACACTTAATTATCGTAATGATGGTGAATTGGAGGAGATCTTGGACCAGTTAAATGTCGAAAAAAATAAATTATCTGCAAAGGGTACATACGGCGTAAACTTGATTGTGCAGCAGACAAATCCTTTGTACGAAAAACATCTGAAGATCTGCGTAGCTAAAAAAGTTCCTTTTTATATTACATCTTTGGGAAGTCCTAAACGGGTTATTGAGCAGGCACATAGTTACGGAGCAAAAGTATTTTCCGATGTCACTAATTTAGAACATGCCCAAAAATGCGCTGACTTCGGTTGTGATGGATTTATTGCAGTAGGGCAAGGTGCCGGAGGACATGCAGGACCAAATCCCTTACAAATATTGGTGCCTTCCTTACAAAAGAAATTTCCGAATATTCCTGTAATCGCAGCTGGTGGGATCGCTGATGGTGCAGGAATTGTTTCAATGTTGGCCTTAGGAGCTTCAGGAGTTTCTGTTGGAACACGTTTTATTGCAAGTTCAGAAGCAGGAGTCAGTGGCGAATACAAAAATGCAATAGTTGATTCAAAAATGACAGATATTGTTCTTACAGAAAAAATCTCAGGAACTCCTTGTACAATTATCAATACTCCATTCGCCAAAAAGATCGGATATAAGCAGAATTGGTTAGAACGGATGTTATCTAATAATTCTACCACCAAAAAGTATTTTAAGATGTGGGTGCAGCTCAGCGGTATGAAAAAGCTTGAAAAATCTATAAAACCAGGAAACTACCAATCCTTGTGGTGTGCCGGTCAAAGTGTGGAATTGATCCATGATATTTTGCCTTGTAAGGAAATTGTCGAAAGAATGAAAAAGGAAACTTTTGATTCTTTCGCCTTGCTTCAGGAAACATTCAAATAGTCTGTGTTTTACCTTTAAGGATTTATTGAATTATTATTTCTCTCTATTATTATTTCTTATCTTCTTGGATAAGTTCTGATTCAATATTTTATTGAAGGCTTGCTCTTTCCATATTGAACGGCCTGAAATTGAACGAATCTTATTCATCGATTTAGCAAAAAATCATGTTTTTTATAAGATTCAATACAGCGTTGATTTTCATCAGTTTTCAACAGGTGTTTATCGACTTTGTTTATATTTTCATCGTCTAATTATATAAATATAACGACAAATATTTGTTTTCTATTCGGAAAAGAGTAATTTTGCACTCGGAAAGAACATAAAGATCTAAAAAAATGAAAAAAGTATTTGTCGGATTTGCTTTATTGGTAAGCGTTTTGATGGTTTCTTGCTCTAAAAAGGATGGTGTTAAACCTCAAACAGGTGTTGCCGCTGTTACTACAATAAACGTTGAATACCGCATTCAGAGTGCTTCTGGACATGTTAATGTTGATTATATCGCTCCGAATTCAAACGGAGAATTAGAAATGACACATGCGGAAGTGAATCGTACAGAAGAAACTTTCAATTTTACATATGCTACAGGAAATGTTTTTTCTGTTTCAGCTTCAAACCTTGTTCCTTCTCATAGTGTAGTTCAGGTTCAGATATTCGTGAATGGTATTTTGCAAGTTGAAAATTCAACAACAAACCCTTCACAAAGCGCAGTTGCCAAAGGCAATTTTTAATAATTAGATTTAGTTTAGAGAGATTTGTCTAATTAAGGAAAACCCATTACAGGAATGTGATGGGTTTTTTCTTTGCACTAAAACTCAATATGTAGGACAGTTCCCCCTTATCAAAGAGGGAAAGGGGGATTTTAAATTAGATTACTTTTTCGTTCCTCCTAGCAATTAACGTGACTTTGAATGAAAGTTCCGTAAACTTTATTTTCCAACAATCTTCGGAATTTATCCATTTTTATTTTATTTTTAGAGAAGATTAAAATCTGCACGGCAATGGCTAAAAACTACAAGTTAAAGGATGTGAAAGTTTATTCATCGGACGAATGGATGGCGAATTCTACAAAAAAGTATCGTACCGTTTTTGATCGGATGGAAACGACCTATTTGCGAACAGAATTTTCTTTTTTTAATAAGCTTTTTGATGAAGCAGAATGGAATGCTAAAATTACATTAAAAGCGTTTTCACTGGATGGTAGCACCCGTAAAGAATTGTGTTCCATCGATTCAACCATCACCATTAAAATGGATGAGAACATTGTATATGCGCGTGATGGATGGGGAACTCCTAATGAAGGAACATTTTGGTTCAAGGGAGATTATCTTTGGGAAGCTTATATTGATAACGAATTTGTAGGCTCAAAAAAAATCTTCATAGAGGATGTTGGAGGAGTGACCGCTACTAATAATCCATATTTTTCTGTAGAGTCCGTTAAGTTATTTCCAGGTCCTTACGATGGTTGGAATATCACAAACCGAACCTATTATAAAAAACTAAATCATGCTACAACTCCTTATCTGTGGGTAGAGTTCAAATTAAAAACAAAAACTGCCAATGACTGGAATTATGAATTCTTTTTTAATTTTTATGATGATGCTGGTCAGCCCAAAGGGCAAAGCACACGAACAGGATTAATAGAAAAAGGAAAACAAGACACTGTTTTTACTTTTGACGGTGGATGGGGAAGTGAAATAGCGGGTTCATTCAAGGATGATAAATATACCGTAGAAATTGTTTTTATGGATACGCTTGTTGCACTTATTCCTTTTGAAATGGGAGATGTAGCTGAAGAAGGAGTTGTGACTCCTTTGGTTTCATCGGAACAAGCTTTGCAATCTGTTACTGAAACTGCAAAAAATACGGTTGAAGAGGAAACGACCGAGCAATTGCTTGCGAAAATTGAAGAGCTGATAGGGATGGAGGAAGTGAAAAAAAATATCAAAGACCATATTAATTATATCAACTTTATTAAACTCAGAAAAGAAAAAGGTTTTGATGATAATGGAAAAATAAATTTGCACAGCGTTTTTACAGGCAATCCCGGTACCGGAAAAACAACTGTAGTAAATATGCTTGGCAAACTTTATAAAAAAATGGGTTTGTTGAGTAAAGGCCATGTGAAAGAAGTGGATCGCTCTGATCTCGTTGCTCAATACATCGGACAAACTGCCCCGAAAGTGAGGAAGATTATTGAAGAAGCAAAAGGAGGGATCTTATTTATCGATGAAGCTTATTCATTGACGCGCGCTAAAGAGGATTCAAATGATTTCGGGCATGAGGTATTGGAAATATTGATAAAAGAAATGAGTGACGGTACAGGTGATATTGCAATCATGTGTGCAGGATATCCAAAGGAGATGCAAAATTTTGTGGAAGCAAATCCGGGATTAAAATCACGTTTCAATCATTATTTTCATTTCGAAGATTACATGCCGGAAGAGATGTTTGCGATTGCTGCATTGGCTGCAAAGAAAAAAGGTGTGACCATAACAACTGAGGCAAATACATTTATGGATGAGATGTTAGTGGAGGTTTACCGTACACGTGACAATTCTTTTGGAAATGCACGATACGTATATTCATTGATAGACGAGGCGAAAATGAATTTAGGCTTGCGGTTGATGTCGCATCCTGATGTGAATGAATTGTCAAATGATGTTCTTTCTACTGTTGAACTTAGCGATATGCAAAAAGTTTTTGCTGCACAGGGTAAAAAGAAATTAAGTCTGGAAATAAATGAAAAATTATTGAAAGAAGGATTGGCTGAATTGAATGCACTTACAGGAATGAATTCTGTGAAAGAAGAGATTAATGAACTTGTAAAATTGGTGCGTTTCTATAAAGAAACAGGAAGAGATGTTTTGAATAAATTTTCTTTGCATAGCATTTTTACAGGAAATCCTGGAACTGGAAAAACGACTGTCGCACGTATTGTTGCGAAGATTTATAAAGGACTTGGATTGCTGGAACGCGGACATATTGTGGAAGTAGACAGAGAAGGGTTGGTGGCAGGTTTTCTGGGTCAGACTGCAATTAAAACCGGAGAAAAAATTGAAGAAGCGCAAGGAGGGATTTTATTCATCGATGAAGCCTATGCATTGGCAAATAAAGGTTCGGCTAATGATTTCGGACAAGAAGCTATTCAGGTTATTTTAAAACGGATGGAAGATCTTCGCGGACAGTTTGGTGTTATTGTAGCCGGATACACAGATAATATGTCGGAGTTTATTGATTCAAATCCCGGGTTAAAATCCCGTTTTGATCGTACATTTAATTTTACCGATTATTCTCCCGATGATCTGTATGCAATTACACTTTCCATTTTGGCGAAGGAAAAGATTACTCCGGATGCAGCAGCAGAGGCACATTTAAAAGCATATTATGCCCACATTTATTCGAGCCGGGATAAACATTTTGGCAATGCACGGACTGTCCGTAATCTTGCAGCAGAGGCCATCAAAAATCAAAATTTGCGATTGGCAGAAATGTCTTCTTCTGAGCGGACTGCAAAACATTTAGCAGAATTATTATTAAGCGATGTAAAAGAATTTGAGATCGGAAATAATGAACGTGCACAAGGAGGTCGTTTAGGATTTAAGTTTAGTTCGTAACATATTTCACCACAGATTTCTCAGATTTGCACAGATTAATTGTTTTCTGTGTTAATTTGTGTAATCTGTGGTTGATTTTAAATCATAATAATGAAAACAACAGCATCATCACCGGACGAGTATATTTCTCAGTTACCTGCAGAAAGAAAAGATGCAATACTGCAATTGCGGAAAGAGATCCTGAAAAATCTTCCGAAGGGATTTGAAGAACGTATGAGTTATGGAATGATTGGTTATGTTGTACCTCATTCACTTTATCCGAAAGGATATCATTGTGACCCGAAATTGCCATTGCCATTTGCAAACATTGCTAATCAAAAAAACTTTATTGCCATTTATCACATGGGGATCTATGCGGATCCCAAACTCTTGAATTGGTTTATAACAGAATACCCAAAACATACCGAAGCAAAATTGGATATGGGAAAAAGTTGCATTCGTTTTAAAAAACCGGAGCAAATTCCATTTAAATTGTTCGGTGAATTGATCCGTAAAATGACCGTTAAAGAATGGATTGAAAAGTTTGAAGCAGCTTTTAATAAGAATTCAAAAAAGAATAAATAATTAATAAATTATTAAAATCAGAGGCGAAATCCAACAGAAAAAATTAAATGTCCATCCCGGATATTAAGATCATTCGAATGATCGTTGCCATCATAATGAATTCTGGAAATATCATATTTGTAATTGAATTCAAAGAAAAATGCTCTTGCCGAATTTCTTATGTTGTATTGTAATCCCAATCCCGCTTGGAAATATGCATTCAACCCTTTTAACAACAATTGATTCTCAAAATCAATATTGTCTTTGGCATCGAAAACAGTCACACCGGTTGAATCATTTGAAATAACAGTGTAAGAACCGAAAATATAGCGGGCTCCTATGCCTCCGATAAAATAAGGCGAATAAAAATGTTCTTTTTCGGAATTAAAAGAGATTTTAATTGCAAGTGGTAATTGGACTTCCTGGATTCTTATATCATGCGTATAGGCGTATGTTCTGTCAAATAAATAGGTGTATCCCGGCTTACTGAAATATCCATTAAACGTCAAACCTGTATTTTGGTATTCCAATCCGATCAATAAATTTGCTTTCCTTCCCATAAGTAATTCTGCTTTATAGGAAGCATCAAAACCGAATTTCGCTTTTGTATTTACAGTATGTTCAGGATGATTCTGGTAAAATGATTTTATTCCGCCAACGCTCAAACGGTGTTTTACTTTCCCTTTGCGATAGGGCATTCCTTCTTGTGAAAGTGAAAGCAGAGGCAAGAGAATAAGTAGCAAAAAAAGTTTCCCGCTGAGGCACTTTTGGCATTCAGTAATATTTTTAAGGGAAATCATTTTTATTTCTTTGCTTTTATTTGATTTTTTATTTCGCTAAACTTTTTTTCATGTTCCTTTCATTTATTTCCTTATGGTAGTTGTGGCGTTTGCCTGAACGGTCGGCATGATTATTATTTCATTAATATTTACATGAGGCGGTCTGCTGGCTACCCAATAAACTGTTTCAGCGATATCTTCTGGCAATAGAGGTTCCAAACCTTTATATACATTTTTTGCTCTTTCTTCATCGCCATTATATCGAACAATAGAAAATTCTGTTTCTACCATTCCTGGATGGATTGCAGTAACTTTAATGTTATGAGGTAATAAGTCAATTCTCATTCCTTTATTTAGAGCATCAACGGCATGTTTAGTAGCACAATAAACATTTCCATTCGCATACACTTCTTTTCCTGCAATTGAGCCAATATTTACAATGTGCCCAAACCCGTTTTTGATCATGATAGGAGCAATATTTCTTGTCATGTATAAAAGTCCCTTGATGTTTGTATCGATCATTCGTTCCCAATCATCAGTATTCCCTTCCTGAATCGAATTTAATCCGGCCGCTAATCCTGCATTGTTTAACAGGACATTTATTTTTTTCCAATCCGAAGGGATTGAATTAATTGCATTTTCAACTTCCTTAATATTTCGCACATCAAAGTTCAAACAAAGAACTTCTATTTTATGCGTTGCTTTTAAATAAGCCGAAATTTCATCGAGTCTTTCTTTTCTTCGTCCAGTAATAATTAAATTGTAACCATTTTTGGCAAACACCTCCGCAGTAGCTTTGCCAATTCCTGCTGTTGCGCCTGTAATAAATGCGATCATTTTGTTCATTCGTTTAATAATAGATTTGTTTATTTGTATGCTATATTTATTCTGATTGAATAAAAAATAGCCGTAAGCCTCACTTACAAATATACGATTTACATTGTTTTATAAGGACAAAAAAAGCCCCGATATAATTCGGGGCCATTTTGTAATTTGTCTTAAATTAAACATTGAGTTTGCTGTGGCTACGACTGTATAAGAAGTATACACAAAGACCAATAGATAACCAAATAGAAAACCAAATCCAGTTCGATCCTGCCATTCCCGTTAATAAATAACAGCAAGACACTAATCCTAAAACAGGTATCAGTGATAGGTTTTTTAGAAAAGAAAGAACGGTCATAATAATACATAAGATAAAGAAAACCAACATCGGAACATTCGTATTTGCATTTTCCTGAGTGATATGAAATTGATTTGTGAAAAATTCCGGAACGAAATAAAGTATCAATGAAAGTGCTGTTATTATTATCGATGGGAAAATATATTTTGCATTGATGTAAGGTAACCTGAACTTCCCTTTCGTAGCTTCGGTATAATCCTCATTCTTTTGAGGCGGAAGCATCAGGACACCACCACAAACCAAAACGAATGCAAACAAAGTTCCAATACTTGTAAAGTCGAGCACAAAATTTTCATCCGTAAAAAATAAAGGAACGCCAACAACTAATCCGGTAATAATAGTGGCAAAACCGGGAGTTTTATATTTTGGATGAATTGCAGAAAAGCGTTTTGGCAATAATCCATCACGACTCATGCTCATCCAGATACGAGGCTGTCCCATTTGAAAAACAAGTAAAACACTTGTCATGGCCACCACAGCAGCAATTGAAACAATGAACAACATCCATTTAACACCTTTCAATTTGAATATTTCCGCCAATGGATCGCTTACTCCTAATGCAGAATAGGTAACCATTCCTGTGAGGACCAATGCCAGAATAATATATACAATAGTGCAAATTATAAGTGAATACATCATCCCTCTTGGAAGGTCACGTTGTGGGTTTTTGCTTTCTTCTGCCAAAGTTGATACAGCATCAAATCCTATGTATGCAAAGAAGACAGCAGAAACACCTCCCATAACTCCTCCGAATCCATTTGGCATAAATGGTGTCCAGTTTTTTATATCAATGTAAAAACATCCGACAATTATAACGAGCACAATAACGATCAATTTTATCATTACCATAATATTGCTGAAATTGCGCGACTCTTTCGTTCCTTTATAAACTAACCAGGTAATAAAAACATTTACCATCACTGCTGGCAAGTCAAAAATTATTCTCAATCCTCCCAACTGTGGAGCCATACTCCATGCTAAAAATCCTTCTCCGGTTTTATTTTCAATAAATGCTTGGTGTGCTGCTTTATAGTTAATCGTAAGCCATTCAGGAAGGTGTATTCCAAATCCATCCAGTAAATTTGTGAAATAACCACTCCATGAAAACGCGATGTAAATATTTCCGATAGAGTATTCCATCAATAAAGCCCAGCCAATTATCCATGCGAATAATTCCCCGAATGAAACATATGCATATGTGTAGGCACTTCCTGAAACAGGCACACGGGCAGCAAATTCTGCATAACACAAAGCCGTAAATCCACATGCTATTGCACAGATGATATACAATAGGATTACTCCCGGACCACCTGAATAGCAAGCGTTACCAATTGCGCTAAATGTCCCTCCGCCAATGATAGCAGCTATTCCAAAGAATGTAAGGTCCCTTACAGTTAAAACTTTATGAAGTCCATGACTTTCTCCATCTCCTCCTTCTTGTAAAATTACATTTGCTGATTTCTTGCGGAATAAACTGTTGAAATTCATACTTGATTATTTAGATATGTAGGCAAATTTAGAAAATTTATTGAATGAGCACTTTTTTCAAAAGGGGAAAGCGTTTTAACAGTTTGCTTTTATCGAGCATAAATAAGAAGGTGATCATTAAAAATGGAAGTGCGGGAACTTTATATCTCGCTATGGCGCCAATTATTGGGGTGGTTTCTCCAATGATCAAAAACTGAATGATCACAAATGATATGCAGAACAAAACATACTCCCAGCGAATCTCTGTTAATGGTTTTATGAAAACGATACAAAGTAATATAAATCCCAGAATTAATATATTCTCTAATCCTGCAATGAGCATCATTGGCGATCTTGACTCCCATAGGTATGGTCGGAATGTTGTATTTATTATGGCTTCCGGACTGTTTTTTAAAAAAGAATAGATTGTAGGTTCTAGTGTTTTAATTTTAATTGCGCTTTTTGCAACTGCGATCGGATTGTTATTTGCATCCGTTAAATTACCTGTAGCTAATTTATTAAATTCTATTTGCTTTTGCGATAATGTTACCAGAGGATTTTGGATCGAAGTGAAGCTGTTAATATTTAAGCCGATGATACTGATTGCAGAGAAAGTAATCACAAATTTTAAAAACACTTTTGTATTATTCCGGTTTGCCCAGATCATAAAAAGTAAACTCGGACAAATTGCCAGCCAGACATAAAATTTTGAAAGAGCAAGTATAAGTCCTGATACAAGACAAATGAAAATGGCTTTTAACGTAAATAATTTATTTGTGTAATAGATCAATAATCCAAGTGCAAAAAATATAAGTCCTTCCTTTAAAACTCCTGAACCCCAGAAAAGAACAGAAGGTAATAGGAATATAGAAAAAATTAATTCACGTTTTTTGTCTTGTAAAAAAGGAATAAATGTTTTGTAGATAGCTGTTAATCCAGTCAGAGAAACAAAACAAATGACAACGGTGTGCACATTGTAGTAGCCTAATGAGAAAAAGCGAACTAAACAATTAAAACGGATGATGGTATGACTATCGTTGTATATGTTACTATCTATTTTTCGGGCCCAATAATGCATTTCTGAGTAATATTGGTCAAATTCTGGAGTGTTGTTTCCAATGCCTGTCAGCATTTTTAGAAAGTGGAAAGGATTTGTCCAAAGGGTGTTAAATAGTATTTCACTATCATCAAAATATTTGTAAATATCCGATGTGCAACGTTCTGTATAGTAAAATGTGTAAATGGCCCAAAGCATTAATCCGAATACAATTTTTAATAAAAAGATCAGGGAAATGTTGCGTTTTGATAACCCTTCAATATCAAAGAATCTCATCTTTTTAATGATAAAAAGGAATAAAATCGTGTACGTTATTGTTAAAAGGATTTCCAATGTGCTTTAATACAGTAATTTCCACCAAATATAGTAATTCAAACCTGTTGAAAACTCAAAATAAATTATTCCTTCAAATAGGTCGGTTTTGTGTAAATTTGGATTCCTAAATACAGGTGTGTTGTGCCCCGTTTTGAAGAAAATGAATAAAAACAAAATATAATTAGTATACATATGTCGGTAACATCAGAAGGTCAATTAACTACAGTTGAAACAGCAAAAAAATTAGGATTATTGCAAGATGAATATGAAAAGATCATAGCAATACTTGGCCGGGTACCGAATTTTACTGAATTGAGTATTTTTTCTGTGATGTGGAGCGAACATTGTTCTTATAAAAATTCAATTGTTTGGCTAAAAAAACTCCCTAAAAAGGGCCCGTATATTTTAGCGGAAGCAGGTGAAGAAAATGCCGGCCTTGTAGATATTGGAGATGGTTTAGGTTGTTGTTTTAAAATAGAATCTCATAATCACCCTTCTGCTTTAGAACCATATCAAGGTGCTGCAACAGGTGTTGGCGGAATCAACCGTGATATTTTTACTATGGGCGCTCGTCCAATTGCGCAAATGAATTCATTGCGTTTTGGAGATATTAAATTAGAGAAAACAAAATGGCTAGTAAAAGGTGTTGTAAAAGGGATCGGCGATTACGGTAATGCTTTTGGTATACCATGTGTTGGTGGTGAAGTGTTTTTTGATGAGTGTTATAATGTGAATCCTTTGGTGAATGCGTTTAGTGCAGGAATCGTGAAGGCAGGAGAAACGGCTTCAGCAACATCTTATGGTGTTGGAAATCCTGTTTTTATTGTTGGCTCTGCTACCGGAAAGGATGGAATTCATGGCGCTACATTTGCTTCCGCGGATATCACTGAAGATTCAGCAAAAGATCTTCCTGCTGTTCAAGTTGGGGATCCTTTTCAGGAGAAATTATTATTGGAAGCTTCTTTAGAAGTTATTAAAACAGGTGCTGTTATTGGAATGCAGGATATGGGTGCTGCAGGGATCACTTGCTCCACTTCTGAAATGTCGGCAAAAGGTGAACACGGAATGGATATTTGGTTAGATAGGGTTCCTACCCGTCAGGCGAATATGCAGCCTTTCGAGATCCTTCTTTCCGAATCACAAGAGCGTATGTTGATCGTTGTAAAAAAAGGAAGAGAAAAAGAAGTTCAGAAAGTTTTCGATAAATGGGATCTGAATTGTGCCATGATAGGAACAGTTACCGATACAAAGCACATTAAATTTTATGTTGGTGATGAACTTGTTGCTGATGTTCCCGCTTTTGACCTTGTATTAGGTGGTGGCGCTCCGGTATATCATCGTGATTACAAAGAACCTGCTTATTTTAAAGAGTCAAAAAAGTTCAATATTGATACCGTAGAAGTTCCGAAAGACCTAAAAGCTGTTTCTAGATTTTTGATTGGCCATCCGAATATTGCTTCTAAACAGTGGGTCTATAATCAATATGATTCTATGGTTGGCACAGCTAACATGAGTACAAATGCTCCGTCTGATGCTGCTATTGTAAATATCAAAGGAACAAATAAGGCGATTGCATTAAAGGTGGATTGTAATGCACGTTATGTAAATGCTGATCCGGAAGTTGGCTCTGCAATTGCTGTTTCTGAAGCAGCTCGTAATATTGTATGTAGCGGAGGCGAACCATCTGCAATAACAAATTGTCTTAATTTTGGAAACCCTTACAACCCTGAAGTTTACTGGCAGTTTGTGAATGTAATCAAAGGGATGGGGAGTGCTTGTATAAAATTTGAAACACCAGTAACAGGTGGAAACGTTAGTTTTTACAATCAATCCTCTTACGAAGGTCCTGTATTTCCAACGCCAACTATTGGTATGTTAGGAGTTTTGAAAGACAAGTCTACACGTATGACGCTCAACTTCAAAAATGAAGGTGATTCAATTTATTTGATTGGTAGTTCAAAAAATTGTATTGCTTCTTCCGAATATTTATATTCTTATCACAAGGTGAAAAATACTCCAGCTCCTTTCTTTAATATAGATGAAGAGTTTGAAGTACAAAAAGCTGTGAAAATGATCATAAAAGAAAAGATAATTCAATCGGCTCACGATTGCGCTGATGGTGGGTTGTTTATCACATTGCTTGAAAGTGCGATGTCAAATAATTTAGGTTTCGATATCAGTTCTGATGCAGATATTCGGAAAGATGCATTTTTATTTGGTGAAGCACAAAGCAGAGTGGTAGTTTCTGTAAAAAAATCGGATGAGGATAAATTCATTGATCTGATGATGGCTTCAAGAGCAGAGTTCGAATATCTTGGTGATGTAAAAGGTAAAGAAATGATTATTGATGACCAATCTTTCGGAACGGTTGCTGAGGCAAAATTATTATTTGATAGCGCTTTGGGTGAATTGTTGAAATAAGTTCTATACTATAAATTAATTGTTGTTCCTTCATTATGAAGGAAAATGAATGTGGCATTCTCATCGTAATTAAATGAGATTGCTTCAATTGCATAAAAATCTCTCCAAATGACATAAGCAAAAAAATAGCTAAATGAAAAAAACAGTAGCACTATTACTATTTATTATTTGTACTGCATTTTCATATTCTCAAATTTCCGCACTAGAATATTATAATAGTGCATTGATCAACGATTCCCAAAAAGATTATTCTGACGCACTTCACGACCTTGATAATGCGATCAATCAAAATCCCAATTATGATAGTGCATATTGTTTGCAGGGTTTTATCAATTATAAAATCGGAGAATATAAGCTGGCAATCAAGTTCCTTGATAAAGCGATTAAATTAAAACCAGATTATTTTGATGCTATAAATGGAAGAGGAATTGTTAAAGCACAATTGAAAGATTATGTTGGTGCTATAAAGGATTTTACAAAGGCGATTGAAATAGATCCTGTAAAACCTAAACCTTATTATAATAGAGCATTAGCAAAGGCGCATATGGATGATTATGAAGCAGCAATTAAAGACTTAGATAAATCCATATCTTATGATGCTCAATACGCAAACGCATATTATAGTCGTGCTTTTTGGAAAGATATTTCCGGGGATTATGCTGGTGCTGTGTCAGATTACAAAAAGGTAATTGAATTAGATTCTACTTATCGTGAGGCATATATAGGATTAGCAACGACTCTTTATCAGCATGGTGAAAAAACTCCTGCTTGTGAATTATTAAAAATTGCTGCCGATAAAGGAAGCATTATGGCGGATGAACTAGTTACCAAATTATGTAATTGATGAAAAGGATAATTGCAACTACTTTATTTTTTATACTCTTTGGCAATTGTTCTATTGCGCAAATATCATTTTCGATAATACAACAGGACGTAAAATGTAATAACCTTGAATTTGGAAAAATTGATATAAATGTTGTGTCGACAAATCCACCTTATACATTTCTTTGGAATACAGGACAAGCGACTTCTTCTTTGCTTGGTCTCAATGAAGGTTCATATTCAGTTGTGGTCACAGATAATCTTGGTATAGACACTACAATAACTATTTCGATCCATACTACAGAATGTCAAATGTCTCCTGAAATCGTTTTTACGCCCAATGGTGATGGGATTAACGATTCTTGGTTCATTCAGAATTCTCAGTTTTTTCCTCAGACATCCGTTACTGTTTATAATCGTTTAGGTCAGAAAGTTTTTGAACATAGAGGTGTTTATGAGCCTTGGGATGGGAAAGATCTTTTTGGTGTAACGGTTCCGGATGCATCTTACTATTACATTATTTTTCAAAACGGGACTGATAAAGGATCGGTGATAAAAGGCTGCATTTCAATTATTAAATAATGAGATTAAGAAAAACCATATTATTTTTATTTTTAGCCTTTGCCGCAAATGCTCAGCAAGCGGTGCAGTATTCTCAATTTATGATGAATGAATATGGTTTGAATCCTGCTGTGGCAGGAAGTGATAAAGGTGTAAAAATTATGGTTGGCAGAAGAGTTCAATGGCGAGGTTTTGCTTTCGCCCCTGAAACAAACTTTGCGAGTGTCACAAAATCTTTTGGTAAAAAAGGATATAAACTATTTTGGCATGGAGTAGGTGCGTATGTGGAGCAAGACAAGTTTGGAATTTTTACTAATAAGGTTGTATATGCCTCCTATGCAATTCATTTAAAATTATCTTCTAAATATTATTTTAGTGCTGGAGTAGCTGCCGGAATAAAAAGTGTTGCGCTTACAAATTCTGTTTTTAATGATTTTGATCCAGCCTTAGCTCAAAATGGCCCAAAAGTATTATTGCCGGATTTTGTTCCTGGGTTGTATTTATATTCCAAAAAAATTTCCGTAGGGATTTCCTTAAAAAATATTTATAAGAATTCTTTGAAACAGGGAAGTATAGAAATTGGAACAAAAGGAAGGTTTATTCCTACTGCAGTTTTTACTGCCAGTAAAAAAATCAGATCTGATGGGTATGATTTTGTTTTTGTTCCGGGAGTAAATATTCAGTCTAATTTTCTTGGAATCCCTTCCACTCAATTTAATTTTATGACCTATTTTAGACAACGTGTAGGTGTTGGAATTACTTATCGAATGCATGATGCGATATCAGGAATGATACAGATACGCGTGTTAAAAAATGTGGTTATTGGGTTTGCATATGATTATACTATTTCTAGTTTTCGGTCTGCAAATGCTAATTCAACTGAATTTATGATGGGCATGACACCGGTTATGAGCAGTGATGCTTATGATAAACCGAATGGGGCAGCCGATTGTCCGAAATTTGATTTTGATTTTTAGCATGAAGGAGCTTTTAAAAAAAATAGGACGTTTTACATGGAAAGCAACAATGTGGTTTTTCATTGTTAGCATTGCTTCAGTTATTTTTTTTCGATGGGTACCTATTCCTATTACGCCATTAATGCTTATTCGTTGCGTTGAACAAAAGATGGATGGAAAAACAATGAAGCTGAGTAAAGATTGGGTTTCACTTGAGGAGATTGCACCAAGTCTTCAATTAGCTGTCGTCTGTTCTGAAGATCAAAATTATTTAAAACACAACGGTTTTGATTTCGAAGCAATCGAAAAAGCGATGGATTATAACGAAACGCATAAAAGAACGCGTGGAGCAAGTACTATTAGTCAGCAAACAGCTAAAAATGTTTTTCTGTGGCCTGGCAGAAGTTATATTAGAAAAGGTTTTGAAGTATATTTTACTTTTTTAATTGAAACGATCTGGAATAAAGAGCGAATCATGGAGGTATATCTTAATGTGATTGAAATGGGGGATGGTGTTTATGGAGCACAAGCTGCTTCAAAAACTTTTTTCAATAAAGATGCAAAGCATATTAGTAAATCGGAAGCTGCCACAATTGCTGCAGTTTTACCCAATCCTATTCGGTTCAATGCGGGGAAACCTAGTTCATATATTCAAGGAAGAAGATCTTGGATCATGAATCAAATGAATATGTGGGGAGGTATACTGAATTATGAGGAGCAAGAAGATTTGGTTGTAAAGAGAAAAGAAAAGAGATAATCTATGAGTTTTCTAAATAGTAATAACAATAACTTTGTTAATAAAGTAATAGAATACAGGAGATTAAAGTAAAGGTTAAAGGTTGAATTAATATAGTTTATCTAAATAACTTCAATTTTGCAATCATTTTAATTAAATTGGCGTACAAAATGAAGTATAGAATATCATTTTTGTGAATTGAGAATAATATGAACGAACAAAATTTAATGCCAATTAATAATACAGAACTAGGAATTTTATTTCCTTTCTGCTTTTCAATTGATGATACTTTCAAAATAATTTCTGCTGGAAGTAGCATGAAAGGGCTTATTCCTTGTATTATTAATTCTGATTTTCAAGATCAATTCATATTCAATAATACATTCAGCATCTCATATAATTTCGCCTCAATATCAAAATATTCCAAACAACTTATTGTTATTGTTTCGAAAAATAAGCCGGAAGTCACTTTTAATTGTCAATTAATCGTTTTGGGGACAAAAGAAATCGTTTTCTTAGTTTATCCTTGGCTAAAATCGCTAGATGATCTAAATAAATTTAATCTGAATAAAAATGATTTTCAATTTTCGGATTCTGCTATAGAGGCGCCTCAATTACTAAATTTTGACCAAATCAAAAATCAAAAGGAAGAACTTGTAAAATCTATTGAAGAATTAAAATCGGATAACAAAAGATACTCTGCTCTTATTCAAAATATGCAAAATGGAATACTTTTGGAAAACAAGGATCGTGAAATTGTTTTGGCCAACAAAATGTTTTGCGAAATATTTGATATAAAAGCTTCCCCTGAAGAATTAATAGGGTATGATTGTAAAAATTCCGCTGAAGATGCAAAGCTTCAGTTTAAGGATTCGGAAAATTTTGTGGAATCAATTGATAAAATACTCATTGATAAAATACTTGTTCAAAACGAGGAATTGGAAATGTTAAATGGAACAGTTTTAGAAAGAGATTTTGTGCCTGTTTTTACAGAAAATAAATATAATGGGCATCTTTGGATCTACCGGAATATTACAGATAGAAAGAAGAAAGAAATGGATTTAATCTTTGCAAAAGAACAAGCTATTGTTGGAAGGAAATCTAAAGAGCAATTTTTGGCGAATATGAGTCATGAATTGAGAAATCCTATAAATATAATAAAGGGAATAACGGGGCTAATTTATGATACTAATTTGTCTGAAAAACAAAGTGAGTATCTTGGAATAATAAAAACAGCTTCAGAGAATTTATTATTACTTGTAAATGATATATTGGATTTTGAAAAAATTCAAGTTAAAAAAATTAATTTTCAAGTTATTCCATTTGATATTTTTAAATGTGTGAATGAAGTTTATTTGTCAATGAAGCATTTAGCTGAAAATAAAAATCTATCTCTAAATGTTAAAATTGATGATTTTATGAAGACGCATCACGTGTCTGGTGACCCCCTTCGTTTGAAACAAATTCTTTTCAACCTTGTAAGTAATGCAATTAAATTTACAGAGAAAGGCTCAGTTGATATTCGTGTTTCTATGGAAGAAAATAGTGGATTGATTAAACAAGTTAAATTCGAAATTAGCGATACGGGAATTGGATTGTCAAAAGAAAATTTGTCAATGATTTTTAATAGATATGCTCAAGTTGTTTCTGAAACAACGCATTATTCTGCGGGAACTGGACTAGGTCTGACTATTGTAAAAAATTTAGTTGAATTACAGAATGGTAAAATTGAAGTGGATAGTAAAATTGGTAAAGGGTCTTGTTTTTATGTAACTATACCTTTTGAAATAATTGAACATTTTGAAACTCCTAAAAAAGATAAGGGGATTGAGTTGTTTGATTTTTCTAATAAAAGAATTCTTATAGTTGAAGATGATAAATTTAATCAGATGATCACAACACTTATGCTTAAAAAGCATGGTGCAATCACTGAAACTGCTGACAATGGTGAAATTGCAATTGAAAAATTAAGTGAAATTCGTTATGATTTAGTCTTGCTTGATTTACAAATGCCTGTGTTAAATGGGTACAATACGGCAGAAAATATTCGTAAAAGTAGTACGGGAATAAATTCTAAAATCCCTATCATTGCACTAACAGCTAATATTATTTCTGGTGAAAAGGAAAAATGTATTGAAGCAGGGATGAATGATTTTTTGAGCAAACCTTTTACGGAGAATGATTTAGTGAATAAAGTTTTTGAGTTAACAAAAAATGAATCATATCAGGAAAATCAACTTGTCGATTTATTATATTTGAAATCGATCTCACATGGGAATAATACTTTTTATAAAAAACTAATAACTGAATTTCTATTTCAAACTCCAGTTTTTATTGAAGAAATGAAGTTCTTTGTAAGAAATGAAGATTGGGATAATGCCACAGAGACTTCTCATAAACTTAAGGGACGTATTTCTTTTATTGGTACTCCATATTTTATTAAAACGGTATCGCTAATAGAAGCGTATTGTCAGAAACGTCAACATTTAAACTTAATACCTAGAATGGTTGAAGTGCTTGAAATAAATTTTCTGAAAATTTATAGTGAATTAAATAATGAATTGAAAATCGACGAAATATGAAATGTGTAATTATTGATGATGATAAAATGTCAAGAAATGTCTTAGAGCATTATATTTCTAAACATTCTGAATTAGTATTGGTAAAACAGTTTGACAACCCAATAGATGCTGTGTCATTTTTGAAATTAAATAAAATTGATTTAATTTTTTTGGATGTTGAGATGCCTCAAATGACAGGGATGGAATTCATTGCCTACCTAGCAGGAAATCTTCCAAAAGTTATTTTTACTACTTCTCACACGCAATTTGCAATTGAAGCATTCAAATATAATGTTTCAGGTTATTTGGTAAAACCTGTGAAGTTTGATCAGTTTTCTCTTGCTGTGAAAAAAGTTTTAAGTGAAAGTAATTCAGAACGAACAGTAGATTTTGAAGATAATGTAGTCTTCATTAAAGAGGGTAAATCTATAATTAAATTGGATAGGTCAGATATAAAATTGATTGAATGTGATGGCGATTACGTTACGCTTTTTGCAAAAGATAGAAATTATGTTGTTCATACAACTATGAAATCTATGGAAAGCAGGTTCTCTAATAGCGAATATATTAGGGTACATCGTTCATTCATAATTCGTTTGGATGCAATAGTGGATATTGAAGATGACACTATAGCTTTTGGAGAAAAGTTGGTTCCAATTGGAAAGACATACAAAAAAGATGTTTATAAGAGGTTGAATATTATGTAGCTGGATTTTTGTGCATCTTTAGCTGATTTTTTGATGTTAAAAAAAATTATGCTTTTATAATTTTTTAATTTAAATTCTTTGTTGATTTTTTCAATTAATGAAATTAATACAAAATCCTGCATTTAGGGAGCAGAGCCTTCAAAACAGCCAGATCAAATTCCGTAAATTTATTGCCTCTCAGATCCAATAACTCCAGATTTTGCAATACGCTTATATTTTCAGAAATAGAGGTTAGTTGATTGTTCTGTAAGGATAAATATTTTAATTTTTTTAATTTAAAAACTCTTTTATTTACGTCAGTAAGTTTGTTCTCATCCATAACCAAAGTCTCCAGTGTGCTTACTTTCCCGATTGCTTTTGGAACATCCATTAATCCACAGCGGGTCATTATAATGCTTTTTAGCTTTTTGAATTCTGCAAATGAACTTGGCAGTGTGTCTATGTTTGTATTGTATAATAAAATACTAGTTAGATTATTTAAGTAGCCAATTGAATTTGGAAAATAAAATGTATTCGCTTTATTGTTTTGAATTTCTATTGCTTTTAATTTCCCTAAAAAAACAATTTCAGTAGGAAGAGAATCCAGGTTCGGACTGTATAAATGTAATTCGGAAAGCATAGAAAGGTTCCCGAAATCCTTTGGCAGCGATGTGATTGGGTTTTCGATACAGGCGAAATAAATAAGATTGGATAGATCTTTAAATTCTGCAGGCAGCTGGGAAATACCATTTGAATTTAATTGCAAAACCTGCAATTGCTCCAGTTTCCCTATTTTTGGAAATAACTTAGGATCGATCGGCTGATTCTCAATTTTTAATTTGTAGACAATTTTAGGATCTTTTAATGCGTCTTTGAGGTTGTTGTATATAACGGAGCCCGGAGGTCCATATTTATCAAATGGTTCAGCTTCATCTTGCGCCTTTGCTAAGACAGGGAATAAAAATAAAAATGCCAGGAGTCGTCGAGTCATAAATAGTAATTCATTTAATAATTTTTCTTTTTATACTTTCTCGACTCCGCTCGAAATGATACAATCGAACTATGCGAGGTCATGTTGAGCCTGTCGAAACATGTGGGTGGCTTACCCAAACTCTTCGACAAGCTTAGAGTGACAACCGCACCTCGACATTTTATACCCCAGCCTGATATTGTGCACTAGTCATTTCGAGCGGAGTCGAGAAAGTGCGAGAATGTAAAGCCTAAATTATAATTTTTTATTGAATAATAAGTTTTGCGATCTGTTCTTTGCTACCAATTTTTAATCTTAATAAATACATTCCTTTAGAAAGTCCCAATTCATTTTTATTAATGGTCAACTGATGTTTTCCGGCTTGCTGTGCTTGTTTTGAAAGCAATACAATTTGCTTGCCAAGAACATCCGTCAACGTGATCTCAACAATTGAAGATTCCGGAATTTGATAGACAAAAGTTGTTGATTCATTAAACGGATTTGGGAATACCATACAACTCAATTCATTTGTTATAGAAGCATTAATTCCTGTAGACAGTAAAACTAATTGACCGTCAGATGAAATTGGATTTGAAATTAATCCGGCCCCATCTCCTGATTTTACACTGACAAAATAATATTGACCGGGTATTAAAGATAAGCCTGTATGTGTCACTGATGTACTTAATGCATTATTTGTCCAGCCAACAACATCTGTTGCTCCCGCCGTCGTACCGATCGCATACCAATATTTTGCGATTCCTGAATTCGGATCCGTACTTGATGTCCAGTTGGCAGAAAGTTGCGTTAAGGAATATGTTGTGTCAATATCAATTGCCGTAGTTCCATCCTTTACTGCAACTCCTGAAGGTATTGTCCAGTCTACATTCACATCTTGTGATGCAACTGCAGATAAATTTCCGGCAGCATCTTTCGTGATCGATTTTACTCTGCAGGATGGCGAAACGGGGTTTGCATTTTGATAGCGGACATCATTTGTTGCTGCCGCTCCAACGCTTACCGTTACTGATGGTAATCGTGAACGGTAAACTTTCAGGTCATTCACCATATAATCGGAATTTCCATTTCTGAATGAGATTGCATTTCCATTTGTATATGGCGTCGGGTCTGTCCAGCTACCCACAAAATTATCGTCTTGGTAAACATCCATCTTTCCGCTAATCCTATCGTACAATACTTTATAATCATACCATTGGTTTGCGACAATGGTCATTGGAACAGAGTGTTCCAGTGAAAAAACATTACTTACTACTTTGTAAAATTCACAAACACTAAGGTCTACTCTGAACCAAACAAAATAGGAGTTACCTCTATTGGTTTGTGTGGCATCATCACAAAAGAAGTGAAATCCTGCTCTTCTGTTTGTTCCTGTACCTGTTATTTTTCCTTGCCAGTTATATAAATAGCTGTTAGATAAATTTTGTGTAAGTGGCGCCCAGATATTTGTATTCGAATTTGTTTGATCTGTTTGATTTAAATATCCTCCTGCAGCAATTGACCAGATACCGCTGGCACTCGTCCAATCGGGATGAATTGCAACATCGAAATTATCGCTAAAAAAACCGTTCCCATTATTTGCCCGCCATTCTGTTCCGTTATTTTCAAGCACCTGATAAAAACTTTTTTCAATACCGGAGCCACCAGCATTATCAATATCTGTAAAGTTTGCTGTGAAATTTGTAGTTTTCCAGCCGGCTGGAACTGCAATTGTTGTTGTGGGAACAATGTTATCGATGCTGCAATTCCATATCGCTTGCCATCCTGTTGCAACAGTTGAGCCATCAGATTTAAATCGAATTGTTAATGCGCCACCCGAGGAAGTAATAACTCCGGGACTCGTTGCGCCATGATAATATCCGATTAATGGTGATGTGATATTTGCGCCATCATAGATCCATAAAGTATCGTAGTTCAGTTCTGTATTAAAGGATGAGAAATTTAATGTTACTCCTGTTGCTCCTGTTGGAGCGATCGTATAAATATAATCTTCATTGTCGTAATAATTTCTGTAAGGTCCGCCCATATCATAAATCGTATCGGTACAAGCCACAACCGCACAATCTGTAAATTTATTTTGTATCAAATTCCAAAAGTCATTGTAACCATCATCATACCCCAATGCCCAAATTCCTATTCCGCCAATTCCTCGTTGATTCACGATGTCAAATCTTTTATTCATGGCATATGCATCATCAACAAAACACTGCCAGTTTACTCCGGCACGGACAGAAGGAAACCAGCTTGAGAAACTATTTACATCCCAATGACGTGTGCTGTAATAGCCACTGCTATTGGCTTTGAAAGTGTTAAAAAAAACAGTGTTTGTTCCGGTGCCGGTTGTGCTGCTTGGAACTGTCGCCGCTGTTGTTGCCCATTCACGACCATAATACGGTAGACCTAAAAGTAATTTGGGTTTTGAAGCTCCTTGATTTAAATAATAAGTGATAGATTTTGTTAATGTGTAATTATATGAAGTTTGAAAATTATACAATGGATCTTCAGGTCCGGCAGTGGTGCTTCCGCTGTAATAATAATCGTAACCCATGATGATAAAAAGGTCTACATATGGATTTAGTGCCGGCATATCAAACACACCGCTCCAATCTACTGAGTATAACGCGATGCTTACTTCAGAGCCCGGAATTGCAGCATGCATCTGTGTGCAAAGGTCGATCATGAATGCTGTAAAGGCAGCCTTGTGAGAAGCTCCCATTCCTTCAAAATCAATATTTACTCCATGTGCCCCACGTGCTGAAACAAGGTTGATTAGATTTGTGATCAACGTTTGTTTTGATGTAGAGCTTGCCAAAAAAGCTGTATGGCCACTGAATAGGGTTGCACAAAGTGAAACATTTACTCCGTTCGCTTGAGCTGTTGTAACAACGGTAGCTGTTGACCAGCCATGAGTGCTTGTTGCAGCTCCGGTTGCAGAATTTACGTCATACGAAAAATAACACAAGTCGGTTAATCCGTTCCAGTCATAATTAATTTCCAAACCATTACTCCAGTATGGATGCCATCCGTAAACACGCTTGTTAAGGGTACATGCACGGGAATTACTTTTTTGTCCCCCTTCGAAGGGGGTAGGGGGATGAAGATGTTGTTTTCCTGTTTCAAAAGCTCGTAAGCTATCCCATTGTTCATTTGAACTGAAATTATATTGAGAATATTTTTCTGATTCTTCCTGGTGGATGGATTTGTGCGGGACAATATCTTTTTCTCCGGATGCAGGACGCAAAATTAACTTAGAAACGGATGGTATGATTGATTGCGCAGATACAAATTGCGAAATGAA
Source organism: Bacteroidota bacterium (assembly GCA_947476185.1). Taxonomy (GTDB): domain Bacteria; phylum Bacteroidota; class Bacteroidia; order 2-12-FULL-35-15; family 2-12-FULL-35-15; genus 2-12-FULL-35-15. The sequence goes on from CANJPX010000016.1 coordinate 43,035, forward strand.
AATAGATAAGATCAGAAATGTATTTTTCACGTTTTACTTTGTAATTCTGTTAATAAAATAAATACTTATTTGCACAGTTTTTTTGATTCCCTAATAGCTTCGTTCTTCACTACGGCATTATCATTTAATAATTACTTTAATGACCTTTTGAGAATTTTCTGTTTTTATTTTAACGAAATACATTCCGTTTGACAAATGTAAATTTTCTGAGTTGATTGATAATTCATGCTTTCCGGATGTTTGATTAGGATTGTTATACAAGATGGTCGTCTTTCCCAAAACATCCGACAAAGTAATTTCAATTTTTGAATTCTCAGTTAATTGATAAGCAAGTGTTGCATTATTTGTAAATGGATTTGGATAAACAATTAATCCTGAGTTGTGAAGTTCGTCAATTCCTGTGGCACTTAAATTAACAGTTTGCCCGTTGCTATTGAACACTGTGGAAATTAATCCCGCTCCGTCCTGAGCTTTTACACTGAAATAATAGGTTTGTAAATTCACTAAACTTAATCCTGTTACGGTTACATTCCGGTTAAACCAATTGTCGGTCCAGTTTACAACATCTGTTGCGCCTGGAGTAGTCCCGATAGCATACCAATATCGTGATATAGCAGAGTTTACGTCTGTTGATGCACTCCAATTCGCAGAGAGCGTAGTCGCAGAATTTGTAATTGCGATGTCTGCTCCAAGGCCATCATTAACTGTATCAACAGGGCTTGGTGTTGTCCAGTCAACATTAATATTTTGATAGAAAATTGCAGAAAGATTTCCTGCAGAATCAGAACATAAGGATTTTACTTTTGCTGAAAATGAAATAGGGTTAATATTTTGATAACGTATATCATTTGTTGCAGCTGCACCCACGCTGATACTTGCACTCATAGGATTCCTGGAACGATATACTTTTAATTCATTGATCGCAAAATTACATTCAGCACTTCTAAATGAAATTGCATTCCCTGTTAGATACGGTGATAGATCTGTCCAGCTGGTTACAAATTGATTGTCTCTGTAAATGCTTATTTTCCCAGTGGTACGATCGTAAATAACTTTGTAATCATACCATTGTCCAGCAACTGTTGTGAATGGAATGTTTACAACTGGTGATCCAAAAACATCACTGGCAACCTTATAGATCTGAAGATAGCCGTCATCCACTCTGAACCAAACAAAATAGGAGTTGCCTCGATTTGTCAAACTTCCGTTGTCACAGAAAAAATGAAAGCCGGCCCGTTTGGTAATTCCTGTACCATCTATTTTTCCATAAAAGTTATAGAGATACCTGTTTGATAAAGTTTGATTTAGAGGTGCATAGATATTTGTATTACTGTTTACTTCATCACTCTGGTATAAAGCTCCAGCATTGATGCTCCACATTCCTAAAACACTTGTCCAGTCAGGATGAATAGCTACATCAAAATTGTCTGCAAAAAAACCATTGTTATTATTTGCTCTCCATTCTGTTCCATTAAAATCGATCACCTGATAAAAACTTTTTTCTAAACCACTTCCAGCAACATTATCTGCATCCGTAAAATTGGCTGTAAAGTTTGTTGTTTCCCAGGAACCGGATGTACTTACAACAGTTGTTGGAGCAATGCTGTCTATTGTTGCAGAAGTAGCAGCGGTGCTTGTCCAATTTGCAGCCCAACCTGCTGCAACTGTAGCACAGTCGGATCTGAATTCCAATAACATTGAACCTCCTGATGAAGACACGGTGCCGGGTGATGCCGTTCCGGTATATTGTCCTATTAAAGGTGAAGAAGTAGTCGCGCCATCATAGATAAATAAATAATCCCAATTCAATTCTGTATTGAATGCTGTGAAATTAAGTGTGATCGATGTTGCACCAACAGGTTGAATCAAAGTAAGTTTTCGTTCATCATTCGTGTAATTTCCTGCGGCACCGCCACTGTCGTAAAAACTTCCGGTAGCGGAAGTAACGGTAGTGATTGTCGGACTGTTATTTATCAATTTATAATAATACGCCCAATTCCAGTTGGGCCCCGGATCATTATGTGTTTGCAATGGAAACATCTGGTGTCCTTTTATTGTTGTGCAAGCGCCTATTCCGCAAGTGGATGAAGAGCCTGAACATCCCGGACCATAATATGTTCTTAAAGGATTTATTCCATATCCGCTGGTGCAGATATCTCTGACAAGAGCCGCAGATCCTATATACATAGCTGTTGTATACCAGCTTGCTGTCGAAACATATCCTTCGTGTTCCAGTCCGATCGTATATGGATTTTCACTTCCAACATGCCATGCTTTATTTGCTTCTAAAACCATTTGTGTAACCTGACCATCGCTTGAACGCAATACATAATGTGCCGAAACACTGGCGGCACAATTCTGAAACCAGGAAATACATCCTGCATAAGTTCCTTCTATATCATGAATTGTTACTGCAGAAATTCCCGTTCCTCCTCTTGTGCTGTAATTGCAGGAAGCAGCCGCATTCCAAATTGCAGGTCCAAAATCTGTCGATAAAATAGATTTTTGAAATTCTTGTCCTTTTTTATTATAAACACTTTCATCCGTAACGATCACCGAAGCGGCACTTAATATAGCTAGGTTCTCCGCTCCGAATATTTTTTCAGGATCCAGATGATGATCAGGGAAATTATAGAGTTGCTGGTAATTTCCATTCATCAAAAATTGCACATACCCATATTCTTGCGCGGCCAGTGCGTAAAATTGACCAACAGTCTCTCTAGGTAACTCACTCAGGTAAACTAAAATACTTAATTGATCCTCTGCTTTATTACTTTTGATGTTTAATAAATTTTTCACTTTCACATATGCATCCGCAAAAGCGAGAATGTTTTTTTTAGGATCATTAATAATATCTTCTGCACTAATCAAGGAAAGTTGAGAAACAGTATTCAGATTATTTAAAAAATAATTTTTCCCATCTAAGGTCAGACCCATTACACCATAAGCATTCGGAATTTCCACGCAGCTTTCTGAAACAGGAGAAGAATGGGTAATATGCGTAAAACGTGTATTGCAAAAAGCAACAGCCTCCAGCATGCCTCTCGGAATTTCAGGGTAATTTGAATAGGCCTTTTCAAATGATTTCGCATAAGGATTTGCGATTAACTCATCTGCCTTAGTATGAATTATAGAAAATAAAAGAATAGAAAAAAGGAAGAGTTTTTTCATCTGTATTTGTTGGGATTAATCTTACTAGTAAAGATAAGAAAATACAGTAAAAAAACTACTAATTGTTGAAAAAAGTGAAGGAGAATACTTAGTTCTCTTCAATGATATCAAGGATTTTCTCTAATTTTTTATCGTCATACTTCCCGGAAGTAGTATATGTTACCTTTCCGGTTTTATCTAAAACAAAGAAGTATGGAGTATCGCGCTTTTTGAAATCTAATTCATCTTTATACGTTTTTCCTCCATCATAAAATAATAAGTAGGGATATAGTTCTTTGTCGGTTTTTGCTTTGATTTTATCTTTAGATGTTTTGCTGGCTAATTTATTGAAGCCAGTGAACATCGGAACAAAATATAAATTCACATCATAATCGACGTGGACATCGAATACATCTGCTTTTGAGGCATCCACTTTTCCAATGAATTTATTATAGATCGGGTTGACCCAGGTTTTTAGATCATCTTCTGCTGCGGTACTGAAAGCCACACATATTAAAGTGTATTTCCCCTTTGTATCAGTAGGAAGATTTACAGTTTTGCCGTTGTAATCTTCACATTCCATTGCCGGAAAAATGGTTCCTACAACACCTGCTTTAGGAGTGAATGCAATGCATATGGATGCAATTGCTATCATTGATAGAATGATTTTTTGGTTCATAGTTTTCATTTTTATTGTCTAAAATCTAATATCTCATTTCTATAATTACTTCAAAATATTAGGTAGTTTTTCTTTTGTTAATTCACTGCCTGCAATTTTTAAAAGAAATACAGCTTTCCCATTATCAAAATCGTGTTTCATTTCTTCCTTTAATACTTGCATCAATAGGTCATATTCGCCAAAGAGCATGGTACTTAATCCACTTACTTCAACGCGAATATTTTTATTTTGTTTTACTCGTTGAATAAAATCAATCACCTTTTGCTCATAACCATCTGTCAAAGCGTACATACTTATTTCAATTGTTGCTATCATTTTTTTATCATTTCAAAAATTACAATGTTCAGAAGAGTGTGGGAAGCCATCGCACATGTTTCGACTGGCTCAACATGACCACACACGGTTCATTTTGTCACTTCGAGCGGAGGAGAAGCTATCTCTGTTATAAATAGATCCAGTGTCGTGGCACGGAATGACATTTACGAGAGAAGAAAACTTTATCAACTACTTACTACATAATACTATTTATTTAGTTCAGCAAATACTTTATCTGCTTTGAATTTTTTTGCCGGTTTCCCTTTACGGATAATTTTTATATGAATAATAGTATCGCCTTGCTGAATAGCATTTACGACATCTTGCCCTGTTATCACATGTCCGAAAATAGTATGATGCCCATCCAGCCAAGGAGTTGCAACATGCGTGATAAAGAACTGGGATCCATTTGTACCCGGACCTGCATTCGCCATGGCCAATATTCCTGCTCCTGTAAATTTTAATTCTGGCAAACATTCATCCTTGAATTTATAACCCGGACCGCCTGTCCCATTTCCTGAAGGATCGCCTCCTTGTATCATGAAATTTGGTATAACTCGATGAAATTTCAAACTGTCATAAAAAGGAACTTTATCTTTTTTTGCCGTGTTTTTAATTTTTCCTTCTGCTAATCCAACAAAATTAGCTACTGTTAACGGTGTTTTTTCAAATTCTAAAGAAAGCAGTATGACACCCCTGTTTGTTGTTATTTCGGCATACATGCCGGGCTCCAGTTTTGGCTGTTTAATTTTTTTTGCAAATCCTGTTGATGCAACTAATAACAATGTAAAAACTAAAAATATTTTTTTCATGATAATGTTTAATTTGTATGAATTATTTTATTGAAATGTAAAAATAACATAACAATTCCTTTTTCAAAATTTTGTTGATAAAACGTTAAATCATTTTGAGAATAAAACTTCTTCTGTTGTTATTTTTGATCTTATGAAAGTGTGCATTGCCGAGAAACCAAGTGTTGCCAAAGAAATAGCTGAAATAGTGGGCGCTAAACAGCGAAAAGACGGTTATTATGAAGGAAATGGCTATCAGGTAACCTGGAGTTTCGGACATTTATGTGAGTTGAAAGAACCCCACGAATATGATTCAGCTTATCGTCAATGGAATTTAAATATGCTTCCTATTTTGCCTCAGAAATTCGGCATAAAAGTGAAGAACGATAAGGGAATAGAAAAACAGTTCAATACCATTTCTACATTATTTGAAAATGCCTCTGAAGTAATAAATTGTGGTGATGCCGGCCAGGAAGGGGAACTTATTCAGCGCTGGATCTTTTCTAAAACAAATTGCAAAAAGCCTTTAAAACGTTTATGGATTTCCTCATTAACGGAAGAAGCTATTCGTGAAGGATTTACAAAATTGAAGGATGGAAAGGAGTATGAAAGTTTATATTTTGCTGGTTATTCGCGTGCTGCTGCAGATTGGCTTTTAGGGATGAATGCCACGCGTTTGTTTACCATAAAATATGGAAATGGCAAACAAGTACTTTCTATCGGTCGTGTTCAAACGCCTACATTAGCAATGATAGTAACCCGACAACTGGAAATAAATGCATTTAGATCAGCCGTCTTTTTCGAATTAAAAACAAAATACCGCGATGTAGTTTTTAATGCCCAGCTTGATCGGTTTCAAGGGGATGAAAAACAGAAAGCGGAAGAGCTCCTGAATACGATCAAAGAAGAACCCTTTTTGATCACTTTGGTTGAGATAAAAAAAGGAAAAGAAACATCTCCCCGTTTGTTTGATCTGACATCACTCCAGGTAGAGTGTAACAAAAAATTTGCCTATTCCGCTGAAGATACGTTAAAGGTTATTCAGAATTTATATGAGAAGAAGTTGGTAACCTATCCGCGTGTTGATACAACGTATCTTCCAAATGATCTGTATCCAAAGATCCCCGGAGTATTGAAAAATATGGTCAACTACCAGTCTTTGGTAAAGCCATTATTAGAAAACGAGATCCGGAAATCAACAAAAGTTTTTGACGATAAAAAAGTTACTGATCACCATGCAATTATACCAACGGATGTTAAGGCTCAGGGATTGATGGGCAATGAAGCTTTGGTGTATGATACAATTGCGAAAAGATTTTTAGCAGCTTTTTATCCTGATTGTGAAGTGTCAAATACAACAATTCTTGGTAAATCCAAAGAAATAGAGTTCAAGGCAACCGGGAAACAAATTTTAGAAGATGGTTGGAGAGTGGTGTATGGAAAAGAATCTACAGGAGAAGAGGAGGAAGAAAAAACGCAAATATTACCTGCGTTTGTGGAAGGTGAATCCGGACCGCATACTGTTTTTTTGTCGGAAGGAAAAACATCCGCTCCAAAAGCATTTACTGAAGCTACCTTGCTGCGTGCAATGGAGACTGCAGGGAAACAAGTAGATGATGAGGAATTGCGTGAACTGATGAAGGACAATGGAATTGGTCGTCCTTCTACTCGTGCTGCAATAATTGAAACATTGTTCAGAAGAAATTATATCAAACGTGAACGGAAAAATTTGGTTCCTACTATTACCGGGATGGAATTGATCCGCGTTATCAATAATGAATTATTAAAGTCGGCAGAGATGACCGGTAATTGGGAATTCAAATTACGGCAGATCGAAAAAGGAGAATATCAGGCAGAAGCTTTTTTGAATGAAATGAAACAAATGGTGAGTGATCTCGTCATCCAGGTACGCAATGAAAGTTCGCAGCGTATCACCATTGCAAGTCATGCGCCTGTTGTTGAGAAAAACGAAACGATTGAATGTCCGAAATGTACAATTGGAAATATGTTGAAAGGTAAAGCTGCTTTTGGTTGTAGCAATTATAAAAATGGTTGTGATTTCAAGATCCCATTTGAGTTGATGGGGAAAAAGATGACGGAGCTTCAGATAAAAGCCTTGGTGGAAAAGAAAAGGACAGCTGTTATAAAAGGATTTACTTTGGGAGGAATAAAAAAAGACGGCATTTTAAAATTGACAGATACTTTTAATATAGAATTTGAAGAGGCACAAACAAAAGCGGCAAAACCTGCGAAAGCAAAGAAATCAGCCCTTGATGAAACAAAGCCCGGTATTTGCCCTATCTGTAAAAAGGGAACTATTCTAAAAGGAAAAACTGCTTATGGTTGCAGTGAATACAAAAATGGCTGCACTTTTCGTTTACCATTTGAAAATGTAATAACTCAATAATGAATTCCCAAAACATTTTAATTATTGGAACAGTTTTGCCTGAACCCAACTCATCGGCAGCCGGCA
>CANJPX010000017.1 GCA_947476185.1 Bacteroidota bacterium
AAGTGACGTATGCCTATCCGGGTGATGACACGGATGAACATTATACCATCACAGCAGGAAAAGCAACAGGGATGCTTGTAGGAGGAAATTTAACAGTAATAGCGAGTATGATCGGATCGGATTATTTGCCCGACTGGAAAAACAAAATTCTTTTTTTGGAAGAAACTAGTGAAGAACCTTATCGGATAGATCGTATGCTCACACAATTAAAATTGGCAGGTGTATTCAAAAATATCAGCGGTTTGGTGTTTGGTAAATGCGTGAAGTGTGAAGCGGAAGAGCCCGAAAAAGCATTTACCCTAAAGCAGGTATTGGAACAACAGATCAAACCTTTGGGCATACCGGCTTTTTACGGAGCGATGATAGGACATATCGTAAATAAATATACTGTGCCAATCGGTATTAATGCCGAAATGGATGCCTCAGACGGCATGATAAAACTCATAGAATCTGCAGTTGTTTAGTGCAAGATTTAACATGAAGATTTTCTAATAAAGTTGTATTATTGGGAACGCAAAAAATACCCGTGAAAAATAAATTTTATATACTTTTTATATTCCTTATCGCTTTTACTTTTAAAGGCATTTCTGAAAACAAGCTGGACAGTTTAAAAACTGTTTTTGAAAAAACAACTGCTCCGCTTGAAAAATTCAATATTGGTTATAATATTGTCAGAGCCTTATCTTCCGAAAGAAATCCTGAAACAAAAACGTATTATTTAAAATGCGCTGAACTGAGTGCACAAATAAATACTCCTGCTATATCAGCCAAATCAGATTTTATGAAGGCTATTGCTTTTTATAATGATGATGAAAATAAAAAAGCCGCTCAGTTTTTTAAAGAGGTGATCCCTAAACTTCAGGAAAATAATTTAACAGAAGAGTTGGCGGATGCCTATAGTTTTTATGGATTAAATAGCCTTGCAATTGGAGAATATGTTGGTTCAATTGAAAATTATGAAAAGTCAAATGTGCTTTCTAAGGAATTGAATAAGCAAATTCAGGTTTGTGAAAACAACATGTATTTGGGTAGGGCGTATGAGAATATGGGGAATAATACCAAGGCTTTGGAATATTATCAGGCTGCGTTAGTTCTTGCACAAAACATGAAAATGGAAAAAATGGCGATGGAGGGAACACTTTTCATTGGTGCTTTATATTCTGATGGGATCAATAAAAAATTAGGAATGCAATACCTTTCAAAAGCTGCTGAAGCTGCAGAAAAATATAAGGATACTACTATGCTGATCAATGCATATACCTATATCGCAAATAATTATTATTACGAAAAGGACTATACTTCTGCTCTTAAAATGTATGAAAAGATAAAGAGTTTTTGTGGCACGTATGGCAGCAGGAACACCTATGCCGGCACACTCGGCAATATGGGGAATGTATATGCCGATATGGGTGAAACAGAAAAAGCAATGGAGCTGCAGCTGGAAGCGATAAGGATCTTTAATGAAATTGGAGATATACAAGGATTGACAATTTGTTATAGCGCCATCGGAAAAGATTATTTGAATGCTAAGCAGTACGACAAAGCGTTGGAATATTTTAACAGATCCTTACCAATGGCACAGGAAATGAAATCGTTGGACGACCTGATCGAGATCCATGAAAATTTAGCACGCTTATTTGAAGAGACAAAAGATTTTGAAAAAGCGTACCAGAATTATAAACTTTATAAACAATACAGCGATTCGATCTACAACAGTAGTAATTCTCAAAAACTGACAGAATTAGAATTGAATTATCAGCTGGAAGGCAAACAAAAAGAGGCAAAACTTTTACAGGAAATTACCAATGAGCGTTTCAAAAGGATTGTGTATGCGATCACTTCGGGCGGATTAATATTACTCATTATTATTTTTCTGGTAGTACGCGCAAACCGACAAAGAAAAAAAACGAATGAACAGTTAACCATCTCGAACAATGCCATTCGTTTACAAAAAGAGGAATTGGAAACGCATAAAAAAGAAATTACCGATAGTATCAATTATGCAAAACGAATTCAGGAATCCATTTTGCCTCCCGATAATTTTTGGAAAAATTGTTTGCCCGATAGTTTTATTTTTTATCGTCCGAAAGATATTGTGAGTGGCGATTTTTATTGGATCGAACAAAAGAAAGAGATCGTTTGTTTTGCTGCAGTTGATTGTACCGGACACGGTGTTCCCGGAGCGCTCATGAGTGTTGTAGGTTTTAATTTATTGACGCAGGCAGTTAATGAAATGAATTTAACCATGCCTTCCGAAATTTTAAAGCACCTGGATTATGGTGTAACAAAAACACTGCGACAATCAGAAGATGGCAAAGGGGTTAAAGATGGAATGGATCTTTCTTTGTGTTCAATAAATTTGAAGACACAGGAATTACAATATGCAGGAGCTTATAATTCTATGTATTATGTAAGCGGTGGAATTTTCAACGAAATAAAATCCGATAAATTTCCGATAGGCGTGAACATTGATGGGAAGGTAGATAATTACACAAACCATTCGGTGCAATTAAAAAAAGGAGATTGTGTTTATCTTTTCAGTGATGGCTATGCCGACCAGTTTGGCGGACCAAAAGGAAAGAAATTTAAATACAATCAATTAAAAGAACTGCTTCATAAAAATTATTTACTTCCTATTGAAGAACAAAAACAAAAACTTGCCGATGTATTCGATTCCTGGAAAGGCGATCTGGAGCAGGTGGACGATGTCGTCATTATTGGTGTGAGGGTTTAATTAAGGTATCCAATATTTAAAATTGCTGTCCATAAAGGATTCTAAAAATTTGTTTCTTCTGCAAAAAAACTGATTCTCTTCGAAATAATTCTTCAGTTTTTATTTATTTCTACATTTTTAATAAAGAAAAGAAGTGCTCGATTACTTTTTTCTGCGATTCATCGATTCCATTTTATTATTAGTATTCCATTTTATGCTTTATGTCATAAATTATGATATTTTGGAAACCTTGCCCTAGTAAAGGCGTTAAAGGAGCTAGTTCTTAACATATTGTTCTATCATAAAACGGAGGTTCCCCATGGAAACAAAACTACTACTAACCAGACTCCTTACTTGGCTAAGTTTTATTTTAATGTTTATTCAAACATCAAATGAAGCTTTTGCCTCACATGCTCAAAGCGCAGATATTACCTACAGATGCCTGGGCGGAAATCAATACGAAATATCGCTTTCGTTCTATCGCGATTGTGCTGGTGTGGCTGCTCCAACAACAGCTTCAATAAATATTGCATCCGCTTCCTGCTCTCAAAATTATGACATTACTCTAAATAAAATTCCCGGTACAGGAATAGAAGTTTCACCAATATGTGCCTTGCTTACCACCGAATGTTCAGGTGGAGCTTATCCCGGAGTTCAAGAATATATTTATCGTGGCATTACCACCTTGCCTGCAAGTTGTATCGATTGGGTTTTCAGTTTTACCTTGTGTTGCCGCAATGCCTCCATAGGAACGATCTTGACGCCTTCTGCCGATAACATTTATGTGGAAGCACATTTGGATAATCTTGATTTTCCTTGCAATAGTTCTCCAATTTTTTCTAATGATCCCGTTCCATTTGTTTGTGCGAACCAACCGTATTGTTTTAACAATGGTTCATCTGATCCGGATGGAGATTCATTATATTTTACTTTAATTACACCTCAAACAGGTCCTACAACAACAGTAACTTATCTTACACCATACTCTGCAGCACAGCCTCTGGCTTCATTTCCTGCAGTTTCATTTAATAATTTAACGGGTGATATGTGTATGACACCTACCATGATTCAGGTTACTGTTTTTGCTGTATTAGTTCAAGAGTATAGATATGAAATGCTCGTTGGAAGTGTAGTTCGCGATATTCAAATGAGAACTATTTCGTGTACAAATACAAATCCGTACGTTGCCGGAATAAACAACACAGGAAATTATTCCTTAAATGCTTGTGCCGGTTTACCGATCAGTTTTAATATAAATACCTTCGATGTAGATTCTTCACAAAATGTTTCCATTGTTTGGAACAGTGGAATTTCAGGAGCATCTTTTACTTCAACTGGTGGAAGTCGACCTACCGGTGCATTTACCTGGACACCAACTGCTGCTGATATCAGCACAGCAAGTCACTGTTTCACAATTACTGTGCAGGATGATAATTGTCCGTATAATGGAAGTCAAACATTTTCGTTTTGTATTACCGTTTCCGGAATTGTTTTAAATACTACTGCGACTCCCGCAAACTGTAATGCATCCAATGGAACAGCGGATGTATCGGTAATTACCGGTGCTGGTCCTTTTACTTATCAATGGATGCCAAGTGGCGGAACAAGTGCAAGTGAGAACGGACTTTTTGCTGGAACCTATACCGTGAATGTAACTGGTGCAGGTGGTTGTATGAGTTCCGGAGTTGCAATAGTGGCAGTTGGTTCAGCTCCAGGCAATGTGAATATGAATGGTTTGAATGTTGCCTGCTTCGGTGGAAATAATGGATCAGCAACTGCGAATGCAAGTGGTGGAACGCCTCCCTACACGTATCTTTGGAATACAGGTGGTACTGGTTCCGCTATCAGCGGACTTACAGCTGGAGTGTATTATGTGACAGTTACCACCTCCAGTGGATGTATTAAATATGATACCATCACCATCACGCAACCTGCAACGCCAATTTCGTATACGCTTTCTCAAACAAATATTACATGTTTCGGTTTGAATAATGGTACAGCAAACCTATCAGCAGTAGGTGGTACAGGTCCGTATACATATTTGTGGAATACCATTCCTGTGCAAACTACTGCCACGGCCACAAATTTAAATACAGGTGTTCACTCCATTGTGGTGACAGATAATAATGGTTGTACAGCTTCTTCAAGTGTTTCAATTACCCAGCCCAATGCATTGCTTGCAAATGCAATGATCATTAATAATGTTTCTTGTAACGGAATGGCAAATGGTTTTGCAACTGTTGGAGCATCGGGTGGTACCGGGATTTACAATTATTCTTGGAATACTTCACCGATACAATTTGTTCAATCTGTCTTTGGTTTATCTCCCGGAAATTATACGGCAACGGTAACGGATGCAAATAATTGTTCCACCTTATCTTCTTTAACAATTACTGAACCACCGGCATTAAGCATTTCTTCAGCAGGATTTCCTTTATCGTGTTATGGTTCAAATAACGGACAAGGTGTAATTATTCCTGCAGGTGGTACACCAACATATTCTTATCAATGGTTGCCAAGTGGCGGTACAAGCGCTAGTGCAACGGGATTGAGTCCGGGTACATATACTGCCACCGCAACGGATGCGAACGGTTGTACGATCACAGCAAGTGTTATCATTACGCAACCTTCACCGGTGGTAACCACTGCAGTTGGAAGCACAACAATTTGTTCCGGACAAAATGCAACAATCGGAGCAAGTGCCAGTGGTGGAACAGCAGCTTATACCTACACATGGGCAGGTATTGGAACAGGTGCTACACAAACAGTTAACCCGACAAGTAACACAACATATAACGTAGTCGCTATGGATGCAAATGGTTGTGTTGGAAATACTGCAACAGTAAATATAAATGTCACCTCCTTAACAGCAGCAAATCTAACCGTTTCGCCACCTGCAGGAATTTGTATGGGAAACTCTACAGCAATTTCTTCCAACGTTTTTGGAAGTACGGGTCCGGTAACAATAAATTGGAGTAGCGGATTAGGCAGTGGAAACGGACCATTCACAGTTTCTCCGGTCACCACAACATCCTATATTGTTACGGTTACCGATGCTTGCGGAAACACTGTTACTTCAAGTGTTCTGGTAACAGTTCATGATCTGCCTGTGATCAGCGTAACACCGCAGTCGATCGTAAATTGTGAGCAAGCTTCTTTAACCTATATAGATAATTCTACCACAAATGCCGGTGCAAGTTATAACTGGTCCTTTGGTGATGGAAACACATCAACACAGGTTAGTCCTACAAATACATTCACTGCAAGTGGAACGTATATAATAAATGTAACGGTTACGTCTCCTTTCGGATGTGTGAATACGGCTTCAACAACTAGCTCCGTCACTGTGTATCCGGGTACAACAGCGCAATTTACTTCTCAGGCTATCGATGGAACATTGTTAAGTCCGATGTATCAATTCAATGATCAATCGATCAATGCTGCATCACGTATCTGGTACTTCGGTGACGGAACAATTTCAACAATTTTAAATCCTTTACACACTTACCCTGCAAAAGGAACATATGTTGTATCCTTGAAAACGACAACAATGAATGGTTGTATCGATTCGGTAGCGCATGAAGTGGAGATCGTTCCGATATTTACTTTGTATATTCCGAATGCGTTCACTCCGGATGGAAATGGAAACAACGATTATTTTGCTCCAAAAGGAGTGGAGATCAGCGAATTTAAGATGATGATCTTTGACAGATGGGGCGAATTAATATTCCAATCGGATGATATTGCAACAGGCTGGGATGGAAAAGCAAACAATGGTGATAAAATTGCAGAACAAGGTGTATATGTTTACAAAATTGAGGTTCGTGATTTTTCTCAAAAATACCACGATTATATCGGACACGTAACATTACTTGCTAGTAACGATTGACGAACAAATAAGAACTAAATGAAAAGGTCCCCATGTTTAATGCATGGGGATTTTTTTTGTACTTTTAGATCATCAAATTTCGCAATGAAAAAAGTAATTTTTCTTCTTATCAGTTTTTTCTTTTTGTTGAATACGTTCAACATATTTTCTCAAACACCCAAAATTGACAGTCTTCAAAATCTTTTAAACAAGGCGACAGCTGATACTACAAAAGCAAGTTTAATGTGGCAAATTGGATGGGAGTGTAAATTTTCTGATGCCGAAAAAGCAAAAAAGTTAGGAGAACAAGCGCTTGAACTTTCTAAAAAATCAGGATACCGTAGAACAGAAGGCTGGGCCTATAATCTATTGGGAGCATTAAAATTGATCGTTCATGATAATAAGGAAGCACGTATTCTTTTGGAAAAAGGGTTGGATGCTCATGCATCAGTAAACAACATAAAAGGCATGGCGAGTTGTTACAGCAATCTTGCTAATATTTACACAGAAAATTCATTGTTTGATTCTGCCATCATATACCAAGAAAAGGCTTTGGAGCTGCGATTAAAATTAACCGATAAAAAACCTTCTGCAGATTCATATACAAATCTGGGTAACATTTATAATTTAAAAGGAGAATACGGAAAAGCTGCTGAATACCTTTTTAAAGCAGTTAAGATCTATGAATCTATAAATGATGTGTATGGTGCAGCTATGTGTTATTACAACATCGGAAGAACATTTTATTCTGAAAAAAAATATCAGCAAGCGATTGAATACGCTGTGAAGAGCAGAAAAGGAAGAGAAACAATTGGAGATAAAAGCGGGGTAGCAACCACCTATATTTTGGAGTCCACTTGTAAACAATCCTTATTACGATACGATGATGCATCAAAAGATCTGAAAGAAGCGATTGCTATTCAAAAAGAAATTGGTGATCAGTATGGATTGCAGTTCACGTATTCACAGCTTGGAATGTTGTTTTTAAATATGAAGCAATATGATCTGGCGCTGGAGTATCAACTTTCAGGACTTAAGATCAGCTTGGAAGCAGACAACCAACAAGGTGTTGTTACTTCATATTCTTGTATAGGTGAAATTTATAAAGCGAAGAGAGACTTTCCTAAAGCGATCGAATATGAATTGAAAGCCTTAGACATGGCAACGAAGCTAAACGCCATGGAGACAAAAAAAGATGCTTGCATGATCCTTTCTATTGTTTATCATGAAATGAAAAACTATGAAAAAGCTTATGAGTACCAAAATAAATTTGTTGCTCTCAAAGATTCTATTGACAATGAAACCAGCACCAAACAATTACAACAATTACAAACCCAATACGATACTGAGAAAAAGCAGAAAGAGATCGAATTGCTGACCAAGAACAGACAGATCCAAGATGAACGTATTGCACGACAAAAGATCGCAAATTACTCTGTCTTCGCAGGTTTATTGATTGTTCTGATCTTTGCCTTTTTAACCTACAGGCGTTATCGTGAAAAACAGAAAGCAAATGAATTGCTTGCTCAGCAAAAAGTAGAGATCCTAATCAAAAATCAGGATCTTCAAGCAAAAAATAATTTGATCGAGCTTCAGAAAAAGGAAATTACCGATAGTATTGAATATGCGAAAACAATACAAAATGCAATGTTGCCGAATGATTCCGAGATCCATGAAATATTTCCTGACTCCTTTGTGCTTTTCAAACCTAAAGATATTGTGAGTGGCGATTTCTATTGGTTCAGAAAGATTAATGATATACATTTTGTAGCGGCAGTTGATTGCACTGGACATGGTGTTCCGGGAGCCTTCATGAGTATGATAGGAAATGACAAATTAGATTTTGCAGTACAAGAAAAAAAATTAGCACAACCGTCTGAAATTTTATCTGAATTAAATAATGGTGTTAAAGCCGCATTGAAACAAAATGATACCAATTCGAAATCACGTGATGGCATGGATATCGCATTGTGTGCATTTGATATTTCAAATAAAAAACTTCAGTTTGCCGGTGCAAATCGGGTGTTGTATAAAATTTCGAATGGGGAACTGACAGAATATGCGCCTACAAAATCTGCCATTGGTGGTTTTACTTCAGAAGAGTTTGCTTACGAAAACAATTACATTGAATATGCTAATGGCGACATCTTCTATTTGTTTACAGATGGTTATTCAGATCAGTTTGGCGGAGATGCAGGAAAAAAATTAATGACCAAAAATTTCAAGAGGTTATTACTTTCTATTTCTGATCGGCCGATGCTTGTGCAAAAAGAAGAGATTGGAAAAACATTTCAAAAATGGAAAGGTGATTTTGAACAGGTAGATGATGTGCTGGTAATTGGCATAAGAGTATAAAAGAACTTACATTTTCTTCGCTAATTTGCTATTCGGGAACACCGATCTTATAATTTCATTATAATACAACAGAAATTTAAACGCATAGGTTGGTGAAGTAAATTTTTGATTTAAATTTTTATAACTGGTAAACATAAATCGATAACCAACATCCATACCTATACCGGCCCATTTTACAAATTTATATTCCACAGAAATTGCCGGCTCATAAATAAAATTAATATCCTTTTCGATCGCTGTTCTTTTTCCTGTATAGTTGATGTATTTATAATAGGTTTGACCCAGCCCGAATTGCAGCGGCATACTTAATTGCCAATGAGCTGTCTGATAAAATACATATTCTGCATGAAGTGATATATAAAATAATCTCAGCATTGCAGTTGTTTTCACGAGTTCATAGTTGACATTCGGGACATAGATGATCTTATCAAAATCTTTTGATGGAGGATTTAACTGATTATATCCGATACCAAAATGTAAACGATCTCCGAAATTTAATCCTGCTTTGATGCCGAAAATTTTTGCTCTGCTGTTATCGATGAACGAATTTCGTGTGTCGAACTTACCGAAGAGATGCGGTTTTTGTTTTAAACATTGTTGAATGGTGTCTATTGTTGGCTGCGCTTTTGCTCTGGTGTGAAGCATACAAAAAATAAATAATATGTAACAGAGTTTTTGCACGATACAAAGATAGAGGAATCTCTACTTAGATAATAAAAAAATAGAGCACAGCTTTTTTATGATCATCAGGATTACAACGATTTATTTTTTTATCTTAATGAGTCAAGGAAAAGACCTCTTTGGTATCAAATAAAAAACCCTGAACAATTTTGTACAGGGTTTTTTATTGAATATGTTTTTTCTTTTAGTGTCCACCACCATCTAATTCACCTTCAGCCAGAGGAACCGTTTGTTGAACAAAATCGAAATCCTTACCTGGTTTGCTGTAATCATAAGGCCAACGGTGAACCACAGGCAATGCGCCTGGCCAATTTCCGTGAGTATGAGCCATCGGTGTTGTCCACTCCAAGGTATTTGCGTTCCATGGGTTTTGTACTGATTTTGGTCCTCGGAACATTGAATAGAAAAAATTGAATAAGAAAACAACTTGCACCAAAGCAGCTAAAATTGCAAAGCATGTAATAAATATGTTGATGTTAACTAAGTTGTCAAACATCGGGAAAGCGCTGTTTGAATAGTATCTTCGTGGCACACCGGCTAATCCCAAAAAGTGCATTGGGAAGAATACGCCATAAGCAGAAATGAATGTTCCCCAGAAATGGATATATCCAAGTTTCTTATTCATATGTCGCAAGAACAATTTCGGATACCAGTGGTATACACCTGCACACATCCCTAAAATAGCTGAAACACCCATTACAATGTGGAAGTGGGCAACAACGAAATATGTATCATGAACATTTATATCCAATGCAGAATCTGCAAGGATGATACCTGTTAATCCACCGGAAATAAATGTAGATACTAGACCTATTGCAAATAACATTGCAGGAGTGTATTGGATGTTACCTTTCCATAATGTTGTGATGTAATTGAATGCTTTTACAGCAGATGGAATAGCGATCAATAATGTTGTGAAAACGAAAACTGAACCTAAGAAAGGATTCATTCCCGTAAGGAACATATGGTGACCCCATACGATGAAGGACAAGAAGCCTATCGCCATAATAGACCCGATCATTGCGCGGTAACCGAAAATAGGTTTACGTGAATTAACAGAGATAATCTCTGAGGTAATTCCTAATGCCGGTAAAATGATGATATAAACTTCAGGGTGACCAAGGAACCAGAATAAGTGTTCAAATAAGATTGGACTACCACCTGTTTGTTCTAAGGCTTGTCCGCCAATATAAATATCTGATAAGTAAAAAGATGTTCCGAAACTACGGTCGAAGATCAATAGCAATGCTGCTGATAATAACACAGGGAAGGAAAGAACTCCAAGTATAGCAGTAACTAAAAACGCCCAAATTGTTAGAGGTAAGCGTGTCATGGACATTCCTTTAGTACGCAAGTTTACAATCGTAACGATGTAGTTCAATCCTCCTAATAGAGAAGAAACGATGAATAAAGACATTGAAACCAACCAAAATGTCATCCCTAATCTTGAACCGTCCATGGCTTGTGGTAATGCACTCAATGGAGGATAAACTGTCCAACCACCACTTGCAGGACCTGTTTCAATGAAGAAAGCAGAGATCATTATCACGCTTGACAAGAAAAAGAACCAGTATGAAAGCATGTTAAGAAATCCGGATGCCATATCGCGTGCTCCAATTTGATATGGAATCAATAAGTTACTGAATGTACCACTCAATCCACCTGTTAATACCATGAAAACCATAATCGTACCGTGTATAGTTACGAGTGCCATGTACATTCCCGGATCAAGAACTCCGTCTTTTCCCCATTTATCGCCCATAATGAAATTGATGATGGCAAAATGTTCTCCAGGCCATGCTAATTGCAAGCGGAAAATAAATGACATCATCATTGCAAGAAACGCCATAATAACTGCAGTAATAAGAAACTGACGAGAAATGGTTTTGTGATCCATACTAAAAACGTACTTCGACACCCAATGTTCTTCATGGTGATGCTCATCGTGGTGACCGTGACTTTCGTGAGCGAGGCTTTCGTGATGACCGTGATTATCTGACATATGCTAAATTATTTTATTATTGAATTTTTTTATTTTCTATTTTGATAATGAACAATTCATTATTTTTTTTCTGCAATTTGAATGTTTTTTGATTCAAGGGATGCTGTTGCTTTATTAAAAAAAGGTTTTTTGCTGCTTAACCATTTTTTATAATCTTCTTCAGAATCAATAACAATAGTCATTTGCATATTATAATGACTAACGCCACAAATCTTGTTACACAATAAAATATAATCGAACTCAACAGGTGTTTCTGTTCTTCCTTCTTTTTTTGCTTTCTCTTGACGGATAGCATTTATTTCTTTCATCTGTCTGATCACGTCTGGATTTTTGCGCATTTCTGCAGTAGTGATCGTTGGAGTGAAATGGAACATGGTTGTCATTCCCGGAACAATGTTCATTTGAGCTCTGAAATGAGGGAAATAAGCACTGTGAATTACATCGCGTGAACGGAAATTAAATGCAACTTCTTTGTTTACCGGCAAATGAATTTCATTTTTTACCAAGATATCATCCATACCTTCCGCGCTGGTAGAATCTAATCCAAGATCATTTGTAGAAGAGATCAAGCGATAGTTTGATTTCCCTAATTTATTATCTGTTCCTGCAAAACGAGCAGTCCAGTCAAATTGTTTTCCATAAATTTCCACCAAAGTAGAAGCAGGGTTTGGATCAGAAGTAATCTTATTCCATGTTCTTAATCCGAAAATAATGATCACAGCCAGTACAATTGCAGGAATAACAGTCCAGATCATTTCTAACTTATTATCATGTGCTAAAAATGTAGCAACTCTATCTTTGCGACCATAATATTTAAACGCAAAATAAAATAATAAGAAATGAGTGATTGCAAATACAATGAAAATAATCAGCATGTTAAAATTGAAAAGAAAATCAATTGCAACACCATGCTCTGAAGCGGCAACAGGAAGCATTTTCGGAATGAATTCAATTAAATTCCAAGTTGTGAATGCGAAGAAAGCAAACAAAAACAAGAGCATTAATTTGGCTTGTGTTTTATTGTCTTTATCAGTAACAACTTCTGGTTTCGCTCCTTTAAGACTTGCAGAAAGTTCCAAAATTCTAACTAAATAGCCAATTGCAAGAGCAGTTAAAATGATGGCAATGTAAACTAAAAACTTTATCATAGTGTTTTGTGTTGATATTCGTTATTATATTCTTTACTATAATTCAATTGTTAATAATGGTGGTGAACACTCTCATCTAAGTATGGATGCTTTTGAACCATCAAAGGGGATTTGGTTAAGGCTCTATGCACAACATATAACATTAATCCTAAAAATCCTAAAGACATTCCAATCTCCATCCATCCTAAATGCCAATGACCGTTAACTGTTCCAGGCATTACCATCATGAACACATCTAGCCAGTGTCCTACAAATATAATACAGCCAACGAATACTAAAAAGAAATAATTACGTTTTGAATCACGACTCATTAATAAGATCATCGGGAACAAAAAGTTCATAAAGAACACTGTCCACATAAGACCCATATATCCGAAATCATGTAAACGCTCTTGAAAATAAATTGATTCTTCAGGTATGTTTGTATACCAGATCAACATGAACTGACAGAAATATAAATATGTCCATAAAAAACTTACAGCAAACACCCATTTCCCAAGGTCGTGAATATGGCTTTCGTTCACTTGTGGTAAATAACCTTTACGTTTTAAAAAGATAACAAACAAAATAATAGTGATCATAGCAGAAATCCACATTCCTGCGAATGCATACCAGCCATACATTGTCGAGAACCAATGTACATCTAAACTCATCATCCAGTCCCAAGAAGATGTAGAAGATGTTACAGCAAAGAATACCAAGAATGTTGCAGCTTTCCCCATTTGTTTATAATGGATCGCTGTTCCTCCATGTAAATCTTGTTCCAAAGAACGCTTAATGAACCCGCGCTGGAACATATTCCAAACAACTAAATAAAGTATCGTTCTTAACCAGAAAAACCAAGGAGCAAAATAACCGGCCTTACCTGCAATGATCTTATCGTATGCTGGATTCGGAGTTGTTCCGTCTTCTAAAAATTTATTATACACATCGGTATCCATCCAATGATATAAGTGATGAACATGAAATTGACCTGCCAAAAGAATAATAACCATAACTATCCCACCAACTGGCAAGTAGCAGGATATAGCTTCGTAAACACGCTTTACTGCTACCGACCAGGCTACCTCAGCAACGTATTGTAACGCCATAAAGAAAGTTGCAAGCAATGCAATTCCCATATAGAAATAGCCATTTACTAATAAATTTGCCCAGAAACGAGTGTGGTGATATTCCTCCGGATTTACGCCTTCAGGAGCAGTATCAGTTAGTAAGCCGGCAATAATAGTGATCAACCCTACTGCCATTAAACCAAAAGTAATATTTTTGGTCTTGCTTGAAAACGTATAATTATTATTCATATCAGTATTCATTTATCTTTTTATCTCAAATAAGTCTTTAATTATTTTTTTGGCTTTTCTGCTTGTACCGCAATCACCGCAGGTTCTTTCTTTGTTGAATCTGTTGCAACAGCAGGAACATCGTTACCTTGCAATTTTTGTACATACATAATAACTTTCCATCTTTCTTCTTTTGATAACTGACTGGCATGAGAGCCCATCAGGTTTTTACCATAAGTAAGTGTGTGAAACATTTTCCCTTCCGGTAATGTTTTCAACACTGTTTTATAAGATGGAGGAGGACCGGGTAATTTTGTACCGACAATCCCATCACCTTCACCGCTTTTACCATGACAAGGGGCGCAGTATCTTACAAATAAAAACTCTCCGCGTTGTAAATTTTCATCATTTTTTGGTAATGGATTATGCAAATTTAAACCTGCCGCTTCGTATCCTTCAAGTGTATTTGGATATCCGTAAGGCATAAATCCGCGAGGAATAGTTCCTTCAACGGGAAGTCTGTTAGAGGTTAGTGTATCGAAAGTTCCTTTCGCGTTTTTTACAACATAAAACAAGTTTGATTCTAATGAAGGAGAGCGGTACATATCTGGTGCAAATTCTACACCGGGACTGTTTGGGTCATGTTTTGAGCAGGATGTAAAACTTATCGTTACACAGCCAAAAACTGCCATCAAAGAAATTATTTTTGTTACCTTTTTTTTCATTGTAGTATATTAATCTAAAGCAAATTCTTTTCTTAATTATTTATGGTGAATTTCTGAAGCACCACCTGTTTTTAACATTGATTCAATGTTGTTCTTGTTTTCTTCTTTTGTTTCGATCACGATCATAAATTTATCATCTGTTGTGCGAGGATCAGGATTCTTTGCTTTCACTCCCGGAAGTAACCAGCATCTCAGATAAAAAGTAATTGCCATTCCGTGAGCAGCACATAATACTGTTGACTCAAAAGAAATCGGAATAAATGCCGGGATATTCATGTAGTATGCAAAACTTGGTTTACCTCCAATATCTGTAGGCCAATCTGCGATCATCATATACCACATCATAAGGGTTGCCAATGTCAATCCTGTTAATCCGTAAATAAATGCACAAATTGCAATTCTTGTTCTTGGAAGTCCGATTGCTGTATCCAAGCCATGCACAGGGAATGGTGTGAATACGTCTTTGATCCGAATTCCTTTTGAATGAAGAGATGTAGCGGTAGCCAACATCGGCTCTTCATCATCAAATATCGCGTGTATTACTGCTTTACTCATATCTAATTAAACTTAATTGTTTATTATTTTCAAATTTAGTGATGAGCTGCATGTCCTTGTGCAGCGTGCTTTTCTTTATATTCTTGTCCTGATGATTTCAAAATTGATTTTAATTCAGCTTGTGCAATTACAGGGAAATATCTTGTAAACAACAAGAAAAAGGTAAAGAACATTCCTATAGTTCCTGTGTAAATCCCTACATCTACAAATGAAGGAGAATACATGTTCCAGGTTGATGGCAAAAATGTACGACACAATGTAGGTACGATAATTACAAAACGTTCGAACCACATTCCAATGTTTACAATGATCGACATGATGAATGTAAATGTAAGGTTGGTACGTAATTTTTTAGACCAGAATAATTGTGGAGAAACTACGTTACAAGTCATCATGGCTGCATATGCCCACCAATATGGTCCGGTAGCACGATTCAAAAATGCATATTGCTCATATTCTACACCTGAATACCAAGAAATAAACAACTCTGTAAGATAAGCAACACCAACAATAGAACCTGTAACAATGATGACAATGTTCATGTATTCAATGTGCTTGATGGTAATGTAATTTTCTAAATTATAGATCTTACGAAGAATGATCAACAATGTTAACACCATCGCAAATCCTGAAAACACAGCACCGGCAACGAAATAAGGAGGGAAGATCGTTGTGTGCCAACCCGGTACAACAGATGTAGCAAAGTCCATGGATACAATCGAGTGAACCGAGAATACAAGTGGTGTAGATAATCCCGCAAGTACTAATGATACTTCTTCAAATCTGCTCCAGTGACGAGCACTTCCACCCCAACCAAAACTCAGGATGCTATACATCTTTCTTGCAAACGGTTTTGTAGCTCTGTCGCGGATCATTGCGAAATCGGGAACTAAACCTGTATACCAGAATACTAATGATACCGAGAAATAGGTTGATACCGCAAATACGTCCCACATCAATGGTGAGTTGAAGTTTACCCATAAAGAACCAAATTGATTTGGCAATGGGAACAACCAATAATCTAACCATGGACGACCCGTATGCAATAACACGAAGATTGCTGCACACATAACGGCAAAAATTGTCATCGCCTCAGCCGCACGGTTGATTGCCATTCTCCATTTTTGACGGAATAATAATAATACGGCAGAAATCAATGTTCCAGCATGACCGATACCGATCCACCATACGAAGTTGGTGATGTCAAACGCCCAGTCAACACCATTGTTAGAACCCCATACACCGATACCGGTTCCGATAGTGTATGCTAAACAAGCTATTCCCCATAAAAAACAAATTGCGGAAATAGTTAATAGTATATACCAATACTTTGAAGCTTTTCCTTCAATGGGTCTTACGATATCTTCAGTGATCTGATGATAGGTCTTATTACCAAGGATTAAGGGCTCTCTAATTTCTGATTCGTGCTGCATATTAATAATCTAATTATAAATAAAAGTTCTTTTCTGTTACTATGCTTTTGCTTTTTCTTCTTTCACATCTGCATGTTCGCCTGAAGATTTTTTACCTTCTTCAATTGTTTCTTCGCAGTTTCTAACCTTTGTCAAGTAAGATACGGTAGGTTTTACTCCCAATTCTTCAAGAATAAAGTAATTACGACCTTCCGCTTCTCTGTTTCTCAAAAGAGTGATCTCACTTTGCTCATCATTTAAGTCACCAAAATAAATTGCATTCGTAGGACAAGATTGTTGACAAGCAGTTTTTATTGCTCCGTCTTTTAATGGCGCTTCTAGTTTCTTCGCATCTAATTTTCCCTCCTGTATTCTTTGAACACACATAGAACATTTTTCCATTACTCCACGTGAACGAACGACTACATCCGGATTTAATACCATGCGTCCAAGATCGTCCTGTGTTGGGTTTAGTGCAAAATCAGGATTTTCATTATAGTTGAACCAGTTGAATCGTCTAACTTTGAAAGGACAGTTGTTTGCACAGTAACGGGTACCCACACAACGGTTATAGATCATCATGTTCAAGCCTTCTGAACTGTGGTTTGTAGCCAGTACCGGACAAACGTTTTCGCAAGGTGCGTGATTACAATGCTGACACATGATCGGTTGGAAAACAACTTTCGGATTTTCTTCTGCAGGATTTTCCATCTCCAGATACATCTCCATTCCACCAACTCCGTCTTCCTTAGCAACCTCTTTATTCATGTCACTGCTGTAGTATCTGTCAATACGTAACCAGTGCATTTCTCTTGTTTTCATTACTTCTGCTTTTCCGACAACAGCAACGTTGTTTTCTGCAGTACAACTTACAACGCAACTTCCACAGCCAATACAAGAGTTTAAGTCAATTGTCATCCCCCATTTGTTACCCGGGCGGTCAAACTCATTCCATAAATCTATTGTTGCAGCTTTTTTGATTCCGGAATGTGTAACCATCATCTCATCAGCATTTCCTGATTTAGGATTTTTCTTATAGTTTTCTAAGTTCGTCTCTCTAACAATTTCACGACCCATTAAGGTGTGGTGAATTTGTGTCCCTGCAATTGATGTTGTTTCATTGGTGTTTTCAACGGTTACGCTTAGTGCACCATACATCATTGTGCCGTCTATAATTTGAACAAACGGATATGCATTTTTCCCAACTACTCCTGTTTTTTCGCTTAATGTTCCAGCCTTTTCACGACCATATCCTAAAGCGATACCCATTGTTCCTTCAGCTTGTCCGGGTTGTGGGATAACTGGAAGTTTAATAGTAGTTCCATTTACTGTTACGTTCAATAAAGTAGCTTTTCTATCTTGGCGTTTCATCAAGGAATAACCTTTAGCAGCCATTTCTTTTGGCGACATAGTAACGTAATTGTCCCAGGTAATCTTAGAGATAGGATCAGGTAATTCTTGTAACCAAGGGTTGTTTGCCTGATTACCATTGCCGATCGCAACTTTTTCATATAATGCTAATTCTAATTCACCTGATTTTACAGAATTTATTTTTTGAGCAACATCGCTCAAATTTATTTTTTGAATTACCCGAATTAGTTCTGGTGTAATATCAGATTTTACTTCTTTTACAGGTTTTGCTTTCGCTGATGAAACAACAACCGGTGCAGCAACTTTAGTGCTATCTGAAACAGGTGTTGCTAATGCTCCGTCATCTCCTTTTCCAACTTCAATAGCTCCATCATGTAATGAATGATTCCAAAAATCACTGAATACCATGTATTTCCCTTGCATCGGGAATACTTTTTCCATCCATGTTTTTTGGATGAAAGATAAATAGCCGTCATGGTTTCCTGCCCATATTAATAATGTATCCTGAGCCTGACGAGTCCCTTCGTGACGAGGTTTTGTGAATAAAGGTGTGATCGTAGGTTGTGCTAAGCTATAGTGCGCCTTCTTAGGGTTGTAATCGTTCCATGACTCCAGGTAGTTCAGATCAGGACAAACATATTGTGATAATGCTGCTGTTTCATCTACTCTATCAGCAAAAGAGATACGCATACCTACCTTTTGAAATGCCTCAGCAAATTTTAGGGAAGCAGGAGAAGTGTAAACAGGATTTGTGTTGTATGTTATGATAACATCCACTTTTCCTGAAGCCATTTCTGCAACAAGATCGGTAAATGCGGCATCATCACCTTGATGAGTATATGTTGGATTCTCAATATCTATGGTCTTTCCATAGTTTTCAAGCATATCGTTAATACCATTTACAACCAATTGAATATTGGTGTCATTTGAACCGCTTATAACCAAAGATCTCCCTTTGTTTTCTGCTAGTGCTTTTGCTGCTTTCGCAATAATCGCATCACACGCCAATGCAGATGATGGAAGAGATGAGCCTCCAACTATTTTTGCAACAGCATTATATAAATTGACTGCTACTTTTCCTTGTTCAGATACTTTAACCGGAATACGCTCATCAGCATTTGCGCCGGTTAATGATAAGTTAGATTCAAACTGGAAGTGTTTAGACATTTCAGCATGTTCTTTACTTACTTTACGGTTCTTAATATATTGTTTTGAAAATTCGATCGGAGAGATCCAGTTTGCTAAAAAATCAGCACCGATACTCACGATCACTTCAGCATTTGAAAAATTATATGAAGGAATTACTTCCTGACCAAACGTTTGAGCATTTGCTTTTGACATTCCTGAAAAGGAAACAGCATCATACGTTACATGTTTTGTGGTTGGATATTTTGCTGAAAACTCAGCAATTACATCTTTTGTAGATGGGCTGATTATTGAGGATGATAAGATACGGATCGCACCGCCTTTTGCTGCTATTGCTGCTAATTTTCCGCCTATCTCTAAGTCTGTATTTCCCCAGGATGTAGCTGCACCATTTGCTGTTGGTCCTGTTAACCGTGATGAATCATATAATGAAAGTACAGATGCCTGAACGCGTGCATTGGTACCACCCATTGTTACTTTTGATAAATCATTCCCTTCTATTTTAATAGGACGACCTTCGCGTGTTTTTACAATAATTGAAGCGTAATCATTTCCATCATAATATGTGGATGCATACCAATTTGCAACTCCCGGGATAATTTCTTCCGGTTTTACAACATAAGGAATCGCTTTATTCACAGGCGTTTCACAAGCTGCTAACGAAGCGGCTGTCACACTAAATCCTAAAAATTTCAAGAAATCTCTTCGGTTGGTTCCGCTGGTTTCAAGGTTTTCGGTTTCTGAAAAATTTTCTACAGGTATTTGCTCTGCAAATTCGTTTTGCGCATTTTGAACAAACTCAGAACTATTGTTTAACTCTTCTAGTCCTTTCCAGTATTTTTTTGTTGCCATATTTTTGTTTAATTATAAATGCTGAATTGTAAATAATAAATGTTTTTCAGCGTTCTATTCTTTAATTTTTTTTATGAAGAATTAAAAATTAATAATTTCTAATCTATTAATAGTGACATTTACTACATTCAATACCGCCCATTCTGTCAACAGTGATCTTACGTTGATCATACGGCATGTTCTTGAATTTTTCAGTTAAATTTTTGTGTAATTTTTCATAGAAAGGATTGCTTTGCATACCCGGTACTTCTGTCGCTCTGTGGCAATCGATACACCATACCATAGTTAAAGGCTTAACCTGAACGGCTGTTGTCATTGTTTTAACATCTCCGTGACAAGTAGCACAATCTTGTTGTCCAACTTTTACGTGTTGCTGATGAGAGAAAAATACAAAATCAGGCAGGTTGTGAACCTTTATCCATTGGATCGGTTTCTGTGGTTTTGTATAAGCGCCTTTGTCAGGATCCCAACCGGCAGCTTCATAAATTTTAGCGATCTCCGTTTTTCCGGTTACCGGACCTTTCGAAATTCCTTTATGACAATTCATACAAACGTTCACAGATGGAATTCCGGCAGTCTTACTTCTTTCTGCTCCGGAGTGACAGTATTGACAGTCGATCGCATTGTCGCCAGCATGTATCTTATGTGAAAATGCAATTGGTTGTGTAGGTTGGTATCCTTCATAAACACCGATACCCTTTAAGGCATACCATCCTGAAGAAAGACCGCCTCCTAATAAGAATATAATAACAAGAGCTGTTGTACGTTTGTGCGCATTAACTGTGTTCTTGAATTCTTTCCAGACACCAACTTTCGCTTCATTTTGTAAACCCTTTTTTGCGTTTTGAATATTCTTTAATGAATAACGGACAGCACGCAGTATCGCAACTATGATGATCAAAAATGCAAGAACACCAATTAATATTGCTAATGGATTTGTTGGTTTTTCAACCGGAGCAGTAGCTCCTGAAGCAGCAGTTGCAGCAACAGGTGCAGGCTCTTTATATTCCTTGATATATTTAATAACCGCTTTAATATCACCATCTGCTAAAGAGGTAAAAGAAGGCATTGCAGCCGGACTAAATGTGCTTACTTTAACAGCATAGGCTTCTCCGCTTTTTATTAACGCTTCGTTGTTCTGTATCCACTTAAACATCCAGTCTTCGCTTGGAACACGTGATATTACACCTTGTAATCCAGGTCCTACAATCGGATTCGAGCCTAAACTATGACATACAGCACAGTTTTGCTTGAATATTTTTTCACCATCTTGGGCGGAAACGCTGTTAATACTTAGAAAGAATGATAAAATTAGGAGGGAAAATTTCGCCAAAATTTGCTTTTTTGGCTGTTTATAAATTGTATCCATATTGATTGTTAACTATTTAACTCCGTTGAACCCTTTACTTAATGACTGAGGATTATGATATAAGTGACAAATCTATTAAGAATCACTATAAACAATTCAAAAACTCGATTTTTTTTTAAAAAAAATCGTTATTTATATTAATTCTAAATAAGCCATTCAGAAATTTTCTTTTTGTTCTGAAATTCATCCGCAAAAATCTAAGTTTTATCAAAGAAAATTTGAAATTTGTCGAGGAGATTTTTCTGATTTTTCAATCTCTCGATTCAATTATTTATCCAAGATGCTGGTTTTAGCATAATTATAAATTACCTTTGTATCATGAATATTTCCCGACTAACAGTTGTTGTTTTTTTAATTCTTTTTGGAACAAATTTTTCGATGGCACAAATTAAAAATTCTGAAATGGGTAAAGTGGAATTGGTGCAAGAAAAAAATGTTAAAGAATTATTGGATAAGCATATTGAAATT
Organism: Bacteroidota bacterium; assembly: GCA_947476185.1. Classification (GTDB taxonomy): domain Bacteria; phylum Bacteroidota; class Bacteroidia; order 2-12-FULL-35-15; family 2-12-FULL-35-15; genus 2-12-FULL-35-15. Next base: position 21,946 of record CANJPX010000017.1, read on the forward strand.
AATTCGAAAGCACCAATAAAGGGGTATCGGATCAAAATTCATTTTGGTTCAGACAAAAATAAAGCGAAGGAAGTTAAGGCAAAATTTATTGCAAAGTTTCCTGATATTGCTGCATATGAAAAATATGATCAACCAAATTTTAACATTCGAGTTGGAGATTTCAGAACCAAGCTGGAAGCTTATAAAGTTCTGAAAGAAGTTCAAGTTGAGTTTCCTTCCTCATTCCTTGTTCAAGATGAAATAGAAATGCCTAAGTTGATTGGTGCAGAAATAAAATGATCATTTTCGGAGGCCTCAAAAACGAATAATTCTACCTCATTATTTTGGAATCTCAGTTTTAATAATATAAATTAGCAGACTAATAATTTCTCTAAACATTATAATTATATTAATAAAAAAACCCATGAAAAAAACTACATTAATTGTGTCAGGATTAGTAGCCTATACGCTTGCATTTGGTCAAGGGACACCTCAAAGCGAGGTTTTGTATCCTACTGAATTTCACATTTCTCAGCCGTTGTCTGACCTTCCAAATTATGAAGAAACTGATAAATTGTATGAAAAGAATGAGGTTGAAGATCGTATGCATCGCGCTCCAACAACGTTTGATTTTTCTGTTGAAAAAGATGGTGCCGCATATGGAAATGATCAATCAAGTATTCAGAAAAGTATGGGAAATAAAAGCCCAATGGCAACGATTTCTTCTTATGCCGGACAAAGTGGTAGTGGTTACCCGCCAGATCCAACTGGAGCAGTTGGTCCAACACAATACGTACAAGCTGTAAACGCAACACCGTTCAAAGTTTTTAATAAAACTACTGGCGCAACTATTATGGCAGCGAAAAATATTGGAGCATTATGGTCGCCAGCAACTGCAAATGATGGAGATCCAATTGTGTTGTATGATAAATATGCTGATCGCTGGGTGTTAACTCAATTTGGATCAGCAGGGAACAAAATTTATATCGCTGTTTCTACAACTAATAATCCTGCAGGAACATACGCTTGTTATACATATACCTCAGCTCTCTTTCCTGACTATTTGAAATTTTCTATTTGGCAAGATGGTTATTATATGACTTCTAACCAAGAAACTGGTCCTTCAACTGCAGCATTCGGAAGGCTATACGTGTTTGAAAGAACAGCAATGCTTGCAGGAACTGCAGGTGCGCGTTCGGTTACTGCTACATTTGCTGTAGGCGGTACATCCGGATTCTGGTGCCCACTTCCTGCTGATGCAGATGGAACATTGCCTCCTGCAGCAACTCCTTGTCCTTTCTTTTGGTATACAGATAATACTTGGGCAGGATCAGTTGACGGTGTAAAATATTGCAAAGCCACTGTAAATTGGACGCCAACAACGCCAACATGTACTATTTCTGCAGCTACTCAAATTACAACAGCTGCGTTTAATGGAACATATGTTTCTTCTTGGGATGATATTCCACAACCAGGCTCTACACAATATTTAGATGGTATTGGTGGTGTTGCTACTTTCCGTGCGCAATACAGAAGATGGGCTGGTTACAATACGGTATTATTAAATTGGGGGGTTTTGATTACCTCAACTCCTCGTGTTAGAGCCATTAAATGGGTGGAATTACGTGAAACAACTCCTGGGACTTGGACATTATACCAAGAAGGTATTTATCAGCCAGATGCAAAAAGTCGTTGGGTAGGTAGTATGGCAATGGATGATAATGGAAGTATAGCATTGTGTTATGCAAGGTCTTCTTCTGCTGCTGGAGATTACCCAAGTTTATGTTATACTGGCCGTTGTGCTAGTGATCCGCTCGGAACAATGACCTTTGCGGAAACGGTTGCTAAAGCAGGAAATTCATCACAGGGTGGGGTTAATCGTTTCGGTGATTATTCTCAAACTTCTTTAGACCCAATTGACGGATTAACATATTATCATACGGGTGAATATATTAGTGGTGGTGGACCAGCTACTTGGATTTATTCATTCAAATTAACCCCTTGTACAGCAGGAATTAACGATGCTGTAGATCTAAACAACCAAGTTAGTGCTTTTTCCGCTAATGGTGGCATTAATGTGAAGGCTGAAAACCTTAACGTTGATGGTGAATTAGTGGTTGATTTATTTGATATCAATGGGAAACAAATTGAAGGAAAAAAAATCGTAGTGAATGGAAATTCATTAGAAACAACCTTTTCTTCGGCAAACCTCTCAGCAGGAACTTATTTAGTAAGAGTTGCCAAAATGAATACAAGTTTTCAACGTGTTGTAAAAGTAGCGATAGCAAAATAAAAAATAAGACATAAATTAAAACACTCGTGCGTCGCATTTCGCCTTGGAATGGAAATTGCACGAGTGTTTTTTATTAATCTGATAATCTACAATTATGAAATCAATAATAATTTTAACGGCAGTTTTTTCAATGTCTTTTGTTTGTTCGTGTAAAAGCAAAAAAGCAGCTTCAGCAAGTGCTGCAACTAATTCAACTAGTTCAACAACGAATACAACAACTAGCACAATAAGTACATCTGCTAATGGCGATAATCAGGGGGTGACTATTGGAAAAATTTCTCATAAATACGAAAGTACAGGTTGCGGAACCGTAATTGTCATCCCAGCAAATGATAATGCTGCTGAAATAACGATTATTCCAAAAGATAAATTAAGCAAAGACGTGGATATGGATGGACAGCTCATTAGATTTGATTACCGACCATTAAAAATGCCTCAACCGGCAGGTTGTTCAGTTGGTATTCCTGCAGAAATTACAAATATTAACAAATTGAAATAATTTTCTGATTTGATATAAATACAGCTCAATATTCTCCAGAGCTCTTTGTTGTATATTGTTTTAAGACCAAAGTTCTATCGCATTTCCTTAACATTAATTTTTAGATATGAAAAAATATTGTTTTACAGCTTTCTTGTTTTTATGCTTATTGACCTCAGCTTGTCATAAAAAATTAATTACACAACCGGTTGAATCCATCCCCAAAACAGAGGAAGTAAAAGTAGATGCTGGAGCAGATTTGTCTGCTACTGGAGCCGCTTACCGTATAGACAGCATTGGAATAGTGGGTGATGTGCTTTTCGTTTTTGTAAATTACTCGGGTGGTTGTAATGAACATTCATTTGAATTGATTTCAAATGGGAAATATGCAAAATCATTGCCGCCACAACTCTCCTTGTGCTTAAAACATTCAAACAATGGTGATATGTGTAAGAAATTAGTTTCACAGGAATTAAAGTTTGATATTAGCAAAATAAAATATCAAGCAAGCAAAGCTTTGGAAATAAAGCTTGGTGACAAAAGTATAAATTACAATTATTAATAATTATATTTTAAAATAGCAATAAACTAATTCTTACTTCATGAAAAAAAATCTACTATCAGTACTTGTGTTTTCAGCAGCATTGTTCTGTAACACTGCAAATGCTCAACTCAGTCAAGGCGGAATGCCTTATAGTTTTTCTACTGGCAACCATACAAAACAAACCATTGCTTTGGTGACTATGCCAACATTTGATTTGGCGGCATTGCAAGCTGAAGACGCTATTAACGATCTAAGCAAAGGCCCGTTCCGTTTTGGATTTAATCACATGGTAAATATAGGTTTGAGCAATTCAGGAACATGGACAAGCTTATCAAATGGAGACAGGTTGTGGCAAATGGGTATTAAATCTATTGGTGCTCAAACAATAAATCTTGCTTTTGATGATTTTTATATGCCTGAAGGCGGGAAATTATTTGTTTACAATACAACAAAAACATTTGTGATGGGTGCTTTCACAAGTCAAAACAATCAGGAGGATAAACAATTTGCTACCGACTTAATTCCGGGAGACGCTGTAATACTTGAATATTATGAACCTGCAAATGTTGCGAATCAAGGTAGAATCAACCTATTTCGTGTTACTCATGGTTATAGAGGTGTGGATGATTATGTAAAAAACTTTACGGGTACTAGTGACGAAAAAAACTTCGGCGGATCTGGATCTTGTCAGATAAATGTTAATTGTTCTTTAGGAACTAACTGGCAAAATGAAAAGAAATCAGTTGTATGTTTAGTTTCTGGTGGAAGTGAATTCTGTACAGGCGCATTGGTGAACGATGTTCCAATGGATCAAAAACCATATGTGTTAACAGCGAATCACTGTGGCTCTTCTGGGTTTTCAACATGGGTATTCCGTTTCAATTGGGAAGCACCAGGATGCAGTAATCCTGGAAGTTCTCCTTCTACAACACAATCTTTAACTGGTGGAACACAACGTGCTGCTAGTGCAAACTCTGATATGAGTCTGGTAGAAATTACCGGAGGATTGGTTGCAGGAAAAATCCCCGTTGCTTACAATCCTTATTTTTCTGGTTGGTCAAACTTAAATGTTCCAGCAGATTCTGCTTGGTGTATTCACCACCCTAGCGGAGATATCAAAAAGATCTCTCAAGCAAAAAATGCATGTATTTCTGCAACATGGTCTGGAACACCTGCAAATAGTCACTGGCAAGTTGGTTTATGGACATCTGCTTGTACAGAGCCAGGTTCATCAGGTTCTCCATTGTATGATCAAAACCACAGAATCGTGGGACAATTGCATGGCGGACCATCTGCTTGCGGATTATCTGCTTCTAGTATGAATGATGTGTATGGAAAATTCTCTTTATCATGGTTAGGTGGCGGAACAGCAGCAACACAATTAAAAGCATGGTTAGACCCTGCAAATACCGGTGCAACTGTATTGAACGGATTTAATCCTTCACTTCCAACTTCTATTGCGAATGTTGACCCTAAATCAGAAGTAACAATTTATCCGAACCCAAGTAATGGTAATTTTAATGTAGAATTGAATTTAGCAGCATCACAAAATGTAACCATTAAAGTGATGAATGTATTAGGTTCTGTTGTTTCTACAAAATCACTTTCTAATATTTCTACAGGCATTTATAATATTGATTTGTCTAACGAAGCAACAGGAGTTTATTTTGTTGAGGTGTCTTCAGCAACAGAAAGATCAGTTAAGAAAATTAACGTGATTAAATAGAATCAGGACACAAGTATAAGGTATCAAGACTTTGTGTAAATAAAAATCCCGCTCCGTAATTAACGGAGCGGGATTTTTGTTGTCTTGATTCTTGATACTAATGCCTTGAGTCTGATTTACAACTTCGCTTTCACCTCTACCAATTCATACCCTTCAATAATATCATTTGCTTTGATGTCGTTAAAATTCTTAATGTTTAATCCACATTCAAAACCTTTGTTCACTTCTTTCACATCATCTTTGAATCGTTTCAAAGAACCAAGTTCGCCATCATGAACCACAATACCATCACGGATGATACGTACTTTCGTGTTACGCGCAACTTTCCCATCCAATACAAAACATCCCGCAATGGTTCCCACTTTCGTGATGTTAAATACTTCACGTATCTCGATGTTACAAACCACTTTTTCCTGGAACTCAGGAGCTAACATACCTTCCATAGCAGCTTGAATTTCTTCAATTGCTTTGTAGATAATAGAATATAAACGAATATCAATTTGTTCTACATCAGCAATCTTACGTGCACCAGCAGAAGGACGCACCTGGAATCCAATGATGATCGCATTGGAAGCAGAAGCTAATAATACATCTGATTCACTAATCGCTCCAACCGATTTATGAATAATTTTTACCTGAACTTTTTCAGTTGATAATTTTTGCAATGAATCGGCCAATGCTTCCACAGATCCATCCACGTCACCTTTTACAATAACATTCAATTCTTTGAAATCACCAATTGCTAAACGTCTTCCGATCTCGTCAAGTGTGATATGTTTGTTTGTCCGGATACCTTGTTCGCGTTGTAATTGTAAACGTTTAGCAGCAATTTCACGTGCTTCACGTTCATCATTCATGATGTGAAACTTGTCTCCCGCTTGTGGCGCACCGCTTAAACCAAGCAAGGAAACCGGCATTGCAGGTCCCGCTTCTTTAACAATTTGTCCACGCTCGTTGTGTAACGCTTTTACTTTTCCGCTGAAACATCCTGCTAAAACAATATCTCCAACACGTAATGTTCCTGCTTCCACAAGTATTGTACTTACATAACCTCGTCCTTTATCTAATTCAGATTCGATAACAGTACCACTTGCATTTTTATTCGGGTTCGCTTTTAAGCTTAACATTTCTGCTTCAAGCAATACTTTCTCGAGAAGCTCTTCTATATTTAAGCCTTTCTTTGCAGAGATCTCCTGACACTGAACCTTGCCTCCCCATTCTTCAACTAAAATATTCATCTGTGATAATGCTTCACGAATCTTATCAGGGTTTGCACCTTCTTTATCAATTTTATTGATAGCTATAATTATGGGTACACCAGCTGCCTGAGCGTGATTGATTGCTTCGGTTGTTTGAGGCATCACACTGTCGTCGGCTGCGACAACAATAATTGCGATATCAGTAACTTGTGCACCACGAGCACGCATCGCTGTAAAGGCTTCGTGACCGGGAGTATCAAGGAATGTAATTGTTTTTCCGTTTTCTAATTTCACATTATATGCTCCAATGTGTTGCGTGATTCCACCAGCTTCACCAGCTATAACATTCGCTTTACGGATGTAATCCAGTAAGGATGTTTTTCCATGGTCAACGTGACCCATTACCGTTACTATCGGAGAACGATCCAAGAGTTGATCTTCAGTATCTGCTTCTTCTTTGATCGCTTCCTGAACTTCAACACTTACAAATTCGAGTTGGTATCCAAATTCTTCTGCTACAATTGCAATTGTTTCAGCATCCAATCGTTGGTTGATGGAAACAAACATTCCAAGACTCATACATGTTGAGATGATTTCGTTTACCGAAAGATCCATCATCTGAGCCAATTGATTTGCAGAAACGAATTCTGTTACTTTGATGATCTTTTTTTCTGCTTCTACTTGATCAGCGGCTTCCTGAATACGTTCACTAGCAATATCACGTTTAGACTTTCGATGCTTTGATGCTTTAGATTTTCCTGCTCCGCTTAATCGTGCAAGTGTTTCTTTTACCTGAGCAGCAATTTGATCAGGTGTAAGTTCAACTTTTGGAGTGCGGGGACTAAATTTCCCTTTTGCTCCGGCTTGAACATTTATGTGGTTATTAGGGTATTGTTTACGCGGAGCGTTTGCTCCTGCAACGGTACCGGGAGCCACAGGTTTTTTATTCGGATCCCAGGCATCTCCCAAGGTTGCACCACCGAAGCTTTTCTTGATGCGTTTACGCTTTTTCTTATTGTCCGCATTTGTTGCAGATGAAGAAGCAACAGGGTTTTTTTTGCGTTCTTCTTTTACAGGCAAATCGATTTTGCCCATAATTTTAGGACCTTCCAGTTTTTCTACTTTTGTTTCATAGAAATCTATTTTTGCTACTTCTTCTGTTGGTGGAATTATTTGTTTTACCTCTTCAATTTCAACAACTTTTTCAACTTCCTTTATTTCCTCTTTTTTTGCTTTCCCTTTTGCCGTGGTCTTTTTCTCTGCTTTTGCAGTTTCTTCTTTTTCTTCTTTAGTTTTCTTTGCGGGCTTTGTTTTGCTGTTTATTGAGTCAAGATCTATCTTTGAAACAACTTTTAGTTTTACTTCGGACTTAACTACTTCTTTTTCAACTTCAGTTTCTATTTCAATTTTCGGAATTACTTTTTCAACAATTTTTTCTTTTACAGGTGCAGATTGCTGAATGTTTTTGATGATGATATCTTCCTCTTCCTCTTTCTTTTTGGCTTCCGGTTTTTTAGCATCTTCTAAAGAAATACTCTCCTTTTTTTCACGCGTGTTGGAAGTAACTTGTTTGGCTTCTTCCTTTGCCGCTTTTTCCGACTGGTATTCTTTTGCAAGTAACGAATAATGTTCCTCCGTAATTTTAGCCATGGGATTATTCTCCACGATGTGGCCTTTCCCTTTTAGGAATTCAGTAATGGTTCCAATACTAACATTGAGTTCCTTGGCTACTTTACTTAATCGTTGTTCTTTGGTTTCTGACATATACTTTATTAAAATCGTTTTTTGTTGATTCAGTTATTTAAAGTTAGGCAACAAAACCCAACAAAATAAAATTAACTTTTACTCAAACTCAGATTGTAAAATTGCTTTTACTTCTGTTACTGTTACCTCTTCTAGATCGGTGCGTTTAACCAATTCTTCGGTAGATAATTCTAATACACTCTTTGCGGTATCACAACCAATATTTTTCAATTCGTCAATGATCCAGCTTTCAATTTCATCTGAGAACTCTTCCAGATCAACATCTTCCAGATCAATGTCTGTATCACGGTATACGTCAATTTCGTAACCTGTTAATTTTCCAGCCAATTTAATATTATGTCCACCTTTACCAATTGCCAATGATACTTGATCTGGCTTCAAAAATACTTCAGCACGTTTTGTTTCTTCATCAATTTTTACGGAAGTTATCTTTGCAGGACTCAACGCACGGGTAATGAATAATGACGGATTGCTTGTATAATTGATAACATCAATATTTTCATTACGCAATTCACGAACAATACCATGGATACGGGAACCTTTCATACCAACACAAGCACCAACAGGGTCTATTCTGTCATCGTAAGACTCTACAGCAACTTTTGCTCTTTCGCCCGGCTCACGAACAATTTTCTTTATCGTGATCAAACCGTCAAATACTTCCGGTACTTCTAATTCAAATAAACGTTCAAGGAAAGCAGGAGATGTTCGTGATAAAACGATCACAGGAGAATTGTTTTTCATGTCGACACGTTGAACAACGGCTTTTAATGAATCACCTTTTTTGAAGAAATCAGAGGGGATCTGTTCTGTTTTAGGTAACAAAAGCTCATTACCATCTTCATCCAGAATCAATAATTCTTTTTTCCAGATCTGGTAAACTTCACCGGTCATTATTTCACCCACTTTTTCTTTATATTTTTTATAAAGACTATCTTTTTCAAGTTCCAAAATTTTAGAAACCAGGTTTTGGCGTACTGCCAATACTGCGCGTCTTCCAAAATCAAGAAGTTTCACGGGCGTTACCGTTTCTTCACCAATTTCTAAACTTGCATCAATTTTTTTTGCTTCTGTTAATCCAATATGTTTTGCTTCATCATAATCGAAACTATCTTCAGCAAATTCATCATCAACAACTTCACGGTTATGCCAAATTTCGATATCTCCGCGATCCGGATTAACAATGATGTCGAAATTTTCATCAGATCCGTATTTTTTTAAAAGCATACTACGGAAGACATCTTCAATGATGCTCATTAATGTTGCTCTGTCGATGTTTTTTACTTCTTTGAATTCTGAGAACGATTCAATTAAATTAATACTTTCCATTGTTTTAAATAATTAAAATGATATTACAATTTTTGTTTCTTTGATTTGGTTAAATGATAAAATGATATTATTGATAATTAGTTGTTTCCCTTTTTTTCCTTCCACTTTTTCCTTTGATCTTGTCTCTAATGCTATTTCTAAGTCTGTGGCTTTCAGCAGCTTGCCGCTAAGCTTTTTCCCTTCTTTCGTTACCACATCCACTTGTTTGCCTATATTCTTTTGATATTGACGCACAATTTTAAAGGGTTCAATAAGTCCTGGCGACATAACATTAAGTTCAAAGTCTTCTACTTCTCTGTCTAACCCTTCTTCAATATGTCGGCTCATTGCAACACAATCGTTGATTGAAATACCGTTATCATTATCTAAAAGGATCACTATCTTATTTCCGGTCTTAACACTGATATCTACAATGAAATTAGAGCTTTCAGCAAGTTTTTGATCAGCTAACGTTTGTATTTTTTCTTTTGAAATCATATTTGTTAGATGAATAAAAAGAGGGGACTCATGTCCCCTCTACTTATTGTTCTTCTATTTAACGATGCAAATATAAGGCAATCTTTCTTATTTGTCAAATTTATTTTAGGCAACTATTCAGTAAAAAATTACGTCTTTATCATGTAAAATCTATTGGTTTTTAACTACTTTTGCGATATAACCTACTCGCTAAAGATTCTGCATAAAAATTTTTTTTTAAAATAATATTATGGAAATCACACACACAAAAACAGGTAACACTAGTCGAGAAGGCGTTCTAAGGACTTTCCTTTTTCTTTTTCTTGTTTTATTTTTTGCAACACAATCAGCACTCGCTATCTCTCCTGACTCTGCTTCAATTGCTGCAACAGATACTTCAGCTTCGAATAGCGGACAGGCGGATATCAAAAACACTTCAAAAGTTTTTGAAGAAGCCAGAAAAATAGAAGAGGAAAATACCAGGATTAGAAATGAAAAGATCCGCAGAGACGATATTATCGAGAAAATAATAATGATCGTCGGGTTTTCAATAGTAATTGCAATTGCTTGGTTCACTACTGTTCTAGCGAGGAACCGTAAGAAAAAAGAGGATGAGGCAAAAGCAGTGCACCACCAGAATTTGAAGAATAGGGGCCATCATCATCATGACCCTCATTATCATCCGAAAAGGTAATTATTATTTGACTTTTTCTCCCTTTTTGTAGGTGGTTTCCATCATGATATTTCCATTTTTATCATAATAGGTCCATTTCCCGTTTGGCTTACTTTCAGTTCTATAGCCCTTTTTATCTTTTACCAGCGTATAAGATGTGGTACTCTTAAGTTTCGCGTCTTCATACCATGCACTGCAATCTCCGCTCAATTTCCCATCTTTAAAGGTTTGTTCCATTGCTTTTACTCCGGTTTCATAATAATTTGTCCATAAACCATTTGGCTTTTCATCAATATAATTTCCTTCACTTTCTATGAAGCCATAAGGAGTCCAGGTTATCCAATGTCCTTCTTTCTTGCCTTGTTTATATGTCCCCTCCTCTTTAATTTTGCCGCTGTCGAAATAATATTTCCAAGAAGCATCTTTTAAGTCATCTTTATAAAATCCTTCATAATTTGGACTTTTATTAGGAAACCAGGCTTTCCAGCTACCTTCCATTTTACCTAATTTGAAATTACCTTCATTTTTCATGACACCATTTTCGAACCACGAAAACCATGTACCGTTTTCTTTTCCAAATGCATAACTGCCTTCTTCCAATTTTTGTCCAGTTTCGTACCAGGTGGTCCAAAGATCAGTTTTAAGATTTTCTTTGTAATGCCCCTGTTTCCATTTTGAGCCGTCATTATAAAAATACGTCCAAAGACTGTCCATCAGATCGTTCTTATAATACCCCTCAGACTCTTTCGACGCATTAAGATACCAGTAGACCCATTTCCCTGTCCGTTGATTTTCTGTCAGGCTTCCCTCAATTTGAATTTTTCCTCCTTCATTATAAAATTTCCAGTATCCATTTTTTTTATCATTCATGAAAGGTCCTTCACTTTTTACGATTCCGTTTTGGAACCAATTGGTGCAGTTTCCATTCTTTTTGCCCTTCATATAGCTTACAGAAAAATCTTTTTCTCCGGAAGGAATATAAAATATCCATTCCCCGTCCATTCTTCCTTCTTTATAATTTCCTTCTCCCTTCTTTTTCCCATTATCGTATGCTAGTGTGAATTTCCCATTCCCATTAATAATAGGCTGTTCCCCTTTTTCGAACCAGAGGTTCATTAATAGGACATCAGCATTTTCAAATTGTAATTCTTGTTTTGGTTTACCGCTCCGGAAGTACTCTTTCCATAGCCCTATTTCTTTTCCATTTTTATATTGACCTTCTTTTTGTTTGTTTCCATTTGAGTACCAGCCTGTATAATTCCCTTCGGCCAAATTGTTTTTGAAAGTCCCTTCACTTTCTTTTTGTCCATTTTCATAATAATAGATCCATGTGCCGTCTTTTTGTCCTGTTTTGTATTTTTCGGTACTTTTTAATTTTCCGCTTTCATACCAGCCGGTCCAGGTGCTATCAGGTTTGTCTTCTTTGAAAAACGATTCTTGTGCTTTGTTTCCATTGATATACCAATATTTCCAGGCACCTTCTTTTTTGCCTTTGATATAATTTTCTTCTGCTTTTACTTTTTTACCGGTATAATAGGATAGGAATTTTCCATTTTCTTTTCCCTGAATAAAACTTCCTTCTTTGGCAATATCTCCATTTTCATACCATGCAGAAAATTTTCCGTCCTGCATACCATCTTTCATATTTTGCTCACTTTTTTTCTTTGTCTGAGCGATATCCCAAAATTCTGTAACGAACTGTGCAAAGGAGAAATTGGTGTAAATGACGGTCAGGAAAAGGAAGATAGTTTTTTTCATTTTGGTAGAATTATTCTATAGTATATAAACGCAAAAAAAATAAAATGGTACAGATGGGAGAAAATATTTTTAACTGATATAAAAAGAGCTGAAGTAAAATCTTCAGCTCTTTCAATTAGATGATCATAATTTAATTTGATTCAAGAACTTTTAACAACTCATCAAGTTTAGGTGTTAAAATAAGTTCCGTTCTACGATTCTTTTTGCGGGCATCGCTAGTTTTTGACGGATCGATCGGGAAGTATTCGCCTCTTCCTGAAGCTGTCAATCGTTTTGGGTCAACGGTACTATTCTTTGTGATAATTTTAACGATGGATGTCGCACGCATTACACTCAGATCCCAATTGTCTTTTATATCCCCTTTTCCAACCATTGGAACATCATCTGTGTGTCCCTCAATCATTACATTTATATCAGCGTTTTGCTCCAATACTTTCGCAACTTTTTTTAATGCGTCTACACCCTTTCCTTCAACGGTTGTGCTTCCTGAAGCAAAAAGTAGGCTTTCGTCCATGGAAACATAAACTTTGCCATTCTTTTGCGTGATCGTTAATCCTTTGCCTTCAAATCCTAGAAGTGCATCTGAAAGTTTTTTCTTCAATTCATTTGACGCATCATCTTTCCTTTTAAGGATGTCTTCCAATTCGGCAACTCTCGCTTCCCGTCTTTTCAGTTCAGCATTCAGATCATCCAGACTTTTCTTTTGAGCATTAAGTTGAGCTTCCAATAATTTTAGCTCGTCTTGTTTTTTTAGCAACTGCTCTTGTGTCATTTGCAATTCGTTGGAGATTTTCTTTGTATCCGCCAGATTTCCTTCTAATAAACGATTGTATTTGTCCAGTAGCTGCTCATTGATCTGATTTAATTTATCGTATTTAGAAACCAGTGTTCGGTAACTTGTCCCTAAAACAGATGTATCCTTTTTTAGTCCGACAATATCTTTTAATTGATCAGCAATCAGCTTTTCATTTTCTCCTAATTTAGCTTCCTCTTCCAGACTTTTCGTTTTTAAGGCCGCTAATTCCGATTCACAGCTTTTGCGTTTTGTCTGCTCTTCTTCCAATTTTCGTTGCGGAACGCATGAAAATATTCCGCAAGAAATTGCGATAATGAGACTATACTTTATTGGGTTCTTCATTTTTTTTAATTTTTAATTAAGTACAAAATTATTGATAAACAATGAAGATAATACCTCTGATGATATTGTTTATCCACATTTATATTAAACAAATTTGTTAATAATTATGAAGGGCATAAAAAACGCTATTCAGAAATATCGGAATAGCGTTTTTTAATAGAAAATAATATTGTCTATTTTTTAGCAGCAGCTTTTTCTTGTTTTGGCTCAAAATAAACACGGGTCATATCGCGATATTCCATTGCATTTGCAGGGAAATTCTTAACGTTTGGTTGAACCAAACGGTAATTTTCATCATAGAATATTGGCATAATAGCACCATCATCAATCATTTGTTGGTCAGCTTGGCGGTAAAGATCAAAGCGTTTTTTATCATCTACTTCTTGCATTGCAGCAGAGAAAATAGAATCAAATCTTACACTTTTGTAACGAACAGTATTCAAATAAGATCTGTCTGATAATTTTTCAGGAACATGTTTACCGTATAGCAATGTCAAGAAGGTTTCAGGGTCCGGATAATCTGCTATCCAACCTGATCTCCAGAATAATGCTTTACCTGTTTCTAAACTTTCAAGATGCTCTGCGAAAGGCATTACATTTATTTCGATGTCAATATTTAAATTCTCCTTCAACATTTTTTGGATCACTTCGGCAGTTTGGATATTTCTGTCACCGCCACCACTGTTGATCTGCAAAGTCAATTTTGGGAAACCTTTTCCATCAGGATATCCTGCTGTAGCCATGTATTTGTGTGCCTTGTCAACATCGAATGTGTATCCTTTTAATGCTTTAGTATCATAATCCTTAAAGCAAGGAGGGACGATACCAAAACTTCCCGGTACTCCTTCACCTTGTAACGTATAATTTACAATTTTTTCACGATCAATAGCATAGTTGAATGCCAAACGAACCTCTTTCTTGTCAAAAACATTACTCTGGTGTTGGAAGCCATAGTAAAAGGTGCTCATAGCAGGAACTACCTGCATTTCGAAGGGCACATTTCCTTCTTTTGCACTACCAAGTTCACCCAAAATATCTGGGATCATTTCGATCGGAAGGCGGAAGATCATATCCAAATTCCCTCTCTTAAATTCTAATAATTCAGATTTTTTTTCTTTGATGAAGGTGTATTTTACTGCATCCAGATATGGCAATTGATTTCCAAATTCGTCAACGTTCCAGTAGTTTGGATTACGTTCCAATATCACAGCTTCTCCTTCTTTTACACTTTTTACTTGGAAAGGGCCTGTTCCTACACACTTTACCCGCATATCGATTGTGTATTTTTCCAATGCTTCTTTTGGGTAAACCCAACACCCCGGAGTGCTTAGGATGTTAAGGAATCCTGCAAAAGGGTGAAGAAGGTTAATTTGAATGGTGTAATCATCAACTGCTTTAATGCCGGAAACTCCTCCAGCTAAAGGTTTTTTATCTAAGGTCGATTGGAAATATTCGTTAGCGCCAACTACACGATCTTTAAAGGTGTTTCCAAACTGTTGATTTTCCGGACTGGAAGAACATAATTTTTCAAAACAAAAAACAAAATCTTTTGCTGTTACTTCACGACCTTTTCCATCAGAAAAACAAGGGTCGTCATGAAATTTCACTCCTTTACGTAAATGGAATGTCCATTGACTTGCATCTGCATTTTTGTCCCACTTTTCTGCTAAGCAAGCTTGAACTGTCAGATCATTTTGGGAAAGCTTTACTAAGCCTTCATATACTTGATTTGCGATACGATGAGATGTTACTTCGGTAATGTTTAAAGGGTAAAGGTTACGAAAATCTTCAACTTCGTTCATTTTAAAAACGCCACCATAAAAAACGCCACCTTTTGCTTCACGAGACTCACCAGTAGTAGTTGTTCCGCCACCACATGATCCGAAAAGCCCTGCAATTAATAATAAGTAAATTACTTTTTTCATATTAGTTATATTGAGAGTATATATTTTTTTCAGAGGTACAAATATATAGATATTATGCCAATTTCATATCTATATACGTGTTTTTTTATTTGCTCATGAGAGACTTCTTACAAATTCGTGTATTTCGCTGTGGCAATCTACCGGAGGCCTTATCAAAACAGGCTTATGGTCTACAAAATGAAAAGGGCAAATTTTTAGTCAGTGGTATCTTAAAAATCTATCTCCAATACCACTGGACAATGGTCTGAATGCTTAGCCTCGGACAATATTGTTGCTCTTTTCATTTTTGTTTCTAAATTGTGGCTTACCAGGTTATAATCAATGCGCCAACCTAAATTCTTGGCTCTGGAATTAGCCCTGAAACTCCACCAACTGTAATTGTGCGGCTCTTTATTGAAATGCCGGAAACTGTCAATAAATCCGGTTTTCATAAACAAGTCGATCCATTCACGCTCCTCAGGTAAAAAGCCACTGCTATTGGCATTACTCTTAGGGTTATGAATATCTATCGGTTGATGACATATGTTATAATCGCCACAAATAATAAGTTTTGGCCGTTCCTTTTTCAGCTTTGTGATATAATCGTTAAAATCGGATAGCCATTTCATCTTAAAGGCTTGTCTTTCCTCTCCACTGCTTCCGCTTGGATGGTAAACACTCATTACAGAAACATCGCCATAATCGGCACGGATAACCCTCCCTTCAAAATCATATTCCGCAATATCGCAGCCATATTCAATGTGATCTGGTTTTATTTTACTGAAAATGGCAACTCCGCTATACCCTTTTTTTTGAGCAGGATACCAGAAGTGGTGGTAACCGGCATTTTCGAAGACAGACAGGTCTAATTGACCTGGCTCTGCTTTCAACTCTTGAACACATAAAATATCAGGATCGGCAGCTTTCAGCCAATCCATCAAACCTTTGCTCATAGCTGAACGGATACCATTCAGGTTGTATGTTATAATTTTTGTCATTTTTGAGCGTATATAATAGGTTTGTAAATGATTTGATTTTCGTTAGGCAGAAAATTTGAACAAATGTATAAAATGCATTTGTTCGTACATAATTTGTACTTTTAAATTTGTGATAGTGCGTAGAATAATAGCGATTTTTCTTTTTCTTTTTTTCTGTATTTGCGGTTTTTCGCAGAATACGGGAAATAGTCATTTTAAATCTTTTTCTGCTGCTTCGGATACATTAAAACTTGATTCACTAAGCCTGGTTCCAGGATCTTTTAAACTTACAGCTTCCGACGGAACAGCGCTTGATACATCTCTTTATAAATTAGATCTGGTGGAAGGGTTTGTGATTTTTAATAGAAAAAAACTGCGGGAGAATAATATTGCTTCTGATAGTCTGAAGGCAAATTATAAAACCTTTCCATATTTATTTTCTTCGGAAACAAAACACAAAGACATAAAACGGATAAAGCCTGATCTGAATGGGAATACTAATCCATTCAGTTACAATATTCAGTCGAAGAGCGATGATATCTTTAAAATGGACGGCTTGGATAAAAGTGGCAGTATATCACGCGGGATCTCTTTTGGGAACAATCAGGATGTGGTGGTGAACTCAAATTTAAATTTACAATTATCCGGTCATCTCAACAATAACATTGATATTCTTTTGGCGGCAACAGATAACAATATTCCTATACAGCCGGATGGGAATACTCAGCAATTACAAGAGTTTGACAAGGTGTTCATTCAGCTTTCCAATAAAAATACAAAATTAATTGCAGGTGATTTTCAGCTAACACGTCCGAGCGGATATTTTATGAATTTCAATAAAAAGGCTCAAGGGGTGGGGTTTTCAACGTCTCAAAAAATAAACGGAGATAGAAAAGATAAAAGTAAGCAGGGCGTTTATGCAACGGGGTTCAGTGCGGCCGTTTCGCGTGGAAAATTCGCCAGAAACCAAATTCAGGGAATCGAGAATAATCAAGGTCCGTACCGTTTGCGTGGAGCAGAAAACGAGCCCTATATTATAATTTTATCAGGAACAGAAAAAGTTTATATTGATGGAAGGCTTATGGATAGGGGACAGGAGAATGACTATGTAATAAATTATAACACTTCAGAAATCACATTTACTGCCAGGCAACTCATCACAAAAGATAAACGCATTGTTGTGGAATTTCAGTATTCTGATAAAAATTATGCACGTTCTCTTTTTCATTTTGCAAATGATTATGAACAAGATAAATTGAAATTGCATTTGCATATTTATTCCGAACAAGACAGTAAAAACCAACCTTTACAGCAAGATCTGTCACCAGCACAAAAGCAATTATTATCCAATATTGGGGATACAGTATCATTAGCAGTTGTTCCTAGTTTCGATAGTGTGGCATTTAATAGCAACGAAGTGTTGTACCAGAAAATGGACACTATAGTTGGTGTGCAAACATATTCAAATGTTTTTGTTTACAGCACCATTAGTGATAGTGCGCATTACCGTGTTTCTTTTAGTAACGTAGGTCCGAATAAAGGAAACTATATACAAATCGCCTCCAGTGCGAATGGAAAAGTTTTTCAATGGGTCGCTCCAAGCATAACAGGAGATACACTGTATGGTAGTTATGAACCCGTGATGCAACTTGTAACTCCAAAGCAAAAACAAATGGTGACAGCCGGCTTTGAATATGCGTTTAGTAAATATAGTAAACTCGCTGTTGAGGCTGCAGTAAGTAAAAATGATATCAATACATTTTCATCGGCAAACAGCAATGATGATGTAGGATACGGACTGAAATTAAATTTTGATAATGCGAAGCCGTTATTCAATATTAAAAAAGATTCGGCATCACCACTAGTTATACTTACTAATGTAAATTACGAATACGTGCAAAAATATTTTTCTCCGATAGAGCGCTACCGTGGTATTGAATTTGAGCGGGATTGGAATAAGGGCAATCTTTTACAAGCCGATGATCAGCATATAATTGGCATTTCTGTTGGGTTTGCAAAGAAAGGCGTTGGTTCGATCGGATATAAGTTCAATTCGTTTCTTGAAGGAAAAAAATATACTGCGAATAAGCAGAATGCAAGTATTGCTCTTTCTAAAAAAGGATTTGCTGTTTTGTACGATGGAAGTTTATTGACTTCATCAAGTACTGTTAACTCTAATTTTTATAGGCACAAAAGCGGTGTTTCTCAAAAAATAAAATGGTTGACTGTCGGGTTAAAAGATGAATTCGAACAAAATAAATTTGCCTTAACTCAAAAGGATTCACTTCTTTCAAATAGTTATCAATTCTGGGAGTGGCAAGCCTACATGCAAAATGCAGACACAACAAAAAACAGATACGGCATCAATTATAAGCAGCGGACAGATTATGCTGTTAGAAATAACTCGGGCGAAACACATCTTGCCTCTACCGCCTTTGCTGAAAGTTATGGTGGCTTTTTAGATCTCATAAAAAATCCAAATAGTCAATTGAAAATAAATGTAGCTTATCGTGTACTCGAGATCAGAGATCCGGCTCTTACAACTCAAAAACCAGACAACTCATTGGTTGCCCGTGCAGAGTATACTATCCGGTTGTTGAAGGGCGTAATTTTTTCAAGTACCTTTTATGAGATCGGTTCAGGTTTGGAAATAAAAAAGGAGTATTCATATATATTGGTCGCTGTTGGGCAGGGGGTTTATGTGTGGAACGATTACAATGGAAATGGTATTAAAGAATTAGGAGAATTTGAAATTGCGACTTTCCCGAATACTGCCGATTACATTAAAGTATACACACCGACAAACGATTATTTGAAAGTTTATAATAATCAATTTAGTCAGACACTTTCCCTGAAGCCGTCTGCATTGTGGGGAAACAAGACTGGATTCAAAAAATTTATCGCTCGTTTTTCAGATCAGGCAACTTACCGTGCTGATCGGAAGTCAACAGAAAATGATTTGTCAAAAGCGTATAATCCATTTTTAACAATTTCGAACGATACCAGTGCGGCTGCCTTTAAGACATTGGTAACATTAAATTCATCTTTCAGAAATACCTTATTCATAAACCAAATGAGTCCTGTATTTGGATTAGATCTATCCTATCAGGATGCAAGTAATAAAGTTTTATTGGTAAACGGATTTGATACGCGTCAAAATAAGTATGACGAAGTCCGTATGCGATGGAATATCAGTAAGGAGTTTAGTTGGAATTTGTCTTACAAGAATGGAAGTAAAACAAGTCGGTCTCAATTTTTCCCGGCACGAAATTATGCGATTACCTATTACGAGGCTGAGCCAAAAATTAGTTATCAGCCAAATACAGCTTTCCGGGCAACCCTGTCTTTTAAATATACAGAGAAACAAAATAAAGGTGAGTATGGCGGACAAAAGGCGGTGTTGCAAGATTATGGTGCCGAGATAAAATATAATGTATTGCAAAAAGGAAGTTTGAATATGAAAGCAAATTTTATTCAGATTAAATTTAATGGAGTGCAAAATACCTCATTGGCATTTGAAATGCTGGATGCATTAAAAACCGGACAAAATATTACCTGGGGCGTTTCATATCAGAGAACCCTATCTAATAATTTACAATTAAGTTTAACTTATGATGGCAGAAGATCGGAAGGCACAAAAATTATACATACCGGTGGTGCACAAGTACGTGCATATTTTTAATTTTTGACCAATATTATTTATTAGCAAGAACCCGCAAATTCTGATCAGCTAAAAAAACTTTAGTACTATTCTTATATCCTTTTTCTTTCATAGAAATTTTGAAAGAATCTAATTTTGTCAGGTATTCCTGTGCTTTTGTAAAATCGTTCAGCCACACATAAGATTCGGAAAGATCCATCAGCAAGCATTCTGTGACATCTTCGTCAACTCTTGCTTTTTTGTTACCGGGATTACTTTCTTTTAAAGCCGTTTCCCAGAGAGTAATTGCTTTGCGTAAAGATTCTTCTCCTTGCACATTGGTTTCTTTTTTACCAATTAATGCATATGCATTTTTAGCATTGTTTAAAGCCTCTTTAAAATCATCATATAATTTTTTCTCATTCACATAACCAACCGGGACAAGGCGATTTTGTTTAACATAGCCGTAATTGTTATTTAACATTTCGTTTATTGATCTCAAATTGTCGAGGACAATTTTTTCCTGAGTGTTTGAGATTTCAGAAGCTTGTGCTGTTTTCCAATAGGCATCTAACTCTGCCTGTGTGGCAAAATCTTTGGATGTATAGGTTGAGAAACTAAGTGATGGACTAAATGCTTCATCCATAATAAATTTTCCATCAGGTTGGATGATCTTTATTTTTATTATGTGACGGTAGTTGAATTGAAAAACGAAAACGTTTGTTTCAATCGTCTTTCCGTCAGCACCTTTTATTTGCTTTTTTTGAGTGGTACTTTTAGCTTCATCTTTTTCGAAGCCACTTAAATTCATCTGAATGATCAATGCTTTTTCAGGTAATTTGGAAAATCCTTCCAGTTTAATATAAGTAGATGTTAATAGTTCCGTGTTAAAAGTCTTTTCCAGTAAAGGTTCCGGTGTAGCAACTTTTGTGGGGATCGGTGATGAAGGCATTAGTGGTCGTGGAGTTACTGCTTGTTGTTGAGGTGTTAAACGAAACCATACATTTAAACTATTCTCATAAGAAAGAGAATCTTGTTTTCGTTTTTCAAAATATTGTTTTAATGCCAATTGATAATCAGTTTCAGATTTAGTTAAGGCTGTTTGATAATCTGCCTTTTGTTGTTCTGCTTTTTGCAAGTAATCAATAATTATTAATGGCTGATAATTCTTCACCTCTTTGTTCACAGGCTTTAGCGGTAAACGCGTATATTCTACATTTACTTTTACATAATCAATGTTTTGCGCAATGCTGACGATAGTTAGGAGTAGCAGTAGTAAAATGAAGATATTTTTCATGATAATTAGTTTTTTAAAACGAAAATTCCGGTAGTCAAAATTAGTGATAATAGAATTCATTTGTCCTAAGAATTGTTTGATAAATATTTTATAGCGACTTGGATCATCTATTGTACTATAACTTTTAATGCCGGATTGTGAAAGAGCGATTGCTGAAAAGGGAGCGTTTGGCTACTGTCAAGGATCAATAGATCTAGCCGTTCAATATTTTTCAAGCAATCCGGAAAAAAACCCATTGAACCACAATAAGCAACATTTAATTCTTGTAAATGTACCATTTTGCAGATGGCTAAAGGGAATTGGACCATTTCATTTCTTCCGATATATAGGTATTTCAGATTGACAAGTTTTGATGCGTTTTCAGGAAAAGAAAGAAGATTGTTGTTGTCGAGGTACAGTTGTTCTAAAAGTATCAGTTTCCCAATACTGTCTGGGAGTGTCTGAATATCATTATAGGATAAAAAAAGTTGTTCCAGTTTACTTAAGTTACAAATTTCGTTTGGCAGCGAAGTAAGAATATTGTCTTTTATTGATAACTCTTTTAATGTTTTTATCTGACCAATGCTTTCAGGAAGCTGTTTCAATTTATTGCCGCTTAAAATACATTTTTCTAATTTTTTAAAGTCTCCAAAGTTTTCTGGCAGAGAAGTGAGTTTATTTCTGAACAGATTTAATTCTTTCAGATTAGGGAGCAAACAAAGTCCTGGAGGAATTGTTTTTAGGTCATTGTTGTTGAGAACCAGCTTTTCTAAATTAACTAATTTATAAATATCGGAAGGTATTGAATCAAGGTGTTTGAATGCAATCTTTATATGAAATACCTGTGTAGGATTTCTAAAAGCTTCCTCAAAAGATTTGTATATCTTGTCTTTTTGTGCAGAGGTTTTATAAGCCAAAAAAACCAAAAATAAAATGGTCAGTTTTTTTTTCATGAGATAAATAGATTATCTGCTGTGAGAGGATGTGCTGTAAAGATAATAAAAAGTAAAATAGAGGTTTTGCTTTTGGACTTATATTTTTATGTTAACGGGTCCAGCGTTTTAAGCGGCATTCTTCTTGCTGAGTGGGATTTAGAAATGTGCAAGCCACGATTCTGCTTGTTTTATTTCCTTGTTTCATTTCACTTGTTCTTACTTCAAAAGGATTTACATTTTCGAGTTCGTAATAGATTCTTCCTGAGCTTCTGCAAGCGAAGAGTGAAATGGAGGGTTGGACAATGTAACATCGAATAGTTCTGTGGACTTAATAATTCCTTTGAATATATTTGAATTGAGTTTTTTTATGAACGAGTACAATTTCAAAAGTAGAATTAATAAACTTGAAAGCAAATTTGAATTACCTGGAAAGAAAAAAGGCGCCAAATGGCGCCTTTTATTCATTTACTGATTACTGGTTATTTGATAGCCAATTTAGAAGTGGAAGTCTTTCCATTCATTTCTACTTGAACAAAATACAATCCTTTTGAGTAACCATCAAGATTCAATGTTTTTACACCATTTGCCATTAAGGAAAAGGATTCCATGCGTTGACCTAACGTATTCATAATACTGATAGAAACATTGTTACCATTAAATGCTGACAGATCAACTGATACTGATTGACTGGCAGGATTTGGGAATAACTCAACCGTTGGAAGGCTGTTGTTTTCTTCGATACCTGAAGTGGTTACACAATAGTGTGCTCTTCCGTTAAACACACGTGGGCTAAAAGTTACACCAAATGGGTATGATCCACCATTTCCTTCTTTAATAGAAAGGTAGGCATCTGAACTTAGAGTTGCACCTAAAGTTGTTCCGTTTGTATAATTAAATGTAGCACCTGCATCTGTTGCTGTAACATAAAAAGCGTATGTCCCTGCAGCTAAGGAAAGATTCAGACTCACAGGAACTTTGTAAAATGCACCTGCACCTGTTGTTGTAGAAGTAACCATTGCAGAATCTAAGAAGATCCAGCCTGTAGCAGAAGTTTCGCTACCTACAAATGTACCCGCTTTGTAAAAGATCGCGATGTTCCATGTGCCAGCATCAACACTAACACTGAATGTTTCAAGAGTGACAGCACTTGCGACAGCGATGTCAAACATGTTTCCGCTAAAGCTGTTTCCCGCTGCTGTTGCAGCAGTTAACGAATCGCAAACTGTTGGTAATTTACTTTGATGATCCATTGTTACAGGAGCATTTTTTACCTCTGCAAGGATATTTTGTTTTTGTTGGGAATTAAGAGTTTCAGTTGACATTTGTTTGTCGGTTTGACCGAAGACAACTGTTGAAAACATCATTCCGGAGACTAAAATTGATGTGTAGATTTTTTTCATAGTTTTTGTTTTGTTTGGTTAGTTCTGTAAAACTAAACTATTCTATTTAATTAAGCATTAGTTTAGTGGTGATTGTTATCAAGGTGTTGTTTTAAAATGCACTATACCTTTTTCGCTCTTTGTAGGAGGCTTCTGTGCATTTAAAATATTAACTGCCACAAGCTTCACAAGCATCCGGGTTATCCAATGAACAACTCAATTGTGCAGCAACCTCAGCAGCTTTTTGCGCCTCCGCTTCTAATATTGCCTGGCGATCTGCGCTAATTTGTTGCTGGCGCTCCATTACCAATACGTCTTCATTTCCTAATACTTCTGTGGCAGCTACAACTGTTCCTTCAGGAATTTCTTTTGCAGCAGAGGTATCCACAGTAAATTTAATTGCATCAGCAGCAGCTTTTGTACGTAAATAATACATTCCGGTTTTTAAACCTGCTTTCCATCCATAAAAATGCATAGAAGAAAGTTTAGCGAAGTTTGCATCCTGAACAAATAAATTCAGCGATTGTGATTGACAGATATATGCTCCTCGATCAGCGGCCATATTGATAATTACCTTTTGAGAAATTTCCCAAACAGTTTTATACAAGGCTTTTACATTATCAGGAATTTCATTTATTCCTTGTACGGATCCATTTGCGATGATGATTTTATTTTTTAATGAATCATTCCAGATGCCTAATTTTACAAGGTCTTTCAATAAATGTTTGTTCACGATCACAAACTCTCCTGACAATACTCTTCTTGAATATATGTTTGAAGTGTAGGGCTCAAAACATTCGTTATTACCTAAGATCTGTGAAGTGGAAGCCGTTGGCATCGGGGCTAGCAACAATGAGTTGCGAACACCGTGCGTTTTCACTTCTTCTTTCAAAATATCCCACTCCCAGCGTGGAGATGGAGTTACATTCCACATATCAAATTGGAAAATTCCTTTTGAAACTGGTGAGCCCGGGAATGTTTCATAATGTCCTTCTAATTTCGCAAGATCTTTAGAAGCAGTCATTGCTGCATAATAAATGGTCTCGTGAATTTCTTTATTCAATGTTACCGCTTCCGGAGAATCGAATGGGAAGCGCATTAATATGAATGCATCTGCTAATCCTTGCACGCCTATCCCAATCGGGCGGTGGCGCATGTTTGAGTTACGCGCTTCAGCAACAGGATAATAATTTCTGTCGATGATCTTATTTAAATTTTTAGTGATCACATACGTGATATCAAATAATTTCTGATGATCAAATTTTCCGTTTTCAACAAATCGTGGCAATGCAATAGAAGCGAGGTTACACACTGCAATTTCATCTGCGGAAGTGTATTCCATAATTTCGGTACACAAGTTCGAAGATTTGATTGTACCCAAATTTTGTTGGTTGCTTTTTCCGTTGCAAGCATCTTTGTATAACATGTATGGATTGCCTGTCTCAATTTGTGAATCGATGATAGCAGCCCATAATTCACGCGCCTGAATTGTTTTGCGGGCACGACCTTCTTGCTCATAGCGTGTGTATAGAGCTTCAAATTCGGCTCCCCAACAATCTGCTAATCCGGGTGCTTCATTCGGACAGAACAATGACCATGTGCTGTTTTCTTCGACACGTTTCATGAACAGATCCGGTGTCCACATTGCAGTGAACAGGTCACGCGCACGTGCTTCTTCTTTTCCTGTGTTTTTACGGAGATCTAAGAATTCATAAATATCAGCATGCCAAGGTTCTAAATAAATTGCAAAAGATCCTTTACGTTTTCCACCACCTTGATCAACATAACGCGCTGTGTCGTTGAATACACGTAACATCGGAACGATACCGTTTGAAGTGCCATTTGTTCCACGTATATATGAACCTGTAGCGCGGATATTATGGATGCTTAATCCGATACCACCGGCACTTTGTGAGATCTTTGCACATGATTTTAGTGTATCATAGATACCATCAATGCTATCATCTTTTACTGTTAACAAAAAGCAAGAAGACATTTGAGGTTTTGGTGTTCCTGCGTTGAACAATGTAGGGGTAGCATGTGTGAACCAACGTTCAGACATTAAGTTATACGTTTCGATAACAGAAGCGATATCCTCTTTATGGATGCCAACGGCAACACGCATTACCATGTGCTGAGGACGCTCAGCAACAACACCATTTAATTTTAATAAGTAAGAACGCTCCAATGTTTTGAATCCGAAATAATCGTATCCGAAATCGCGGTCGTAAATAATAGTAGAATCAAGTTCCTGAGCATTTTTTTGAATGATCTCATGTACATCATCAGCAATCAAGGGCGCCTTTTTACCGGTCTTTGGGTCAATATAATTATACAGCGCTTCCATCGTCTTAGAGAACGATTTATTCGTGTTCTTGTGCAAGTTAGAAACAGCTATGCGGGACGCCAATAGCGCATAGTCGGGATGTTTGGTAGTAAGCGAAGCAGCTGTTTCAGCCGCAAGATTATCTAGTTCGCTGGTTGTTACACCTTCGTAGATTCCTTCAATTACCTTCATGGCAACGTTTATTGGAGTTACGTGAATAGGATCCAAGCCATAGCAAAGTTTTTGGATGCGAGCTGTTACTTTATCAAATTTTACTGATTCGCGGTTGCCGTCTCTTTTGATTACGTACATAAATTTTTAGTCTAGAGTTTGAGTTGTTAGTTTGTTTACGCACTTTTTTTGTGCTGTTATTGTTTATTGTATGTTATAATTTTTTGTTTCCTCATTATGAAATCCTTCATCCCCCTGCCCCCTTCAAAGGGGGACACACTCCGGATTATTCATTGTCCCCCGGAGCGAAGTCGAAGGGTGTTTAAAAGTCTTCATCAAGACTGAAAACGTTATCTTCTTTTTTGCCCATTACTCCAGATTTTTGGTATTCTGCTACGCGTTTTTCGAAGAAATTTGTTTTCCCTTGTAAAGAAATAAGTTCCATAAAGTCAAATGGATTGATTGCATTGTATGCTTTTTCACATCCAAGTGCCACTAACAATCTGTCAGCAACAAATTCGATATATTGACACATCAAATCTGCATTCATTCCAATAAGGCGGACAGGTAATGCATCGGAAACAAATTCTTTTTCAATTTCAACTGCATTAGTAATGATTGCAGTTACTTGTTCTTTTGGCAACTGATTAACTAATTCGGAATACAATAAACAAGCAAAATCGCAGTGCAACCCTTCATCACGGGAAATAAGTTCGTTTGAGAAGGTTAATCCCGGCATTAATCCGCGTTTTTTTAACCAGAATATGGAGCAGAAACTTCCCGAAAAGAATATGCCTTCAACAGCAGCAAAAGCAATCAATCTTTCAGCGAAAGTTCCGTTTCCTATCCATTTAATAGCCCATTCAGCTTTCTTTCCAACACATGGCAGTGTATCTATAGAATGAAAAAGACGGTCTTTTTCTTTTGG